>JALSHE010000076.1 GCA_026982415.1 Robiginitomaculum sp.
TGGCTTCGGCCCCGTCAACTTGAAGCACACCCGCCCCATCATAAGTCGCCCCACCAAGGGCAACAGACCCAAGGCCAGAGGCATTGGCGGCTTCGGCGTCAAATTCACCCGCCCCAATAGCCGTCGCACCAATCCCGGTAGCCTGCGCCCGACCACCAAGTGCGGTGGCATAATCCATAGTCGCATCAGAATAAGCACCCACAGATGTGGACTGCACACCCGTGGCCTGTGCGCTACGCCCGAATGCACTAGCATAGTTCTGCGCGGCATCGGACCAGGCACCCACAGATGTGGACTGCACACCCGTGGCATCGGCATTATACCCGAATGCACTGGCATTGCTCTGCGTGGCATCGGACCAAGCACCTACAGAGGTGGAGTTCACACCCGTGGCATTGGCATAAGCCCCAAATGCGCTGGCACGGGTCTGTGCGGCATTAGAGTTAGCACCCACAGATGTGGACTGCTGAGCCGTGGCCTGGGCATTATACCCGAATGCACTAGCATAGTTCTGCGTAGCATCGGAGGAAGCACCCACAGACGTGGACCACGAACCTGTGGCATCGGCATCATAGCCGATGGCGGCGGCGTCCGTTATGCTTACACCGGAAACTCCGGCATCGCTATACATGCCAATAGCCGTAGTGCGCGCACCCCATGCGCCCGAATTATAACCAATTGCCGTGGCTCTTTCACTAGCCGCTTCGGCGGAATAACCAAGTGCCGTAGACCAATTACCAATTGCTTGGGCATTACCCCCCAGAGCCGTAGAATTGCCCCCTGTAGCATCGGCGCTTTGCCCAACAGCAGTTGCAAAATTCGCGCTAGCAATAGAATTCGCACCAAGGGCTGTGGATTGTGCACCCCCCGCACTGGAACTTTGCCCAAGGGCTGTGGATTGTGCGCCCGCCGTACTGGCAGAGCGCCCAACAGCTGTGGAAGCATTACCCGCCGCAGTGGCGGAAGCCCCAAGGGCAGTGGAAAAATTACCCGAAGCTACGGCATAGTCGCCACTTGCTGTAGACCAATTTCCAGATGCATCGGCATTATCACCGCATTGCAAAGAATTGGCACCACTACCGTTATTACACCCGTTGCCAACATTGGGCGCGAATAGGGGTTTGTCGGTCGTTACCGCGTCTGCTGGTTCGGGTATGTCTGTTATTGTGCCTGTGGAGCCAGCCAGCTTTGTCATGCGTTGCTTCATGGCTGCAATCTGGGCATCAAATTGTGCCTCCATGGCAGCTATTTCCAGCGCCATTTCCGACATAGCCTGAGCATTCGAAGCTTTATCCGCCGCCCCTGCGTCTATTGCTATGAGCAGGGCGAAGCCTGTGCAACTTGCAGCCAGCACGGATTTCAGAGATAGATTGGATTTGGTTGTTACAGACATAAGTGCCCTCCCTTTGCGCAAAAGAGGTCAACGGCCATACGTTTACCCTTGCGAATTTTAGCGGAGGCTTGGTCGGTTTATTGTTAGTTTTAAACGGTAAACAACCATTTCGCACCCCGAATACGGGTTAATACTATGTTAGGGAATTCGATTTTGCAATACCAACTCATCGGTTTTGTAGCTAGCACTCTAATTGTCCGGTTTATGTAGCACTTTATCTGTCCGGTTTATGTAAGTTTCCTTTTGGGAGGTTTTTATGGGCTGAGCGACGTGTATGTACCAGATCACAATGAACGGTTTGCAGTTCTGCCCGAAGACGGGATGAGCGGATTTGTTGAAATAAAGGACAAGGCTCTGCTACGCGATATACTCTGCGTGCAAAGCGAACGGGTTGTGGGGAATGATAACACCGTGCGCTATAAAACCATGTCATTACAATTGCCCCAAGCGTCTCACCGCTATCATTTTGTCAAAGCCAAAGTCCGCATACACGAGTATCCCGATGGCCAGTTGGGAGTGTTTCACGGCCCCAGAAAGTTGGCTCAATATACAAAGAACGGACAGATAATTATAGAACAAGGACAAATACAAAAGCTAGCTGCAGTCGTTTCCTGTTGGCAAACTTAGTCATGTTGTCACTATCGGAACTTTTAAAAACTTTCGGAGAAATTAGATGATTTCTCCGAAAGTGCCTAGTCGCCCCGTTGTTAATGAGATCATAAAGTTGGCAACCTGCCCTTGCTTCACAAGGGTAGAAATAATTTATTTGCTAAATCAACAATAGTCAACTACGGTATACCGTACAATTCAATGGTAATGCGGTATACCGAAGGAATAAAGCTTTTGGTCTATAAAAAATTATTCAAGAAAATTGACTCGCAATTGGCCAAAGCCAACTCTTTGCGCGGGGCGTTGTTTCGCTTGCAAGCGGTGTTGAATGATAGGGCATGTGCCCATATTGCTTACACGTTTTTACTGCATCGCAATTCCTATATTCGCGGCGATGAGGTTTCGGGCACAACTATGCCCGATTCTGTGACCAAATATTATTGGAAAAATGGGGGTACAAATACCGATCCTGTTGTGGAGCTAATTCCCAAAATAACCGAACCTGTTTTGATGGATTTACAGGAGTACTTTACCAATAAAGATACAATCTATTATAACAATCCATATCTCGGTGGTATAATTGAAAATCAGTGGCATGAAATGATGATTTATCCGGTGATGCCCGACGACGGCACCGGTGGGTATTGTGCATTAACTTTTCTGGGCGTTCCAGAAGCCCAGCCATATAGTGAGCAATTCTATCTTGATTTAGGGCATCATTTTCACAGTGCTATCAGGAAACACGGATTTTTGAAGCAATATTTTAAAATCACGGAAAAGGAAAAAGCCGTGCTTGAGGGTATGGCGGTCGGAAAAACGACGGCAGATATAGCTTCGGAATTGGGCTTAAAACAACGAGCCATAGAGTTACGTTTGCAAAATGCCCGCAAAAAACTACGGGCGCGGACAACGACTGAAGCCGTATATAAAGCGGCCGCATATTCTATCATCTTTGGTGGAAAGAACACAGACTAGCTCTTTTCTTTTGTCGATAATTATATACTGTACGCCAAATAATAATTTGGATATGGGAATAATATGTTGAAACGGTTGATGACCATAGGACTAAAAAGCGCATTTGTTGGAGCCTTAATAGTTGGCGGCTTGTTATCTTGTTCCCCAGATAATTCACCGAAGTCGAAAAAAACGCAATCGCAAAACCAGCAGATCAATGATTGGTTTGAGGCCCGTTACCAAGAAGATTTGGCAAGTTCTCCGACCAAGCAGACTTATTTCGGGTTGAAGGATGGTTTGGATAAACTTGATGATGCATCGCAAGCCGCGCTAGACGAAGACTATGCAACGGCAATGGAAAATGTCGCGGCAATGCAAGCGAAATTTAACCGCGCCAACCTCGACCGTCAGGGCAAAATCTCCTACCGTTTGTTTGGCTATAACGGAGATGTTTATAAGGCGGCCAAAAAATTCGAAAACCATGATTATGTGTTTAACCACATGGCGGGGCCGCACAGCGAGTTTCCGACCTTTATGGTCAATTTCCACCGCGTTAATAGCCTAGATGATGCCCGCGCTTATATTGCGCGGCTGGCTGCGGCAAAGCGCTATTTGGGGCAATATCAAACCCGCGCCGAAGCTCAGGCGGCGGATGGCGTAATCTTGCCGAAATTTGTGTATGCGAAACTGATTAAATCATCGCGCAATGTTATTACGGGGGCGCCGTTTACGGACGGTAAGGATAGCCCGCTCTACGCCGATATTAAAGCGAAAATAACGGGTCTGAAGGATGTTAGCGGAGCCGATAAAGATGCCTTGGTTGCGCAAGCCAAAGACGCTTTGTTAAGTTCGGTACAGCCGGCGTATGAAAGCTTGATTGCCATGTTTGGCGCCCACGAAAAAAATGCAACATCTGATGATGGGGCGTGGAAGCTACCGAACGGTGCCGCCTATTATCAATCCAGGCTGAATTATTATACCACTACAGAAATGACGGCGGAGGAAATTCATAATATTGGTCTTGCCGAGGTTGCGCGTATTCAAGGCGAAATGCGTAAGATCATGAAGCAGGTCAAGTTTGAAGGTAGCTTGCAAGATTTCTATAACTTCTTGCGCACGGATGCGCAGTTTATGCTGTCAAATGATGATGCGGGGCGGGCGCAATATATGCGCGAAGCCACGGCGGTTATCGATGATATGAAAGCCAAGCTTGACGATTTGTTTATCACCAAGCCAAAGGCCGATATGGTTGTCAAACGGGTAGAGCCGTTCCGCGAAGCGTCTGCCTTTGGTGCATTTTATGACCAACCGTCGCTGGACGGGTCGCGCCCCGGAACATATTTTATCAACCTTAAAGATGTGCGCGATCAGCCGACATATTTGATGCAGGCTTTGGCCTATCATGAGGGCATACCCGGCCACCATATGCAGATAGCGATTGCTATGGAACTGGACGGTATTCCACAATTTAGGAAGCAGGGCGGACATACGGCCTATATTGAGGGCTGGGCGCTTTACGCGGAAAGTGTGCCCGCCGAGCTTGGTATGTATACGGATCCTTATAATGATTTCGGGCGGCTCTCTATGGAGATATTCCGCGCCGCACGTTTGGTAGTTGATACGGGCATTCATTCAAAAAAATGGACGCGGGAACAGGCGGTTCAATATATGCTCAAAAATATCGCCAATCCGGAGGGGGACATTCGTTCGGAAGTCGATCGTTATATAGTTTGGCCGGGACAAGCGACCGCTTATAAGATTGGTATGTTGAAAATTGGCGACCTGAAAAAATACGCACAGGCGGAGCTGGGTGATAAATTTGACATTCGTGAATTTCACGATGTGGTATTGGCTAATGGTTCGGTGCCATTATCCTTGCTCGAAGAATTGGTGGGCGAATGGATTTCAGAAACTCAAAAAGGCTAATGTCAAAAAGGATATTATTATGAAAAAATATTTGATACTCTCGGCTTGCGTTTTGGCGCTGCCCGTATTTTTAAGCGCTTGCTCGCAAAGCGAAAATAAACCTGCGACTAAAACCAAAGCTGCCGTAACCCAAATGGATACGCAAGACATAAACCAGAAATTGGACGCATGGTTCGAGACCGTGTTTATGGACGGGCTGAATAAATATCCGCAGCAACTAACAACGCTGGGTATCAAGAAAGATTATGATAAGTGGAACGACCCGAGCAAAGCATTTAGTCTTGACCAAACCGACGAGACTAGTCGCAACTTGGCGCATATGCGTGCAAATTTTAAACTCGAAGATTTGGACACGGATCATCAATTGTCTTACCGCTTGTTTGAAATTCAGGCGCAAAACGAAATTGACGGTGCGCGTTGGTGGGATTATGGTTATAAATTCAACCAAATGTTTGGTGTGCAATCAACCATTCCGTCTTTCCTCATCAACCGTCACCGCATAGATACACTGAGCGATGCCGAGGCTTATATTGCGCGGCTAAACGGCGTGAAAGAATATCTTGGTACCCATGTTAAGAGCGAAAAAGCCAGAGCAACCAAAGGCATTCAGCCGCCGCTTTATGTTTATGATCATGTTATCCGTGATGCTAAAAACATCATTAAAGGCGAGCCATTTACCAAAGGCGATTTGTCGACAATACTGGCAGATTTCAAGAAGAAAATTGACAAGCTAGATATAACTGATGAGGAACGCGAGAAGCTTTATGCAGGTGCTATAACTGCCCTGAAAACATCCTTCAAACCGGCCTATGAAAACCTGATTGCCGAGATGGAGGTTATGCAAGCCAAGGCGACCACAGACGACGGTGTTTGGCGTTTGCCGAACGGCGCGGAGTATTATGCAATGCGGCTCAAGCGCATGACGACAACGGATATGACGGCCAAAGAAATCCACGATCTCGGCCTGTCCGAGGTTGCTCGTATCCACAATGAAATGCGCGCTATCATGAAGCAAGTTGGGTTTAAAGGCACATTGCAAGAGTTTTTCACCAAGGTCAAAAATGACCCGGCGCAATATTACGAAGATAGCGACGCCGGCAGGGACGCCTATTTGTCCGACGCAACCAAGATGATAGACATTATGGAAACCCGACTTGATGAAGTGTTTATCGTCAAGCCAAAGGCGGGTCTCGTCGTCAAAAAAGTCGAGGCATTTCGCGAAAAATCTGCGGGCAAAGCTTTCTATAATCAACCCTCCGCAGACGGCTCTACGCCCGGCACATATTATGCTAATCTATACCAAATCACCGACATGCCCAAATACCAGATGGAGGCTTTGGCCTACCACGAGGGCATACCCGGTCACCATATGCAAATCGCCATTCAGATGGAACTTGAGAACGTGCCGAAATTTCGTAAATACGGACGCTTCACGGCTTACTCTGAAGGCTGGGGTTTGTACTCTGAATATCTGCCCAAAGAGATGGGCTTTTACGAAGACCCTTATTCGGATTTCGGACGGCTTGCCATGGAGCTGTGGCGGGCTGCACGTTTGGTTGTTGATACGGGTATCCACGATAAAAAATGGACGCGCCAACAAGCCATTGATTATCTCACGAAAAATACCCCCAACCCGGAAAACGACTGTATCAAGGCCATTGAGCGTTATATTATCATGCCGGGGCAGGCGACTGCTTACAAAATTGGTATGATAAAAATCCTAGCCCTGCGCGAAGATGCCAAAGCCAAATTGGGCGATAAATTCGACATCCGAGAATACCACAATGTCATCATTAGCTCGGGCCCGGTTCCGCTATCAATTATGGAAGAACGCGTTGATGATTGGGTGGCGTCTAAGGGGTAGAGTTATCTTTATAAGCTTGGACGCGGGTCATCGCATTTTGGCGAATGCTGGCATAAAACAGGCCGTAATCCAATACGTGATAATTATCCCGCCCCCAGCTTAGTTTTAAGCCTTCATAAATATCGGTTTGAAACTCCCCGACGAGTAACCTGTCGTCAAGACATTGAGCGCCCGTGACACCCGTGTCCAAACGGGTCTGTTCGCCGACAGCCAATGAGCCGGGGTTTTGTTTCGCATTCACCGCGCTCTTGTCCGCCGCCCAGCTAAGCGGGTTTACGCACACTGCGCCGTGCATATCGTCCCATATGTCAGATTTAGCTCCCCGACTGTTCCATGTGACAAAACATCCGGTTTGTGTGGCAGTTGTACATACCGGAATATCCGGCGCTCGTTTGGCAAAGGTTGTGGGGTTAATGGCAATCCCGATGGGATAGGCTGCTATCATGCGGTTGCGTAAATCCGTACCGCTAATCCGCTTGATAAGCAGAGTTTCGAGATGATGCCCGCCTTGGCTGTGCCCTGCCAAAACAAATGGACGCGAACCAATGCGCATCAAAAATGCATCAAAAGCCTGCTCCACATCCCCGTAAGCCAAATCCAGTGCGTCTTGACCAGATGTTTCGCGCACCCAATAAGACCACAACGTTGCTTGACGGTAATAGGGCGCATAAATACCGCAACATAGATTAAATGCACTTGCCTGACCCGGCATAACCAAATCGTCAATGACCATGCGCGCTTCGGTATCGTTCAAGGGCGCATTCCACCCTGCTTTCGAATAATATGTGGTTGGGTGAATAAAGAAAACCGCCGTATCGCGTGCCTGAGCGCTGGTGGTAAGTTCCTCTGGTGTGAAACCCGATCCGTCTTGGGTTTGCGGGAGGGCTGCCCAGGTGCTGTCGAGAGCATAATCGGGTGCGGGCGGTGGTGTGAAACTGGAAAAATTTTGTGTGGGTGCAATATTTGATTTAATCAAGGCAAAAACAATTTTCTCCTTAAACACAAAGCCCAAGATGGCTAAAACAACCAAAACTGCGGCGAGACGAATTCCCCATTTTTTCATGATATTCCCAATACTAACGGTTGGTTTTATTTTTGTTTCATAAACACTAGCCGCAATAAGTGTTTTTCGCAATATGGTTTTCCTGAAGGCGTTTGGTATGCCTTCAGGCCCTCGTTTCAGGCCGTCTGCCGCAAGGCTTCAAATAAAGCAATGCTTGCACTGCTGACCAGATTTAGGGATCTGGTATTTTTGTTAATTGGAATATGGACTCGGGCGTGGCTGGCAGCGTGGACTTTGTCGGGCACGCCAGCGCTTTCACGGCCAAACAGGAGCGTGTCGTTGGCGCGGAATTCAAAGTCTGTGATAGGGGTGCTGGCTTTGGTGCTTAAAAGGACGATGCGCCCGCCGTCCTCAGCTTGCATTTCCACAAATTCCGTCCAGTTTTTATAGCGAATCAGTTCTATGTTTGCGGCGTAATCCATAGCGGTTCTGCGTAGGGCTTTATTGGTGAGGGGGAAGCCGCACGGCTCTATTACTGCCAAGGAAACGTCAAAACATGCGCATAACCGCATGGCGGCACCTAGATTTTGGGCTATGTCTGGCTGGTACAGGACAATTTTCATCAATTTCTTTCAATTAAGTGTAGATATTTACTTGGTATTTGCTAGGCATTCCCTTAAACAACCGACTAAGTAAATATAAATTTGCGGCAATATGCCACAGGTTTGTGAAAGGGGGATATTCGTATGCTTGACCTAGGTCATTGTGTAGTACGATTTCCGTAAAAATAAAAGGATGAACATGTCTGATACAGATAAGTCTGACGAGAATCATATCGGCGAGGGGGGCGAACCCACACGCCGAGATTTTATTTACATAGCCACAGCCGCTGCGGCTGCCGTTGGCGGCGGGGCATTTGCCTGGCCATTGGTATCGCAAATGAGTGCGGCTGGTGATACGCGTGCTGCCGGGTCTATTGAAATTGACCTTTCTAAAGTTTCCGAAGGTCAACAATTGAAAGTCCTTTGGCGCGGCAAACCTGTTTTTGTTCGCTATCGGACGCAAAAAGAAATCGATGAGGCTGATGCGGTAGATATTGCCTCTCTACCCGATCCGGAAACAGATGATGCGCGTTTTGTCGCTAACCCGGAGGGCAAGATCAATAAGCATATGTTGGTTATGGTCGGGGTGTGTACGCATTTTGGCTGTATACCTGTAGGTGAAGCAGGGGATTTTGACGGGTGGTATTGTCCGTGTCATGGTTCGCACTACGATACTTCCGGTCGGATTCGTAAAGGTCCGGCTCCAAAGAATATGGTGATACCAAAATACACCTATATTTCCGATACAGTAATTAAGGTAGGATAAAGCTATGAGTGGACCTTCGACATATGAGCCGAAATATGCGGCTGAACGCTGGCTTGATAAGCGCTTGCCGATAATACGCATGAGCGTTGATTTTATGGGCTTTCCAAGCCCGCGTAACTTGAATTATTGGTACGCATTTGGTGGTATTTTGACTTTGTGCCTTGTGGCGCAAATCATTACCGGCATTATTTTGGCAATGCATTATACGCCTCATGTTGATTTGGCGTTTGACAGTGTGCAGCGTATTCGCCGCGATGTGCCGTTCGGGTGGTTGTTACAGCCTATGCATGCGGTTGGTGCGTCTATGTTCTTTTTGGCCGTCTATATTCATATGTTTAGGGGCATGTTTTACGGCTCCTATAAGAACCCGCGCGAGCTTCTCTGGATTATTGGTTGTCTGATTTATTTAGCCATGATGGCTACGGGCTTCCTCGGCTATACTCTCCCATGGGGGCAGATGTCCTTTTGGGGTGCGACTGTGATCACGGGATTCTTTGGAGCTATACCGATTGTGGGTGAGAGCTTACAGCAATGGTTGCTCGGTGGCTATTCAGTTGGAAATCCGACATTGCAGCGTTTTTTCTCGCTTCATTATTTGTTGCCATTCGTTATTGCGGCTCTGGTAGGGCTTCATATTTGGGCCGTGCATCATGTAGGGCAAAACAACCCGATTGGGATTGAGCCTAAGTCGAAGTCGGACACATTGCCGTTCCATCCTTTCTATACCATGAAAGATGCGTTTGCGATTGCCGTATTTCTGATGATATTTGCTCTATTCGTATTCTATCTACCTGACGCTCTTGGTCATGCGGATAACTACCAGCGAGCCGATCCCATGAAAACACCGCCGCATATTGTACCAGAATGGTATTTCTTGCCGTTCTATGCTATCTTGCGGGCGGTGCCGGATAAGCTTTTGGGTATTATTTTGATGTTTGGTGCTATTGCCGTTCTGTTTGTTTTGCCGTGGCTAGACACGTCAAAAGTGCGCTCTATGCGTTTCCGCCCCATTACAAAATGGTTCTTTATTATCTTT
Organism: Robiginitomaculum sp.; assembly: GCA_026982415.1. Classification (GTDB taxonomy): domain Bacteria; phylum Pseudomonadota; class Alphaproteobacteria; order Caulobacterales; family Maricaulaceae; genus Robiginitomaculum_A. The sequence continues at coordinate 10,154 of JALSHE010000076.1, forward strand.
TTGATTAACGGCTTTATATTGGGGTGGTGTGGTGCCAAAGCACCTGATGCAATAGCAATCCCGATTGGTGAACACGGTATGACCTTTAAATGGTTGTCGCGAATATCCACCTTGTACTATTTTGCATATTTCATTCCAATTCTACCTGTTATGGGCTGGATTGAGAAGACGAAGCCATTGCCAGAATCGATTACCAAAGCCGTATTATCGGGAGACGCATAATGCTGAAAACTATGACCAAGACATTTGCCGCGATTGCCCTTGTCTCTACAGCGCTTTTCGCGGGCTCCCTGAACGCTTCAGCTGCAGGTGGCGCAGAAGCTAAGCCAGAAGCCCAGAAATGGGGTTTTACTGGCCCGTTCGGCACCTATGACCGTCTAGCCATGCAACGCGGGTATCAGGTTTATAAAGAAACCTGCTCGTCGTGTCATGCGCTAGAGCATTTGGCTTTTCGTCATCTTGGCGAAAAAGGCGGGCCGTTCTATGATGCAAAATACCCAAACCCGAATGACAATCCGGTTGTTAAGGCTTTTGCCAAAGAATGGGAGATCACCGATCTTGACCAAGATAGTGGCGATCCTATAGAGCGCCCTGGCATTCCCGCTGACGGGTTCCCGGATATTTTCCCAAATGCTATTGCGGCGGCTGCTTCTAACGGTGGGGCAGTGCCACCAGATTTATCCCTGATTGTACCGGCGCGGGTTGGGGGTGTGGATTATGTATATTCCTTGCTGGCTAAAGGATATACGGATGTACCGCACGATTTTAAACTCAGCGAAGGTACGAATTATAATAAATATTTTCCCGGCAACCAGATCGCCATGGCGCCGCCATTGTTTGAGGATGCGGTAGAATATGCAGACGGCACCAAAGCCACCACTGAGCAAATGGCGCGGGATGTCGTCGAGTTTTTGGCATGGGCAGGTGACCCTAAAATGGAAGTCCGCAAGAAAGTCGGTTTTGCCACATTCTTGTTCCTGTTCATTTTCGCACTGTTGCTGTTCATGACCTACAAAGAAGTTTGGAGAAACGTCGACCATTAGAGCGTTGCTTTCCCCTTAATTTAAAGACAAGATAAACGGGCCGTAAGCGCCCGTTTTTTTGTGGATGTTTTTCAGGGGGAATTATGAAAATGGTGTTGAAAATAATTATAGCAATTATAGTGCTGTTGGTCGTGTTGACAGTTTTAGGAAGAATATTGCCCCCGCCAAAACCACCTGCGTCCGGGACAATTATCACTTTGCCGGACGGCACAAAAATTAACACATTTACCAAGGGTGCAGGCCAAGACATTGTGCTGGTCCACGGACTACCTGGCAGTGCCAATGATTGGCCGGAACTGGTGGATGCGTTGGCCGCCAAGGGCTTCCGCGTTACATGGTATGATAGGGTCGGCTATGGTCATTCGTCGCGTCGCGAAACGGGTGCAGCCTTCACCATGCAGGCCAATGCGGATGAACTGGATGCCCTCATCGCGGTATTGGGGTTGAAGAGCCCAGCCTTGGTCGGCTGGTCCTTTGGCGGGGGCGTGGTGCAATCTTCCAAAACTGCCCGCAAAGCCGAGACCCCGTTCATCGTGCTTCTGGCGGCTGTTGGCCCGTCTATGAAAATAGAAGGCGCTCGAGACGGTATGAAAGCCGCAGAATGGGCCATGCGTTTGCCATTGCTCGGCGGCTTACTGACCAAGCTCTCCATCTCGGCAAGGTTCGCAGAAGAAATGCCACCAAAATGGGTCGCCGATCAAAGAAGTCTTCTACTTATGCCCGGAACACTGGACACATTTCGCGGCGAGATGAATGCACTCACCCCCAGAGATTTATCGCCGGGAGATATAAAGACCCAGACATTGGTCATCCACGGTACAAAAGACCCATTGGTGCCCTATAAAGTTGGCGTTAATCTCAGCGAGGTGATCGAGGGCGCAAAACTAGTCCCCATAGACGGCATCGGACACATGCTCCCGCTCTCGCACCCAAAAGATATCGCGGAGGCAATTGCAGAGTTTACGACTATTTTGTCCAAGAAATAGATAGTGATTAAATACACAACTCCGATATCACTACCCTTTTTGTCTTTACTCGGTGCATTAAGTGCTCTATTTGTACGCGCATCATAAACATTATTTTTTGGGGGTCCAAATGAAAATTCAAAATAAATTATCTTTAGTGCTTGTCGCATCAGCAATGGCATTTTTACCAGCCTGTTCAACTATCGTGAACGGCACGAACCAGTCCATTGATTTTAATACTGGTGACGTTACAGAAGCCAGCTGTTTAATTACCGGCGGAGAAAATGGTACAGTAAACGCCTCATTCACTTCGCCAGCAACACTTTCTTTGCCTCGTAGCAAAAAGGTAATCAATATTGATTGCAACAAAGCCGGATATAAAGATGCGTCAATCACTGTAGATTCCAAATATGAAGCTTCAACGGCAGGCAATGTTCTTGCTGGCGGGTTTATTGGCCTCGGCGTTGATGCCATGACGGGTGCTTTATATAAATATCCTGGCACGATCACCATCCCAATGGTTGCTCTTAATGGTGCCATGGAGCACACAGAGAAATAAACATTCTCGCAACTAATATCTTTAAACCCGTCGGAAAACTCCGGCGGGTTTTTTTGTTTGGGTAATAGAGACTGAAGAAACCAGTAAAATTATTTCTTAGCTTTAATTTTAGACTTAGTTGCGCGTTTTTTTGGCGGCGCCTTTAGCTTGGCGATTTCTGCTTTTAGTTCGGCGATTTCTGTCTGGGCGTTTGCTGACATCATTTTTACCACCTCAAATTCGTCGCGGCTGACCAGGTCCATGTCTGCGATAAACGCCTCCGCCCTAGCGCGGCCTGCGGCCTTGACCTCGTCGCCGACACCCTTGACGGCACCAAATGCGTTGGTCATGAGATTGGCCAGATCGTCGAAGGCGGGGGATTTGGTCTGCATCGGGGGTCTCCAGATTTGTTGTTGGCTAAAACGTATTCACAGTATAACACGGTACAAGAAAAATGAAATAGATAGAGTGTGCAATGTTGTTGGAATTTTCCCCAGAACTATCCCTAGCGCTAACCTCGGAATTAATTGGCGCAATAAAATTTCCAGGCTGGTTGAAACCCGAAGCCTTCTCGATCGGACCTTTGTCGGTGAAATGGTACGGTATCTCCTATATTGTCGGCCTGTTCGGGGCGTATTTCTATGCCAAACGTAGTAGTGCCAACCAAAGCATTTGGCAAAACCCGAATGCGAGCGGCGAGCCCGTATTGGTACCCAGCAAGCGCAACCTTGAAGACTTGATGTTTTTCAGCCTGCTCGGGATTATCATTGGCGGGCGTATCGGGTTTATTTTGTTGTACGATCTGGGCGCGTATATGGAAAATCCTGCCCGCATATTGAAAGTATGGGAAGGCGGTATGGCCTTTCACGGCGGTTTCCTTGGCGTGTGTGTGGCGGCCATATATTTGGCACGGTCGCGCAAGTTAAAGCTGATACGGGTCGCTGATATTTTGGCAATCTCTGCGCCCATAGGTATTGGGCTGGTGCGCTTGGCCAATTTTGTAAACCAAGAGCTCTATGGCCGCGAGACCGATATGCCGTGGGCTGTTATTTTTATGCGCGATAGCTATTGGCTCAACCCGCGACACCCGAGCCAGTTATACGAAGCTTTCCTTGAGGGGTTAGTGATATTCTCGGTGTTGTGGTTTGCGTCGCGCAAGTTTAAAATCCTAACTAGACCAGGGCTTGCGACAGGGATGTTCCTTATGATGTATGGTAGTTTCCGTATTTTCGTAGAGTTTTTCCGCGAACCGGATGCGGCACTGTTTGGCCCACTAACACGCGGTATGACCTATTCATTGCCCATGGTCATCATTGGTGTGCTGGTAATTTTGTGGGCGTCCAAACGTGCGCCCGTATTGCCTGAATGGCCACCTGCCGAAGAAGACGACAAATAAAATGCGTGAGCTCAAGAGCTTTATTCTCGCTCATATCAAGACCAGCGGCCCTTTGAGTGTGGCCAGTTATATGAGCTGGTGTTTGCTTGATCCCAAGCAGGGCTATTACCCGACCCGCGATCCATTAGGGGTAGACGGGGACTTCATCACCGCCCCGGAAATATCGCAAATGTTCGGCGAGGTCTTGGGGCTTTGGCTGATAAATGCTTGGCGCCATATGGGCAAGCCAGAGCGATTGCACTTAGTCGA
>JALSHE010000077.1 GCA_026982415.1 Robiginitomaculum sp.
ATCATGTTTTATTGGTTTTATTCTTCCCGGTAGCATCATTATCGGTGCCATTATTGCCGGGAATACTTTTTGGGGGAAGGTTTTGATTAGTGTCCTTAGTCGTCCCAAACCAGCGCCGGAAAAACTTGCTGACGGCATTGCCGCCTTTGCTAAGTTCTTCGCCGGCTTCTTCTGCCACGTCTTCGATTTTCTCGGCTATAGGGTCGATGCGTTTCTTTTTAAAGCGGCGCAGCGCCAGCCATATATTGATGAAAATGAATGCTAATATGCACAGAAAGACGATGTTAAACCACGGAATCAACAGCGCATCCGGCCCGGATACGGGTTTAATCTTGGTCGCATTTGGCCAGATTGAAAACAATTTTATCCGCCAGCCATAATGGGTGACGGCGACGTATTGCCCCTCCTTATCGGTCATTTCTTTGGCTTTGGCGTCCAGGTCAGAGCTATCAAATTTTAGATAAAACGGAAATGACCAGCCCGTATCCTCATTACGGTAAACCCGCGTCTTGCCGTTTTCGCGCACGGTGGAAATAAACCGCACATCGCGGGTGGCTTCATCATTAGTGCCCACATCAGGGCTGTCCCAAAACGGCGAGCCTTTGGTAATGTCCATGCGCTTAACTTCTGTGCCGACAATTTTAACAATGTCGCGCTGGGGCAGATAATAATGCACGAGAATAGCTGTGATGAGCAATAGCGTTAAAACCAGAATGCGTTTAAACCATTTCATGTCGTTCTCCTAACCATGAGCACCTAAGTGTACTGGATCAAATAAATCAATAGGGCCATTATAGCCAGTGGCACCAGATAGACGCCGAAGATTAATTTCGGGCGATAAGATTTGCCGTATTTTTGCATACCCTTGGCGATATATTCATCCTTGCTCACCGCGATGTCTTTGGATGTGTCGGGCGCATTGTACTCTGCATCCAATTTTGCCCGCTGTACCATCCGTGCCTTAATGGACAAGACCGCATAGGCAATGCTGAGTAGAACAAAAATTACGACTATGTTGCGTATCCATATAATCATGATTTCAACCTTACAGGTGTCCAAGGTCCTTCGTAAACATCTTCTTCCTCCATAGCGGGTTCAGGGCCGAACAAGGTTTCGCGGGCACCGACTTTATCGATAGCATATTCATCGGCCAAAAACCGCGCCACATAATCGCGTTTGGCTTCGGACCAATTTCGGTAAGCGCCGTAAAATGCCGTTTTGTGGCATATGAACAATTGCCGGAAATCTAGCGGCGATAATTCCGCCAACAGCATATTGACCAAATCCCTGTCTGCATGTTGGGCGGCGCGCAGGGCGTAGAAAAATGCCGGATGCTCCGAATTTAGGTTGGGGGCTGCCCCGTCCAGTTTCGCCCAACGCCAAATCTGCATCAGGCCGTGAAATTCCGGCGGCATTTGCTCGGCGTACTGCCGCCCGACCTGGCGGACTTGCTGGCGGGTTAAATCACCCAAGCCGTCGCCCAAACTCGCCGCAGTGGAAATAATGACAAAATCAATTTTCTGTTTGATAATGGCCGCCGCCGTATTGTTCCCCGCAGACACAATTGGTTCCGCCAGACCCAAATTATTGAGGAATTGCGCAATGCCGCTCCGGTCTTCAAAGGTCAAAATGTTTTTGACGGGCAAGTCCTTAAGCCCGTCTGAATATTCCCGCGCGATTACGGTCGGTGTTTTTACATCGCGGAACACATAAATCCCGCCGAAATGCTCGGTGAAATAATTGCCTTGGGTATAGGATTTCGCCTTAAGCTTAATTGGGTTGCGCTGGATATTGCCAGTGCGTTTGGCAAGCTCTATCATTTTTGCAATCAACACATCATCCCACCAAGCATCGTCATCGCTCATGAATTTATCAATATAGGTTTGCAGGGTTTCGGCTTCGGCTATGTGGGACTGGATGGTGTCGGCCTCTATGTCGACTTGATTAATCTGGAACAAATCCGCCGGGCTTGTCACTTGGTAGACCGAGTTCATCATTTCCCCCGCAACCGCTTCGCGAGCCGTTAGGGCGAACAACTCCTCCT
>JALSHE010000078.1 GCA_026982415.1 Robiginitomaculum sp.
GGATTCTATAATCCGAAACGACGACATTCCACCCTAGGCGGAATGTCACCCATTGCCTTCGAAAGCAAGGCAGCCTAAATGAGTAGTCAACCCGGAACTAAACCGTGACAAGTCCAATATGCCCCGCAATACTCACACCGTTGACGCTCAGTACGCCTGTGGTGCTGGTATCGCCCGCATAGTCATCCACGAAAAGTGGCTTGTCGCTTAAAAATGTATTGTTACCAAAGGTGATGTCTTCCCAAACAAATTGTTCAAAATGAGAAAACTCTATTTCAGGCTCAGCGCCGTAAAGCCACAAAGCGCCGAAGTCTACAAAATTCAAAAACCTCTGTTCTAATCTGAACATCCCCAGTCTCCATCAACTTTCTCATAAAACAATAGGATGTATCTACGAGTTTGACAAGGCTTTTTGGAAGATCTGAGCCTAGACTATCCTTAATCCCCCAAGCTTTCCATATTGGCATCGGCGCGTTTTATTGCGGCTTCCATGCGGGTTTCGGCGTCGGCTAGGTTCTTTTTTGGGTCTTGGTAATAGGCGGTCATTTTCATGATGCGCATCATAAGACCGTTCCAGAACCTGCCCCAAAACTTCATGGGACGATCCCAATCAAACAACAAGATAACCCGCTCTTCATCAGTATCATTCCAAACTTCATGGTCATAGGTATCATCCAGGACAAACAAGCTACCCTCTTGCCACGGGTTGATAACGTCACCGACACGAATGCGACATTTCTCGAAATCCTTGGGGATGATCAGGCCGAGATGCCCGCGCACAATGCCTTTGGTTACACCCTTATGCGCCGGAATATGATAGCCCGGTGCCAAAATTGAGAACCATGAGGTTTGCAAATTGGGAATAGTTTCCAACAATTTTGTCGTGTAGGGGGCAAGTTGTGCATTTTTCTCCAGCCGCGTGCCAAAACCGTGCAGCACAAATGTCTTCCACTGGTTTTTCTTGGCGATACGGTATTGATCGGGGGAGACGTCTTCGAAACCCGGAATATCGTCGCGGTATTTCAGAACCTCTAGGGCTTCATCGCGTATCTGTTCCCAGTTTTCCGCGAATTGCGGCAAAAAATCGAAATGCTCAATACCGATGAACGGTGTTGTCGGCACGAGAGATTGTTTGGTTTGGATACGCGAAATAATTTGCAGGGCTTTCTTACCAAACTTCTTGACAAATCGGCGGCGCGGGTTCGAGATGGATTTTGGGCGCACAGGTGCAGGAATATCATCTCCGGTTTTAATATCGTCTACATTTACCATACTTACTTCTTGTTTTTACGCCGCAACTTCGCTTCGCCTTTGGCCATGTAATCCCGCGTGATGGGTAATGCGTCCCGGCTCTTGGCCATTTGCATTTGGAAATTCATGTTTTTGCCGTAGCGGAACGAAAGCTCGCTGATGATTAAATAGAACTCCCACATACGACAAAACCTCTCGTCCATCATAGTGGCTATTTTGTCGCGGTTGGCCTGAAAGCGCGCCTCCCATGCCAATAAGGTCTCGGCGTAATGCAGGCGCAGAATCTCGATGTCGGTAATCCACATACCCGTTTGCTCTACAACCGCAATGGTTTCGCTGAGCGCAGGGGAGTATCCACCGGGGAAAATATATTTGCGGATCCAGCGCGCCGTAGACCCCGGCCCACCGCGCCGCCCAATGGAGTGCAATAGCATAGCCCCGTCGTCGGTTAACAGCTCAGAGACTTTACCGAAAAATTCAGGGAAAGCATGAGCGCCGACCTGCTCAAACATACCCACAGAAACTATCCGGTCAAACGGCTCGGTTAAATCTCTGTAGTCTTTCAGCAAAATATCAACTCTATCCGTTAGCCCAGCCTTGACCACCCGCTCAATCGCCAGCTTATGTTGCTCGGTGGATAAAGTTACGCCCGTGACATGGACGTCAAAATTTTGGGCAATATAGATAGCCAAGCCGCCCCAGCCGCACCCAATATCCAAAACGCGCTGCCCCGGTTGAATGTTCAGCTTTGCGACGATATGCTGTTTCTTGGCCAGTTGCGCCGCCTCCAGCGTTAAATCAGGGCGCTCATACAACGCACATGTATATTGCATGTCCTCGTCCAAAAACAATTTATAAAAATCATTGGACAAATCATAATGGTGTTCAACATTTGATTTTGCTGCTGGCTTGGAATTGTTTTGGTGAAACCGCCTGACTTTTTTGTAAAATTTGCGGATAGATTTTTGCAAAGGGTGGCTACGTAAATTGCTGGAATTGATAGCAAAAAGCGTTAGAAAATCTCGAATAGTACCCTTTTCAACCGTAAGCGTTCCGTCCATATAAGCTTCGCCGGCGCGCAGTTCTGGATTTAGAAACAAATCTTTATAGAGTTTTTTGTTATGTAACTTGACGGTAACGCTCGGCTCGCCGCCCGGACCAAATTCGTAAGACTTATCATCAACGTCCAAAATGGTCATATGTCCAGTTTTGACAAACCGTTTCATCATGGTGCTTAATAGGCGCATATTATTCTTTATCCCAATCTTGTATTTCAAATTCGTATTGTTCCGTCAGTTTAGCAAGGCGCGGGCTAGGGTTTACCGCTATACCTACATCAGCCCAGCGCATTATGGCAAGGTCTGAACGACTATCCGAATACATGGTGATATGGCTATTGGCGCGGTCAAAATCCGGGTCTTGTTCGAGGTATTCTTTCACCATAGTCAACTTGCCCACCCCGTAGCAATTCATACCGCCTAATTTGCGCGATAATTTACCCTTATTATCATAGGCCATCTTGGTGCAAACTCGCTCGGCAATACCTAGCCTATCCGCAATCGGGTCAACAATAAGATCAACGGCGGCGCTTGCTATGATGATGCGGTCACCTGCGACGCGGTGTTTCTCCAGCATGTCATTTGCGCGGATCCGCAACCCTACGGCCACTTCATTATCGGCAAAATCGGCGGCGAGTTTCTCTAGTTCCGCCCGTGAACGACCAGACAAAGTCCAGCGCATCATGTTTTCTTTGACATGCTCGCGGGGGCCAAATTTTAGCATATATAGTATTTGCGAGAAAACCGTAGAGACAAAAAACGGCATCCATTTCAACGGCTTCCCCCTAAGCGTTCCAGTGACGAACCGCCCCCACGTACCTTTTTTGGTCAAGGTTTCGTCGAGGTCAAATATGGCTATGTGTCTCTTAGTCATGCTTTCCTCAAAGTTTTTTTCGCCAGCCATGCCGCTAAAATCACCGCCAATAGATTGCCGCCAATGGCTGCCCAGCCCGGCCCGGTTTTACCTAACCATGCGCTTAGAGCAAATATCAGCACCACATACAAGACCAAGCCAGCGAGCCGCGCATATATGGCACGCCCCGGTTTGCCAGCGGCAAAGAACAGGGGATAAAGCGGAGCCGCCACCCCCATTAAGGCCGCCGCCAATACCAATAAAATAGACAAGATAATCGCGTCATTATACTCGGCTCCGAACACGATAGGAATAACACTAGGGCCGATGAGTGCCACCACCGCAGACAAGACCAATCCGCCGCCCAGCATAATCGCGCCTGCTTTAATGACAATGCGCCAAATATGGGCACTTTGCCCGCGAGCCATCATGCGGGCATATTCAGGGTATATCACCCGGTCGAGCAATAACACACCTTCGGAGAGCAGGCGCGCAATTTCTTCGGCGACCTTATAGGCGCCGACAAATGCCGGCCCAAATATGGGCATTACGAGTAAGAGCGGTAAATGGGTTGTACCTGTGGCCAGCGAAGCATCAATATTAGCTTTCCAGACAAATGGCCACATGCCTTTGCGTTGGGTTCTTAGCTTAGGCCACTCGCTAAATACGGTTTTCATTAAATTGCGTGACTTAAGCTCCATTATGGCCAGTAACGGCAAGGACAAATAGCCCAAAACTGAGCCAACAAACCACGCCGCTAAAAATCCATATAACCCCGCCCCGTTCATTACCGCTATAATAACGCCAATAAGCCGGAACACGGGCATCACCAAGACCTGTAAAGCCAAAGGTTTAAATTTGTCAAACAGCCGAAACACGCCAGTAGATGCGCCGCCTTGGTGTACGAGGATAACCAAGCAATATATCATGCCAAGCTGGGTCAATTGGCTAACATCAACCAGCCCGTTTTTCTCTTGGAACGAAGGAAGGTGCGGCAGGATAGAATCCAAAAAAATCAAACCAATAATAGCCAGAATAAATGCGACCATAGCCCCGACAAAATCCAGCGCTATGCAAAATCTGAGCAAGCGCCCAAGCGCATTGGTATCGCCTTGCTCTACATCATGGGTGCCGAAACGGATGACCGCTTGCCAAGATTGGAAAGTCGCCACTTCCGCAAAAAATAACATATAAGCGTGCAGGAATAAAATGATCCCAACCGAAGCAATCGGCAGGTTTTGGGTCAACAAGACGAGCGAACCAAGACCGATTATTGCGGCCAAGGCTTTCGCCCCTACCATCCATCCAGTGTTGGCGGCGACCCTGCGTCCGACCGTACCTTTCTCGACGATGCTCAAATCTTCATTCACTAGGTTCTGCCCATATTACGCTTGCGTAAAATCTCCGTAACCAGCGCAAGATCAGATGGTTTATCCACGTCTATCGCCGCCTCTGCGAACGGCAACAGTATATATTTAGCATTTATATTCAATGATTTAGACGCATGTTCGAAAGCGATTTCTAGCGTTAATCCGCCCGTGATATATTTTAGTAACATGCCAATACCAAGCCTGCGTGCCAGCTTAATTGGCTTCTTGCGATCATGTTGTGCGGCGCGCCAAAACTTGATGGCTTCGAGGCCTTTTTCGTTGGCGATGTAGAATAAATTACAGCCCGAAACATGTTGATCTTTGAATTTCAAATAAGTACGCTTCACATCTGGATAGGCTGGCTGGATAACATCTTTAACCGCCAAACCAAGTGTAAAGTCCGCGCCCGAAGTTTTGCTTTCGCGCAAGAAATGCTCGACAATATCCGATGTCAAAAGCGGATGGTCACAGGTTGTCACCATGAACGGATAAGGTAATCCGGCCTGCGCCGCCACAACCACACTACTGGCAGGCCCGCCCTCGGACGGTGATTGATTGAGGTCTTTATCAATTAAATCTTTATCCAAACCGCTGACCCAATAAGGTTTGGCTAAGCCGCCGCTAGCATCCAAAGCCGCCAACACATAATCGGTCATAGGCACGTCCAATATAGGCAATAGAGCTTTCCACTCCGCGCCCGTATCCACCAACAAAGGATCAACCACACCTGCCCGCTGGCCAGCTAGTATAAGGACATTTATGCCTTTACCGTCACAACCCCTCACCTTGTTCCTCTCCCCATGGGAGAGGAGACGGTGCCTTGTAAATTTTTGGTGCTACTTATGAACGGTGATAGTTTGGGAAACTTAGCCTCTCCCATGGGGAGAGGCGCGCGACAGCGTGGTGAGGGGATATAATTTCCAGGTAATTTCATTATTCCTATCATGAAATTACCTTCTCATACATACGGTAGGTCTTATAGGGCACACCCAGTGCCTGCTCGATAATGCGGATCATGCTTTTATTGCTCTCTAATATCCAGCCCATTTCCACATGGGTATAGCCGTGTTTACGCCCCATTTCGAATACTTTCTCACTAAGGAATGCCGCCATAGACAAGCCGGTACGTTTGCGCTGAAATTCGCGGCGCACACCCATGAGCGGAATACGCGCCGATTTAACGCCCTTGACCTTCAAACGGTAGAGCAACTTAGCCCAACCAAAGGGTAGTAATTTACCGTCCAAACCCTTGATAGCCTCGTTGACATTCGGCACCATGAGAATAAATGCGGCTGGTTCGCCTTTATATTCACAGACCCAGAAAAAATCTTGGCGTATGACGGGTTTTAGCTCATTGGCCATATGCTTAATCTGAGCATCGCTTAGTGATACATGCCCCCAATTATCCGCCCATGCATCGTTGAAAATTTCCATAGCCATTTGGACTTCTTCGAGAAATTTACCCTTACGCATGGGCCGCACGGTAATATCAGGATCGTTTTCTATATTCGCCAACATGGTATCGACGATTTTCGGGCGCGGATAACCTGCATGTATATCCGCCCAATAGGCAATCATATCTACGACCTTGGTAAAGCCCATGTCTTCGAGCATTTTCGGGTAATTCGGGCGGCCATAGGGCATCATGATAACGGGCGGTGTATCAAATCCGTCCACAAGCATGCCCACCTCCTCGTAAATCGTATATTGATAAGGCCCCACGATTTTAGTTAGTCCACGCTCTTTCAACCAGCCTGCCGCCGCCTCCATTAGTGCCAGCGCTATTTCAGAGTCTGGCTGGCAGTCAAAATAGCCAAAATGCCCGGCACCATCGTTGTGGGTGTCCAAATGGTGCGGATTTTTAATGGCTGCAATACGGCCAACCACCGCATCACCTTGCAGAGCCAAGAACAACTGGGTCTCAACCCCAACAAGTGCCGGGTTTCTATCGGGGTTAATTTGCACGGCACGCTCAAAACGCAGGGGCGCAATCCAATTTGGCTCACCCCGATACAAATCATATGGAAATTCTAAAAACTGTTTGAGCCTAGGTTTATCCGTTACCGAAGCAACCGTAATATCTGTAGATTGCTCAAAATTCATCAATGCCGCCTCGCTTAATCTTTACCTGCGGCCTTCTCCAATTTACGAGCCGCTTTTTCCAGCTTCTTTTGCTTTTTTAAATCAACAAGTTCAAGGGTTATATTGGTGCCGCCCATGCCCACATCGAAAGCACTATCCGAAAATTTAGGGAATTTCAAAGCTTTAACCTTGGGGTTATTGGAAAGTCCAATCGGCTCGCGTGGTACTTTGAACATGTTTTTTTTCAGCTTACGATTACCGTCAATATCATGGTAAGCCGCAGCAGCAAAGCGTCCCAAAACATTCGAATTCACACAAATGGTTTGCTCACCAACACCCGCCGGTACACGCACGCGCCGCACTCTACCCGCTTTGGACAAGAAGTGGTCAGGGTCATTATAAAGTTCAACGGTTAATATACCGCCGCCCGTCAGCCCTGTCACTGTAATACGCACCTGGTTGGCTTTTGGGTCACAAGCATCTGGCGCTTCGAAGTCGTAAATTTCCAAATCAGCATGACTCCGCACATGGTTTGCGTGCTCTTCCGCGCTAGCAGACGCCTTCCCCGCGAATACAAGCGATAATGCGGCACCAAATAACAGCGCCGTTGCAAGGAAGGTGTTGCGAGTTCTTATGTTCATCATATAGAAACGTTATCAGTTAAATCTAAACAAATTATAGCATTTTCGGGTTGGGCAAGCTATATGTGTCAAAATCCATATGAATATGGCCAGCCCCGTTGTAAAGGTGATTATACAGTTTTGGGACAGTTGAATCAATACATTATGCGCAGTGCCCTGCGGACTATTAGCGGTTTGGTTCTGTTCGCGCTAGCCGTATTGTTGCTGGAACGCCTCTTGCGGATTTTTGAAGTGGTGTCTGCCTCAACACGCCCTGCGGGTGATGCTACACAAATGGTGATCAATTTACTGCCCCATTATCTCGGCATCGCAATCCCTATGGCCTTAATGCTTGGGACGATTATCACCATCGATAGAATGTCGCGCTCATCGGAACTCACCTCGGCATTTGGCTCTGGCATTTCGCTATTTCACATGACCAAACCATTTATCCTAATCTCTATTGTGCTTATGGGATTTAATCTTCTGCTTGAGGGTTATATGCAGCCGCTTGGCAGGTACGGTTACCGTGAAGTGGTGCATTCGGTCGGGCAAAAATCATTCGCTGCCGTGCTCCGTGAGGGCAAGTTCACCAAAGTTGGCAACACAACTTTCTATGTTGGCCCTGGCGGCGGGCCTATTTTCATCTATGAGAAGCTGAAAAACGACGGCTTGCGAATTACAACCGCTTCTAAAGGCGCTCTTATTGTTCGCGACGAAACAGAACAACCCGTTTTGCAACTCTCTAACGGTGACAGCTTTCAAATCACGCCTGAAAAATTGATCAAAGGCCAACTTGGCTTTGAAATCAGCTCGGTGGCCGGCAGCATTTCAGGCAATACATTCCGCGCACGCGGCAATGACGAACGCGAATTGACGTCGAGCGAGCTTTATAAAAACCGGGATGGTAAGGCTTTCACCAGCATATCTGCCAGCACCAATAACGCCGCCCTACACCTGCGCATGGCACGAGTGTATCTATTGTTTCTGATACCGTTTATCGCCGTGCCATTCGGTATTAATTACGGACGCAACCCGTCTTCGGCTGGTATTGTGGTGGGCATAGTTTCTCTGGTTACCTTACAAAAAGCGCTGGAATTTGGCCAAAAAATGGGCGCTAGGGGTGATATAGCCCCGTGGATGGGTATTTGGCCACTCATGGGTGTGGTTACCCTCTCTGCCATATTCCTATTTAGCAACAGTGCCGTGCGAATGGGGCAACCCCCACTGGCTACCCTGTCGATATTTACGGCTGACGTGATCAAAGACATCCGCAAAGGCGCACGGGCGCTCATACCCTTTTCAAGGTCGTCCAAGACGGATTCGGGGACACCATCATGATCCGTATGGCGGTTTATATTTCTAGGACTTTCGTTTTTTCATGGCTGGTTGTCACATTTGGCTTCCTCATTCTAATCGGCCTGCTCGACTCACTCGCAAACAGTAACGAAATCGCTGCTAGCGAACGTAGTGGTGCGGCTACGTTCGAATACATGCTCTATCGTGCGCCCGTTATTTTTGACCGGGTTTTGTTGTTTACCGTGGTCGTTGCCATGCTCCTGACTTATGTGAAATTGATCCGTCAGCATGAATTGGTAGCCTTGATCGGTTTCGGCTTTTCTGTGCCCAAACAAGTTGTCATGCTCGCGCCTGCAGTTGTCGGCGTCACAGCGCTTGCGGTTTTATTTATCAATACGGCTATGCCCCCCTCTGTGCGTGCATTACAGGCTTGGGGAGTCGGTGAATATAAACGCACCTCCATCAGCGAAGATAAACCCCTGTGGCTTCAGGACGGCTCGCGTATTGTCCGCGCCGCCGGACGCCCAAATATGGAAACCCTGACCGAATTACAGTTTTTTGACCAAGAAGAAAACGGGCAAGTGTCTATTATTAGTTGGGTTCAAAAAGCAACATATGATTATACGCAAAATATATGGATTTTGGACGGCGTCGAACGCACCACATCGCGCGACCGCTTCACCCCCGCCCCTTTTACCAGATGGCTCAGTGAACAAACACCCAATAGCATTGCCAAACTCGCCGCAGACCCACGCGACCTTGCCCTTGGCGATATGCGCAAATTTCGCACAGAAGGCAATTCAGGCTCCAGCCCCGGTTTTGCCTATGGGTTTTGGTATCTTCACCGCATCACCCGGCCACTAGCGGCACTGATACTCCTTTTGTGCGCCGTACCGATTATGCAAAAAACCGGGCGCGAGGAAACGGGCGACAAAGCTTTGATTACCGGCATAGCCGCCGGGTTTATTTATTTAATTTTGGACGGCGCACTGTCGACATTTGCGGTATCAGGCGGGCTGTCTATTGCCTGGGCCGTGGTGCTACCGCTGGCAATTTTTGGTCTTGTGGGCAGTTATCTAGCGCTCAAGACCGAAGATTTATCCATGTAGACCCGCCCCTATGCCGAACCCTGTATTTATTATCAATCCCCAAAGCCACACGGTCGCCAAGCGTGGATCGGACTTGGTGCGTGCAGGCATCACCTCAAAAACCAATTGTTATATGCTAAGCACATTCAGTACCCTACCCGCTATGGTCGCCGATATATTGGCGCAGGGATGCGGGCATGTTTTCATCGAAGGCGGCGACGGCACTATTCACGGCGTATTGAGCGCATTCATGGCACAACAGCCAGACATGGATAATCTGCCCTATTTTACGCTCCTCCCGGGCGGTATGACCAATTTGGTGGCTGCCCATGTCGGCCTTAAACGACCTACGGCTAAGAAAATCAAAGCCTTAGCCAAAAAACCGCATGAGCAAAAATTGGTCGAGATGCCTATGCTCGGTGCCAAAGCGGAAGACACCAACAAGGCTCATTATGGTTTTTTACTGTCCACAGGCGCCCTGCCCGCCGCCACACGTTATTGCGCCGAACATGTCCACACCAAAGGCATTGGCGGCTCTGCTGCGGTACGTAATACTTTGTTGAAAGTCCTGCTCGGGCGCGGTGTCGAGCGGGACACTATTCTTAAACCCTCGCCGCTGTCCCTGAACCTCGACACCGCTTTGATAGAAGGTGACCATATTATTACAGTCGCGACCACCTTGCCGCACTTGATGATTGGCCTGAAGCCTTTTTGGGGCACAGGGGACGGAAAGCTTATGATTACCCACGCAGGCAAAGACGCACGGAATGTGGTGCGTAATGTTACGCGTATGCTCTTGCCCAGACAATCCGCCGCCGCCGCCGTCAAACTCAAACGCGACGGGTTCCAGAGCTGGAATGTAGACACGGCAATTTTAAAGCTATCTGGTGAAATGGTTTTGGACGGAGAATTTCTCCCCCAAACAAATACCCCTATTTCTCTCTTTGCCACCAAGCCATTACGGTTTATCAAATAATATGACCAAGCAAGCCATTATAAAAATTCTAGACGCGGAACAGTTACTACCAACACCAAATGTCACCGCTATGTGCGACAAAATCAAAGCCCGGCATGAAAACCGCGTGCAGGCATTCCTGTATTACGGTTCCTCCTTACGCGCTATGAACGACCCGGACAAAATGCTGGATTTCTATGTATTGGTAGACAGCTACCGCAAGACCCACAAGAATCCGGTGCGGGTATTACTCAACTGGATGATACCGCCCGCCGTCTATTATTTGGAAAATCAAAACGAAGATGGCACGTTATCTACCTGTAAATATTCGATTATATCCTTACCCGCCTTTGAGCGCAAATGTACGGGCCGAGCATTTCTCTCTATGGCTTGGGGGCGGTTCTCCCAACCTTGCGTGCTATTATTTACCAAAGATCAAACCACACACACCCGCATTCAAACGGCGCGGGCAGATGCCGTAGAACATATAGCCAAGCAAACCAGCCCCCTCGTAGATAGCCCCATTACCGCCACCCAATTTTGGGCGCGGGGCTTCCTGGAAAGTTATAATACAGAGCTTCGCCCGGAAAGCTCCGACACCAGATCAGAAGAAATCGTCACCAGATACCAAGTCCGCTATGACGCCCTGATGGCAATCCTGTACGGCGCACCAAACCAAGACGGCGCGCACACCCTACCGCCACATTCAAGCATAACCAAGACGGCAAAAAGAACCACATGGTTCGCCCGCCGCATCTGCGGAAAAATCATGGCCGCCATTCGTATCCTCAACACCGCCAGCACATTTGACGGCGGCCTGGACTACGCCCTACACAAGCTAAAATCCCATTCTGGCGTAACAATAGAAGTAACGCCAAGCCAGCGCCGCCACCCGGTCTTGTGGTCACCAGTCCTAGCATGGAAACTCTATAAGCGCGGCGCTTTTAGGTAGCGGTAAACCCAAAAATATGAGGTGCTCCCCAATAATTGGACAGTGACTTAAGCTATAATTTTGTACCCCAAGGGCAGGCTTCGCGCTGTTGTCTGGTCTCGACAAAGAGGAGATCAGAATGTCGAAACGCCCTAAAGGATTAGCTTTGCGTCATAAAAACCACAAGCCCGCATTTAAAGCCCGCGTTGCGCTTGAAGCCATCAGGGGCGCGCGCACGGTAGCCGAACTGGCCAGCCAATACGGTGTTTCACCCGACGCAAATCCATCAGTGGAAGAAGGCGTTGCTGGACGGCGCACCAGAAGTCTTTGCGCGTGGTCGTAAGTCTGCACCAGAGGTCGACCCCGAGCGCATTAAAGACCTGCATGCCAAGATTGGCGAACTTACTGTGGAGCGTGATTTTTTGTCAGTGCGAAGCCTCCTTTAGGGAAAAAGCTCAAACCCTGGGGCCTGTCATGAAGCGAGCCATGGTCGACAGGGATAATGCGGCTCTGTCCATCAGTTCACAATGCCGGGTTCTATCGCTGCCCCGTTCTTCGTTTTATTACAAGCGCAAGGGTGAAAGTGCCTATAATTTGGAGTTGATGACGCTGTTGGATAAGCAGTTCATGGAGACGCCTTTTTACGGTGTACGCCAGATGACATGGCACCTGAAAGCGCAAGGCCACAAGGTCAATAAAAAGCGTATTCGCCGCCTCATGCACCCCAAGGGCACTTCCTACGGGCGCGGCTTATGGGCTTGATGCCCATCTACCAGAAGCCCAATACCAGCAGGCCAAACAAGGCACACAAGATTTATCCCTATCTACTGGGCGACATGCATAGCACGAAAGCCAACCACGTTTGGTGTGCCGACATTACTTATATTCCCATGCGTAAGGGGTTTCTATATCTGGTCGCTATCATGGATTGGCTAGTCGGCGGGTTCTGTCGTGGCGACTGTCCAACACATTGGAGGCAGACTTCTGTGTGGAAGCATTGGACGAAGCCATACTTAAATTTGGCCCCCCGAAGATATTTAACACCGATCAGGGTAGCCAGTTTACGGGATTTAAGTGGATTGATACACTCAGCAAAGCAAAGATCAAAACCTCTATGGACGGCAAAGGTCGTTTCATGGACAACATATTTATTGAGCGGCTTTGGCGATCATTGAAATATGAGAGTGTCTACCTGCATGCCTGGGAAGGTGGCCGGGAGGCCAAGGCCGGAATCGGCAAATGGATAGAGTTTTAGGGGCTGCCCTTGGGGTATAACCTCAACCGTCCGCACACCGCCCATAAGGGCTTGACACCGGACAACGCCTATTGGAAAAACAGACAAAAAATGGAAACCGACCAGATGACGCAAAGTGTAGCTTAAAAAAGGTCGAAAACTGTCCAATTATTGGGGAGCACCTCACAGTTTGAGATGGCAACAAAATGATGGACTTGTCACGGTTTAGTTCCGGGTTGACTACTCATTTAGGCTGCCTTGCTTTCGAAGGCAATGGGTGACATTCCGCCTAGGGTGGAATGTCGTCGTTTCGGATTATAGAATCCATTGATGTATTTGAACAGGGCGATATGTGCCTGTTTTCTGGTGTGCCAGATGTTCCTCCAAATCATCTCGGCCTTAATGGTCTTAAAGAATGTTTCCACGACTGCATTATCGTAACAATTGCCTTTGCCGCTCATCGAGACTTTGAACCCATGTTTTTTGAGCAGTTTCTGGTAATCGTGTGAACAATATTGGGAGCCGCGATCGCTATGATGGATACAGCCCTTTGGTGGCCGACGCAAAGCGATCGCCATGTCCAAAGCGCGGATAGCCAAGTCGCGTTTTATGCGGTTGCTGACAGCCCAGCCAACGATGCGCCTAGAATATAAGTCCATAACGACAGCCAGGTACAGCCATCCTTCCCGAGTCCAGATATAGGATATATCTACAGACCATTTCTGGTTGGCACGCTTGGCGGTGAAGTTCCTGTCTAGTAGGTTAGGAGCAATAGCATATCCGTGCTTGCTGTTAGTTGTTGCCTTGTATTTACGGGTTCTGAAGACCTTTATATCGTTGTCACGCATCAAACGACCAACACGGCGATGTCCGACTGCAAAGCCCAAGTCCCTTAGCTCTTCAGTCATGCGTGGACGACCGTATGAGCCAAGGCTAAGTCTATGTTCTTCTCTGATATGCGCTAATAAGACCATATCATCACGTTGCCGCTGGCTAATTGGGCGGCTCCGCCAAGCCCTAAATCCACGCGATGTAACGCCAAACATCTGGCACAATCGTTTGGTCGGAACATCACCGCCATGCTGCTCGATAAAAGCAAACCGTTTCATTTTTGCCTCGCGAAGAATTGGGTGGCTTTTTTTAACACATCCCTCTCCTCCTTGAGGAGCCGGTTCTCCTTGCGAAGCCGT
>JALSHE010000079.1 GCA_026982415.1 Robiginitomaculum sp.
AAGCAACTATCGGCGCAATAATTCCTTGAGATAGTTTCCTGGGATAATCGTCCGGACAATTTACCAAATTATTGCATCTCACGCCCGGTATTTGCGGGGGCTGGCTTCCCCCTCCGCCCCTAAGAAGGGGCACCTCCCCCATAAATGGGGTGAGGATGAGATATTCTAAATAATCTCAATCAAATACATCCGCCTGCCTGTCACCCCGGACTTGATCCGGGGCCTCGCGCTCGCCGCAAGCTATGAGATCCCGGGTCAAGCCCGGGATGACAATATACGTAATTGTGAAGAGTTCTTCTCTTTATTTCGGCGTAGTCCTAACGGAAAGCCCCATATTTCATACTGTGCACCAGTTTTAACTCTGCTTGATTATTGTTGAGCCGTGCGCGGTAGACTTGTTGGTTTTCCATGACCCGTTGGACATAATTCCGGGTCTCGCTAAACGGGATACTTTCGATCCAATCTATGGCACTAATCTGGCCGAGCCTTGGATCGCCATAGGTTTTGTTCCATTTGCGCACCCGGTGTCCGCCAGCATTATAGGCGGCGGCGGTCATAATATAGGAGCCATCAAATTGCTTGAGCAGATCATTAATATGCTGAGCGCCGAGCTTGGTCGCGTATTCCGGATCCCCCGTTAGCCACGCCCGTTGATAGGGGATGCGGGCGCGTTTGGCGGTGACGCGGGCGGTGGAGTTGATCATTTGCATCATACCATAAGCATTGGCATGGGAGTGAGCTTTGGTGTTAAATTCACTTTCTTGGCGAGCAATGGCCAGTACGAAAGGGATGTCGTATTTTCTGGAGAGTGCCGTGATAATTTCCGGCTTAGGGTAACCAGATTCTGTTAGCATAGTATTGAGGCGGCCAGCCTGCTTGGCGGCACGCACAGACGGTTTCATAAAGCCGTAATTTTTAGCCAATATGGCGAGTTGGGTCAAATCGTTCGGCTTCGTGACAATATCGTCCAAGTGGAATGAAAACTGGTTAAAAGTACGTTCACTCTGGATTTCACCGATCATGCGCAAGGCGCGAACCAGTTCGCGGTTTTCAAAATCGGGCGTGTAAATTTTTGCCGTGTTTTCATGGGGCAATTGGGTGTAGGCAAACCCTTGGCCAATGCGTTCTGCCGCTAGTTGGCTATAATAGACATTGGGAAATTTTGCAGATTCTGCGTAATAGGTGTTGGCATTAGGGTCGCCAGACCTTTCTGCCGCGCGGCCCATCCAATAGCTTGCACGGCCCAATGAGACGGGTAGGGATACACCGTTTTTTAGTTTGTTGAAGTGGGGCAGGGCTTTATTGGGGTCGTTTAATTTTGTCAGCGCCAGCCAGCCTGCCAAAAACTCGGTTTCGGCGAAATATTGGCCGGAGGTAAAGCCGTGGTTTAGGGTCAAGTCGTAAGCATCTTGCCAACGTTTTTTGGAGATGGCCCAATAGGCAATGCGTTTCTTTTCCAACCAAACCCGCTGTTTGCCGCGTGTTGTGCGGGCAGGGGTGTCAATTTTCAGGAGCGCCTCAAGCGCGGATTGCTCTGTTAGTCGTTTGCGCCGCCAATGGGCCCGCTCGAACCATAATCCCGTATCGTTCTTAACCGAATTTGGCAGTGTTTTTATGGCGTTATTCATGCCGCTGCGGTTTGCACCAACCTTCATGCGGGCATCCATAAGCGCGCGGTCAGAGCGGTTCATCATAGAGAGAAGCCCGCCAGCACTGCTATAATAGCGCCGCCCCAGCCAGATCAGATGGTCGGCGCGGGCTGCATGGTCTTCGGGAGTTAGGCGATCTTTATAGCGTTTATACAAGGCACGTTGGCGGTCGCGGCTGAGCCGGGAAGAGCGCCATGCGGATTTCAGCCATTTGTCGCCAATGTCCATTTGTCCGCGCGCATAATAAGCCCGCGCCATAGCCGCGCGGCCTTCGCCGGACACAGGCTCGACGCCCATAAACCAGGCTATGGTATCGCCCGCTGATAAATTGACAGACGGGGGGCGGTCAAACATCAGGGTTTCGGCCTTGGAGCGGATACGGGTCATACGCGGCCAATTGGACTGGGTCTGGGTTACACGGGTCAGGCGTTCAAAAGACACATAAGGGTCGTCTGCCGCTAGCCGCCATTCCAAAATTTTACGGGCAGTCGGGTCATCAATACGGCGTAGAAAATTCTCGACCTCAGGCCATCTTTGTTTGTCAGCGGCGTGCATGGCGCGGCGAAATCTATTGGCGTCATTTTTAGACAACAAGCTAGAGGTATGGGGTACGGCGGGTTTAAGGCGCGGTGTTGGTATGGTTGCATTTGCAGAAAGACTAAATAAGCCGATGAGCAGGTACGCTGTGATGAACTTAAGAATTTTGTGGATAGGCATTGTCATAATTTGTTTTTAACCTTGGTTTTCTTAGGTTCAAGTGTAGAACGTCCATAAATACACCCAAAATACATCAAGTGCCATATTGTGGCTGTATTTAGGTGTAAAACTGTTTACTTTAAGAATAATTAACCATGAAGTTGAAAACACCTAATAGCTTCTATAGGAAAGAGAAAAAATGATAACCGGTTCCCTTACAGCTCTGGTAACGCCGTTTAAGAACGGCGTTGTTGACGCAGATGCCTATAGCGCCTTTGTCGATTGGCAAATCCGTTCGGGTACGGACGGCCTAGTGCCGTGCGGCACCACGGGCGAAGCATCGACCTTGAGCAATAAAGAACATGTGCATGTTATTGAATTATGTGTCCAGGCTGCGGGCGGGCGGGTGCCAGTGATTGCGGGTATTGGTTCCAACAATACGGCGGAGGCTGTTCATATGGGACGCGAAGCGCAAAAATGCGGTGCCGATGCCGTGTTGGCGGTTGCACCTTATTATAACAAGCCGAGCCAGGAGGGCATGTTTCAGCATTTTCAAGCAATCGCGAAAGCCGTGGATATTGATATTATTCTGTATAATATCCCGGGGCGTAGTATTGTTGATATTGACCTTGAGACAATGGGACGTTTGGCGGAAATTCCCAATATTATCGGGCTAAAGGACGCTACGTCTGATTTATCGCGAGTTTCCGATTATAAATCCGTGTGCGGCGCAGATTTTATACAGTTGTCCGGCGACGACCCGACGGCTTTGGCTCATTGGGCGCATGGTGGTTCGGGCTGTATATCTGTGGCGTCCAATGTTGCGCCGGAGCAATGCGCGCTAATGCATAAGCTGTGCGCGGCGGGTGACTTTAGTCAAGCACGAGATGTTCATGAAAAAATAGATCGTTTATTCAAAGATTTATTCCTAGATGCTAGCCCTGCGCCGACAAAATATGCGCTCAGTTTAATGGGTAAGATGAACCCGGATGTGCGCTTGCCAATAACGACTTGCCGCGAAAGTACAATGTCCGCTGTTCGTGAAGCCATGACAACGGCAGGGGTTGAGATCTAGTCATGGCTCGTAAACAACGCCCCGCACATCATTCCAAGGCTATCGCCGAAAACCGCCGTTCGCGCTATGAATACGCCATAGAGGAAACCTTCGAGGCTGGTATTATGCTGGTCGGGACAGAGGTCAAAGCCCTCAGGCTTGGTCATGCCAATATCGCCGAGAGCTATGCTTCGGTGGAGGGGACAGAGATTTTTCTGATTAACGCCACCATCCCCATATACGAGCCAGCCAGCCAGTTCAACCATGCGCCGACCCGGCACCGTAAATTGCTCCTCAAGCGCCGAGAAATCAACAAGCTTATGGGGGCGGTGCAACGTAAGGGGCGAACTTTGGTGCCTCTTAAGCTGTATTTCGATAAGCGCGGTTTGGCTAAATTATTGTTGGGTATTGGTACGGGTAAGAAAAATATAGACAAACGCCAAACCCAGAAAGATCGCGATTGGAACCGCCAAAAAGCGCGCGTTATGAAAGCCAACTCATGAAAAGAGGCGGTTAGTCTTGGCTATCTATGTGGCTCTGGGCGCCAACCAAGCTGCGCAATATCGGGGCGAGACCGTTACCCCCGCAGAAACATTCTTGTTAGCGGTGGAGCGGTTACAACAGTTCGGTGTGGATGTGCTGAAAACGTCCAATCTCTGGCAAAGCCCAGCTTGGCCAGACCCGGACGTCCAGCCGCCCTATATAAATGCCGTGATAGCGGTGGAGACGAAGCTTGAGCCGCACGCATTGCTGGCGCTACTCAAGAAAACTGAGGCAGCTTTCGGGCGGGTCGCGGCCAAGCGCAATGCGCCGCGCCCGCTGGATCTGGATATTTTGGACTATCACGGGCAGGTGATAAATTATGATGGCCGAACGATGCGCAAGGGCGAAACCTTGACCCTGCCACATCCGCGCATGCTGTCGCGTCCGTTCGTCCTCATGCCGCTGGCAGAAATTGCACCAA
The DNA here is from genome assembly GCA_026982415.1 of Robiginitomaculum sp. Taxonomy (GTDB): domain Bacteria; phylum Pseudomonadota; class Alphaproteobacteria; order Caulobacterales; family Maricaulaceae; genus Robiginitomaculum_A. The sequence goes on from JALSHE010000079.1 coordinate 4,364, forward strand.
ATTGGCGTGATCCCGTTATAAAACGCGCAATCACTGAGTGGGCCGCGCGTTTGGCTTTGGAAGATGTCGTGCCGATGAAGCGGCTCGGGGCTTTATTGGTCCCAAGCACAAAGTAGAGCGCCATACGCTTTGGTTCACGCTTGGAGACAAACCTATTTCGCCGCCCAAATTTGTAAAAACCCCCGTCTGGTAAGGCGGGGGTTTAGCACATCAGGGGACTAGAAAAAATCTAGGGTCTGTGGACATTTAGGCAATTTCTCATTTCACGTTTAGCGGTGGCGGTATTGCATCATCGGGGCGAGCATGTTGACAAATTCGTCGACTATTTCACCGAGTTCAGCCGGGTCTTCCACAAAGGCATCATGGGTTATGAGGCCCCGGTAAAAAACGCGAGCGATTTGCCAGATGCGGTCAAGCCGTTCGTCGTCTCCGTTCGCCGAGGTGTAGTTCAATATAATGGACTGCTGCATACGGGCGTTCCAGCGCACCAGGTCTGGCTTAATCCTTTGTCTCAGTTTGGCATCGGTGCGAAATGCAATCAGAATTTCCAGCAAAGCCCGGGCTTCGGCGGTGTTGGCGACTTGTTTCCACACTCGGTGCAGCTCGGATTTTATGATGGATAATTCATATTCATCAGCAGGCAGGTTCGTGTTTGGCGCAGGTTTCTTAGGCAAATTAGCCACCGGGCGCAATATTTTATTGGTTGTCTCGACGATCAAATCTTCTTTGGTCGGAAAATGGTGGGTGAGGGCGCCGCGTGAAACTCCGGCTTCTTGTGTGATACGGCTGGTGCTTGTTCTAGCATAGCCATATGTATCCAAACAGCGAATGGTCGCAGCGCATAAGGCGTCTTTGGTTTCGCGCACTTGTTGCTCGCGGCGGGTTAGGTGTTGCGTTTCACCGCTGTCTGAGTGAATTTTCATTTTTGTCATTTGGTCACTATTGTCATGGAGATTGGTAGATTTTATTATCAAAACACCCTGTATCTGGTAGGATGGTATGTACCAATGGTGGATTACGCGCAAGAGGCGCTAATCCACCCTACAAGGCTACATGACTGTAAAACAAAACTTCATGTTAAAACAACATATCATGTTGCTGTAATAATTTACCAGGCTTTCTAGTTCCTTTCGTATTTCAAACGGTCTTATACACTTTTTACGCTCGCACAAATGGCTTGACACATTTCCCATATTTCTATAATTCATCATTAACAAACAGAACGTTCTGTTTATAATACCGATTTCAAGGTGATAAGCAAGGGGGTCTTCCTCACACGGCATGGACGACATCAAATTATGAATGACAAAAAAATAGTGAACATCGGCGGGGCGAGCGGCTATTGGGGCGAGAGCGATATGGCGGTGCCGCAATTGCTTGCGGCCAATAATCATGATTCTAAAAACCTTGACTATATCGTGTTTGATTATCTGGCGGAAATTACCATGTCGATTATGGCGCGGGCGCGAGCCAAGGACGCAAGCAGGGGCTATGCGCTAGATTTCGTTTCGTCCGTATTGCGGCAAAGCTTGCCCGAAATCGCCGCCCAAGGCGTTAAAATTATTTCTAATGCGGGCGGGGTGAACCCTGTTGCTTGTGCTAAAGCCGTTCGGGCATTGGTGCAAGAATTGGGGTTGGATTTGCGGGTTGCTGTGGTGAGCGGTGATGATATTTTGGAAACCTTGAGCACGGGCGCTTATGGTGCGGTGCGCGAAATGTTTTCCGGTCATGCCTTGCCGGAATTAGACAAAATCATGAGCGCCAATGCGTATCTCGGCGCATTTCCCATCGCGCAAGCTTTGGACAATGGTGCCGATATTGTCATTACGGGGCGCTGTGTGGATAGCGCGGTGACGCTCGGTGCATGTATTCATGAGTTTGGTTGGGGGGCGGATGATATGGATAAACTTGCGGGCGGTTCGTTGGCTGGTCATGTAATCGAATGCGGGCCGCAAGCCACGGGTGGTAATTTTACCGACTGGCGCGAAGTGGCCGAAAACCTAGCCGGGATTGGCTACCCAATCGTTGAGGTCGCCGCAGACGGGACATTCGTCTGCACAAAGCCCGAAGGGACGGGCGGCATGGTCAGCGTTGGCACCGTGTCCGAACAAATTGTCTACGAAATCGGTGACCCACAAGCTTATATATTGCCCGATGTTGTGTGTGATTTTTCCGGGGTAAAGCTTGAAGATATAGCAAAAGACCGCGTTCACGTTCACGGGGCTACTGGCTATGCTGCGCCGGACACCTACAAAGCCAGCATCACCTATCTGGACGGATTTCGCGGGTTATTGTCGTTAAACTTCACAGGGCTTGAGGCCGATGACAAGATCAAAGTGTTCACAGATGCGGCTTTGGCGCGAGCGCGGGGGAAACTGCGTGCAATGGGCGCACCGGACTATACAGAGATTAGCCTGGAAATTTTGGGTACGGAATGCCAGTACGGAAGCGCGGCGAAAATCTCTAAGGGAGCGCGGGAGGTTGTCGGTAAATTTGCTTTCAAGCACCAAGACCAAAAAGCGATCAATTTGTTGTTCAAGGAAATCACCGGCATGGCTCTGGCCACGCCCGCAGGCTTGTCCGGGCTGGGCGGCGGACGGCCAAAACCTTCGCCAGTTGTGCGTTTGTTTTCGTGCGAAATCCCCAAAACAGATATTGCTATATCGGTTGATATGGACGGCGAAATATCCAGCGCCCAAATAGCCGGAGGGCAAGTTTTTGACCCGGCATCTATAGAGCGCCCACAACCCTCTGTGGCTTTACCCAAACCGTCTGCTGGCGAAATGGTCAATGTGCCCTTGGTGACATTGGCTTGGGGGCGTAGCGGAGATAAGGGCGACAAGGCCAATATCGGCATTATTGCCCGCCAGCCCGAATACCTGCCTTATATCGCGGCTGCTCTTACGGAAGAGGTTGTGGCCAAACGTTTCGAACATTTTTTGGAGGGTAAAGTCGAACGATTTTCCATGCCGGGGCTGAACGCGCTTAACTTTCTTCTGCACGACGTCTTGGGCGGCGGCGGTATGGCCAGCTTGCGTAATGACCCCCAAGGAAAATGCTACGCCCAGATACTTTTGAACCACCCAATCCCGATTCCCAGCCACATTACCCGGAACTTATCATGACTGTTTTCACATCCAAAATACACCGCCTCTAACTCACCCACTTGTAGCAATTTTAGGTTTCCTGATATTCACACAGGCGACCAGTTAGGGGGAGGGCGGCTGGTCGCCTGCGTGTTGCCCCACCAGACAAGAGATGGTGAAGTGCTAAGCCGGTTTTGCAGAACGCTCAGCGGTTAGGGTGTTGATCAAGGCTTCGACTTTATCGGTCAAATCGCCGACACCGAATTCGATTTCGTCTGATGTGACCGTACCGTAGACTTTGCCCGTATAAGTATCGACCAACATAGCCTTAGCGGGCGCGCGGGGGGAAATGTCGTTGGTGTCAATAATGAAGCCTGTATTGGCCATGGCTTTGCCAGCGAAACTGCCCCACTGAGCGTCTTTGCCCATACCGTAAATCAGCACATAGTCCATGCCGAGGTCTGATGCCGTGAGACGGATTTCGTCGAGCTTGTTATCGCTATCCCGTCCGCCCATCATAGGGACTTCGGGGATGTTTTTAATCAGGGCAGCTGGGCTAACGGGGGCGAAAGTTGCGCCAGAGCGTTTATCCAAAAAAGCCCAATCGCGTAACTCGACAACCGGGGCATAAATCAAGCGGCCTTTGTCGAGACGGGCAATACCGATTGTGCTGGCAATGTTAATGGTCGGCGCAATGGTCTTGGCTTCAAATGGTGCGCTTAAAGAAGCCTCTTGCGCTGCCTTTAACTCATTAGTCATTTGGCTAAGCGCATTTGCGTTTGCATTTGCCAAGACAGCGACGGCGGTTAAGGCGGTTGCGGTTAAAAGTTTCATCATTGTGTTACCCTCCAGGTGTGTTTGTTTTCAATGATTGTTATATGGAGGGGCAATAGGGCGCGAATTTGCTAAGACTGTGCTGATTTCAAGACTTTTACGCGCAATTGTGACGGAGCTGCGCGCAATTACGGCGGAAGTTTGAAATAAGGCAAAAAATATGGCCACCCGATAGGGAGACCATAAAAACCGACAAGGACGAAGATATTATTGCTTGCTTTGTAAAACCCACAAATCTTTCATCATGGTTTCGACTTCACCTGTTAGGTTTTCTACGGCGAGTAAATAATTTTTGTTCTTTGCTTTGCGACGCGCGTTTCCTGAGCCAATGAAAGTCCGCATTTGTTTGTCCGTAGCAATGGCCGATGCGGTGCCGTATGGGTAGCCATTGCGCACATCAATAAGAATGGCGCTGGCCGTGCTTTTGATTTTAACATTTCTGGACGGAATGATATACATGCCCAATACGGTTAGATTGGCTAATGAAAGCCCGTTGCTCTCGTCGGATGTGTTTTGCGTTACCTCATAGGCCAGCACATAATCCAGATGTTGCCTGGCCGAAGCGCGGCGGATGTCTGCAATGACAGATGTGACATTCCCAGCATTAAACATTGCTTGTTTTGTATTGGGTTGCGGGCGTACCATAGCGGCAATGAACGGGCTTACGGGGACAAACTCACCGTAAGGCGCACCAAGCTTTTCGGCCAAATCTCCCCAAGCCTGCATTTCGTCTATGGGGCCACTGGTTAATTGCCCGCGCTCTATGCGTGCCAAACCGATGCGGGCCGGGAAGCGCAAGTCAGGCTCTATTGTTGCTATGTCGCGAATTTGTGTGTTTAGATTATTAGCCAAATCAGTGTTTAGGTTGTTGTTCAGGTCTCCCACCGTGTTGGTGGCGGTAGTTTTTTGGTAACGTGCCAAGTAATCCGAACCGGATGTCATTTGTGTCGTGGTTGCGCAAGACGAGAGTATTAAGGCAAATGCCGCCCCAGTGATATATTTTGCCATGCCGATATATTTTGTTGGTGTGTGCATATTTTCCTCTATTTATGTGCCATAAGCTTGAACGGGGATGTTTAGGCGGCATTGGGGCGGGAAAATGGCGATAAGACGGTATAATATGGTTAATATTATGGCAGTATAGAGTAAGATTAACGCCTTGCTCACATTCAAGTGACCTCGCGCGAGTATATTGTCACCCTGTGTTATGATAGGTTATGCTAACAAGCTGGGGAGGCGAATGGTCGCCTGCCTAAATGAATATAATTGGAGTTACACTATGTCTGCCCCCCAAAAAATCACTAAAGCCCTTACCATTGGTACTTTGCTTGCCGCATCCGTCGGTATTTCGGCAGTCGGTACTTCGGCACTGGCCAAGCCTAATTCCCAAATCCGCCTTGACAGTGCAGCGCCTGCGGAAGTCCAACAAGCTTTCAAAAGCTGGATGGACGGGAAGCGTATTAAAGGAAAAGCAAACAAAGAAAAATGCTACGGCGTTGCGCTATCGGGTCATAATGATTGTGCGGCTGGTGCTGGCATAAGCTGTCAAGGCTCGTCAACATCCGATTTCCAAGGCGGTGCCTGGACCTATGTGCCAAAAGGCAGTTGTGAGTTTATCATTACGCCAAAGGGTAAAGGCTCGCTCACTGCACGCTAAAAATATAAAAAATCGGCGCCGGGAATTTTCCGTATTTTCTCACAATAACGTGATATTATTTCATGTGAATTATCCCGGCAGTCGGATAGTCTTTAGCTATCACGAAGCTACAGCGATAATCGCAGAAACCTGTAAAAGGTCAATTAGCTGAATAGGAGGAACACATGTCAGCACATTTCAAAATATCTAAAACACTAGCCGTCGGCGCAATTTTAGCAGCCGGCGTAGGGTGTTCAACCACACCCGCAGGGCCGAGCGCGGGTCTATCAATCGAACAATCTGCACCAACAGCCGTTAAGTCTGCATTTTCTAAATGGGTAGGCGGTGGCAGTCTCGCCAAAGCCGACCGTGAAAAATGCTACGGCGTGTCCCTAAAAGGCGCGAATGATTGCGGTGCCGCATCGGGTACAAGTTGCAAAGGCGCCAAGTCGGATTGTAAGGCAGGTGCTGGGTCAAGTTGTAAGGGCGATAAGATGGCTAAGTCCGATTGCAAGGCCGGAGCTGGTACAAGCTGCAAGGGCGATAAGGCGGCCAAGCATGATTGCAAAGCTGGAGCTGGCACAAGCTGTAAAGGCAAGAAAATGGCCAAGTCCGACTGCAAATCTGGTGCGGGCATGAGCTGCAAGGGCGATAAGGCGGCCAAGCATGATTGCAAAGCTGGAGCTGGCACAAGCTGTAAAGGCAAGAAAATGGCCAAGTCCGACTGCAAATCTGGTGCGGGCATGAGCTGCAAGGGCGATAAGACGGCTAAGCATGATTGCAAAGCCGGAGCTGGCACGAGCTGTAAAGGCGACAAGATGGCTAAGGCGGATTGCAAAGCTGGAGCCGGAACAAGCTGTAAAGGCAAAATGGCTAAGGCTGATTGTAAAGCTGGCGCAGGCATTACCTGTAAAGGCAATGCAACAGTTGATTGGCAGGGCGATGCATGGGTATATACACCCAAAGGCAGCTGTTCTTCAATCGTGACACCTGCTGGTAACGGTTCGCTTACGCCTAAGTAACTCTGGCGCCTAAAGCGGCACATAAGATAAGAATGTCTAATGCCAAAACTGCCAGTTTTACCTAATCTTGCTGGCCTACCTTGTTTGGCAGGCCTACCTTGTTTGGCAGGAATGGGGCTTAAGCCGGATTTTTATTCGGAAGCACTTGAGCTTTCCAACAAGGACATCTGGTATGAGGTCCACCCCGAAAACTATATGGTCGCGGGTGGGCCGCGTCTGGCTTGGCTGTCCGAGTTTGCGCAGAAATTCTCTATGAGTTTTCATGGGGTCGGCGCGTCCTTGGGCGGGCTTGACCCATTTGATAAAGACCATATGGCGGCTTTGAAATCCCTGATAGATCGGTTTAACCCGGCGCAGGTTTCAGAGCATGCCACCTGGTCCAGTTTTGAGGGTCGGTTTTTCGCCGACCTTCTGCCTCTCCCTCGCACCCGCCAGGTTCAAGACCATATGGTGGCGCGGATTGATGAATTTCAAAACGGCGTAGGCCGTCAAATCCTCATCGAAAACCCGACCAATTATATGCGGGCGACAACCGAGCTGGATGAGCCGGAATTTCTGTGCGAAATCGCTAAGCGCGCAGGCTGTGGTTTGTTGATGGATGTGAACAATATTTATATTAGCTCGGTCAATACGGGCATAGATGCAGCCTCTTATGTGAGAGCGATCGCACCTGAACTGGTCGGCGAGATACATATTGCTGGTTTTGAGGCTGACCTTATTCGCGGCAATGATTTGCTGATAGATACCCATTCCGCTCCGGTAGACGATAGTGTTTGGGACTTGCTGGATGTGGCTATAGACCATTTAGGGCCTCGGCCAATATTATTGGAACGGGACGGTAATATTCCGGAATTTGATGTTATGTTGGGCGAACATGCCCGTGCTAGCCGGGCGCTGGGCTTGAAACCCGCACGGCAAAGGGCCACTACATGAAAGAGTATATGCAAGCTATGGCCAAAGTGGTCGACGGTAGTGATCCGCAGGCGCTAGCGCGAGATAAAACCGCAGGCTTTGACGCGGAATTTGTCAGTGTTTACCGCAATAATTCGGTCTCGGCGCTGTATGATGTGCTGGCGGCCAATTATATGTCGGTTCTGAATATTGTCGGCGAGGACTTCTTCCTAAAGCTCGTCCATGCCTATATTGAAAAATATCCGGCGCGGCAAAGGTCACTGAATAATTACGGCGCGGATTTCGTTAGAATTGTCGACAAATATAAAATAGACCACCGCTTGCCCTATCTTAGCGATATTTGCCACCTAGACCGCGCATGGACATTGGCGCATTTAGCGGCGGATGCAGAACTGCTAGCAATCGAGGACTTGGCCAAATTGGCAGAGCAAGGGACAAACCTTGAACAGGTGAAACTGACTCTGGCCCCCGGTGTTGCGCTTCTTGCCCTAAAATGGCCAGTGTTTGATATTTGGTCTAATATCCGCGATGAGCAAGCCGTAGAAGCGGGGACAGAGCTAGAGAAACAAAAGCAATATGTGCTTGTCTGGCGCTATGAAAATATGGTCAATTACCGAGCGTTGGAGCCAGCAGAGCATAGCTTCTTGGCCGCTCTCGACAAAGGCGAAAACCTCGCCGCCGCCGTCAATGCGGCCATCATAGACATGCCGCCGGACAGCGGCGAACAAGAGATTATGGCTCTTCTCCCCAATGCCGTCGGCGCGGGTTTGTTCATTAGCTTGTAATTCATACTTGAAATTATGCGGTTCTTTCCAATAATGGCGCAATGAAACGTAAAGACATCCAATCAAAGACCATGCCCCGTCAAGGCGGCCTGATTAGCCACGCCGTCGGCTGGGCGCTTCTCAAGCTCTTTGGTTGGTCAATAGTCGGAACGCTACCGGACGAGAGAAAACTCATGGTCATCGTCGCGCCCCATACCTCGAATTGGGACTATATCATTGCCATGGCCGCCAAGTTTTATATGGGGCTGCGGGTGCGCTACCTCATGAAAAGCGAAATCAACAAATGGCCGTTTCGTAGCCTGCTAAAATGGACGGGTGGTGTTCCAGTTTATAGATCCGAGAAAACCGACATTCTGGAACAAACAATAGACTGGATTAACACAGAGGGAAATGTCTGGCTCGGCATGTCACCAGAAGGCACGCGCTCTAAAATAGATAAATGGAAAACCGGTTTTCTCCGCATAGCCCACGGTGCCAATATCCCGATATTAATCGTCGGTATTCACGGCCCGGATAAGACGATTATCATTGATAGGCTTGTGCAATTGGACAAACTACAAGGCGATTTAGGCGCCCAAGCCAAATATCTCCAAGGCTATTGCGCAGGACGGTTTGTCGGGATTAAACCAGAAAATCAGTGAGTAAAACCATAACAAACCATTGTTGATATATGTTAAGTGTATGGAAAAGTTAAGTGTATGAAATAATAGAATATTATTACTCATCCTTGTATTGTTAAGTGCCATATACTGCGTTTATTCGTAGACATTTTAGCGACAGTTAAAATAAATGCAGTTTATGAGTTAATGAGACCTCTGCATAAGTTAGGGATTCCCTTTTATTTTTAATTTTGGTATGTTTTGGTACGGGTAATTCACCGTAATTCGTTTTTTTATTTAATTCGGTTACTGTCACCGGACTGGAACAAATATATGGTGAAGCAAATGTTCGCCCTTTGCAAGAAAGCTTGGGCAGGACAACATCGCGCACGGCCATTAATACCGAGACATTCAAACTGGATTTAAACTATTTTGACACTGGACAAATCCTGCCCGGTAATATTATGAGTTATATACCCCCGCATTTGAGGAACCCATGAAAATACATGTCGGACAAATTTATATAGAAAATAACACCCATTACGGGTCTCCACTGACTTTCAACATAGAATAAGTGAAGAACTGACTTCGCTGGTTAAACCGTCGCCTTTCTTTATTCAGCAATATGGCGCAGATTTTGAAATCATGTTTAGAATGAGCGCCAAACGCCGATTCAAGCGGCGTCCCTTGCACGAGCAACATTTTGAACAGACAGAAATTTGGGGGCCGACGGTATTTCGCAAAGAAAAGGATGTGGAATATACACTGTTCCTGCCCTATTATGACAAGGAAAATGATAGTCCGGACAGGCATAAAAGGGCTTTGGTGCGGCTGTTGGATGCGATTATCCATGTATTGCATACATTTTTGGAAATGGACACGACTGCGCTTGAAAAGCAAAGGGACAGGATTATCGCTGATATTTTAGCCGATCCCAGCATGCTTTATGGTCCAGATTCAGATTGGGCTAGAATGCGCAAAATAAACAAGAATTTACATGTTCTTATGCGGGAATCAAAGAAATCCCAAAAAAGACAGTAATCGCATGCTTGCCGCTATTAAGTTACGATAATGGTATGGACGCCTCCGCTTGAGCATCTAAATGGGCTATAATGATTTTCGTTAGCATTTGCGCCATTAACAAGCGGGTGACAGTGACCAACGGGAACACCTTTGGTGAACCGAAACTATTGATTATTGCTTCCTAAACCCCGCATTCCCGCACATACTCCGCACCCACCTCACCAAAAACGGTCGCCGCTTCGCGTCGGCATTCTTCTGCGTGACCGTAGGGAATGCCTCTTGTGCTATATTTGATTCGCTGGATCAAATATTTATGGTGAGCGCGCCCTGAGCACAGCGAAGAAGTACTCCCGGGGTGCGAAGAGGCGCTCCCAATAACCGCTCCGAAGCCCTACGACCCCGGCGAAGCCATAGGAGACATAAGCCCAACAACACCAGAACCGCCACTGTCATCTATGGACGCCTCCTTATTGCAAGGGTAATTTTGAATATGAGCTACTTCAAGTTAAGGTGTTGTTGGGGCTAAGGTGAATTTTGTTCAACTGCCAACGGATATATACGGATATATCAAGGCGCTAATCTACCTTATAATTACCAAGAACTATTTTCAATTTCCGTTCCTGCCTATTCGTTATATTTGGCAAATATCGCATCTATCCTGCGTTGGGCTATCGGGTGGTAGCCGGGGCGGGCTTTGGCGTAGACGCCTTTGGCCCATTCGCGCGCTTCATCATTAAGGCTCGCGAGTGCGCCGTAAAGACGGTAGATAAATTTACCACGCCCGACGTTCATCAGGAATTTTTCCAGCTCTGCATCCACATTGCTGTAATTGCCCTTAATGGCTTGCATATACCAAGCAAAGGCGATTTCGGCATTTTGGTGACCGTTAAGTTTGAAATCATCGTCGAGTTTTTTGAGTTGAGCCAGCGTCAAACTCTCCGGCATATTATTGAGGAAATGTAGCCATTCATGGGTAGACCATGCGGATGTATCACCGGCAGACCCACCGCCTAGCCATGCCGTGCGGGCTGCATCGACTTTGGCGAAAGCACTGGACTTTGGGTCTTTGGCAGTATCGGGGATACCGGGGCCATAAATCCATGCGTCAAGTTCTTCTCTCGTCAGTGCATCAGGGTTTTTCACATGCAGTTCATCGTGGAGATATTTGATAAAATCCTCGGTGGTGATGCTTTGGAAGGCAAAATGGTTGAAATATTTTTTAAGAAAGGGATCAAATGCAGCTCGTCCAAAACGCTCTTCCAAGAATATCAGGAAAAACTGTCCTTTGACATAGGTGACCTGGGTAAAGGCATCGTCGGGACTGTCCATATCTACCGGTAATTTCAGGTGTGTCAGTTCTGGCCGTTTTGCATTGGCGAGATCACGTTTTAGGTCTTCAAGCGCCAAATATTGTTCCATCACGGCGCGTTCTTCGCCGTACAGGTCTTCCATAACCCGGTTTTCAACATAGGATGTGACGCCCTCGTTGAGCCAGGCGTCGCGCCAGCTTGAATTTGTCACCAGATTACCAGACCAAGAATGCGCCAGTTCGTGGGCGACAACATTGGTCAGGCTTTTATCGCCCGCGATAAGTGTCGGGGTCATAAAGGACAGGCGCGGGTTCTCCATACCGCCGAACGGGAAGCTTGGCGGCAGCACGATAAGGTCGTAACGCCCCCATCTATAAGGCCCATAAAGCTTGGTATTGGCCTCTTCCATGAGCGGCGTTTCGGAAAATTCTTCAGCGGCGGCATCGAGGATATATTGTTCTGCATAAACCCCAATTGTATCATTAATGGCTTTGAATTTTATGTCGCCAACCGCGATGGCCAGCAAATAGGACGGAATAGGTTGCGGCATTTTAAAGTGGTATTCGCCGTTCTCGTCTTTTTCGCCTTGCTCGGCGCTCATCAAGGGCAGTAAGCCGTCCGGGACGCGTAATGTGGCATCATAAGTGATGCGGACTGCGGGCGTATCTTGAACCGGGGTCATAGTGCGGGCATTGAGGGCTTGGGCTTGGGAAAATAAATAGGGATGCTTCTTGCCCGCAGTTTGCGCCGGGGAGAGCCATTGCAGGCCCTCTGCGGTCGGGCTGGTTCGGTAATCAATGCGGACTTTGTTCATGCCCTTGGAGAACGGTATCGCCAGCATGGTGCCGAGAAGTTCGTCTTCATCATTGAGATTATAGCTCAACGCCGACCACTGTCCGTCCGCGCTCATGCCTTGGACAGAACGAATGGTTAGGTCTTTGGTATCAAGCTGCAAGGTAAAGGCTGTTGGGTCGATGACCTTGAAATCAATCGTGGCTGTGCCGTCCAATACTTTCTCGTCAAAATTAACATCCAGATTAAGCGACAAATGGGTCATGCGCACTTTGTCGTAATTGGCATAGGTGAACTTATCGTTTTTGACGATTTTATTCGCCGTAGCTTGGGCTTTTACAGGCTTGGGTGTTTTCGTTTCATTCCCGCAGGCCGTCAAGCCAAGAACCAAAACAAAAGAACCCGTGACGAGAGAAGCTGTGAGGGGGCTAGCAATATTCATCAAGCGCATAATTATCTCCAAAAATTTTGCGAACACTAGCCGCGTATTTCTGCCGCGTAAAGGTCTGACAGTGTAATGTTATGGCAATATTCCAAAAACCGTTTGCGCAAACTCGCCTGTGGTGCCATACTTGTATTAGGTAATGCTAATATAAGGGGTCGTCCATGGGTAAGAATGCGAACTGGATTGATGGTTTAAGCCAGATTGAACCGCTGGAAGATGCAGAATTTGATGCGGATTTAATTGCGGCTATGGGCAAGAATGCGCCTAATATATTGAACCGCGATATTCGTTTTTCGACCCCAACATTTAAAGAATATGAAACATCCGAGCTTTCGGGTTGCGGTAAAAATTCATTCCCGGCCTTCTCTATTACGGCGGGCGGCTGTGCGCTCAATTGCGATCATTGCCAGAAAAAAATATTGGAGCCTATGATTCCCGCGACCAAGCCAGAAATGCTGGATCGCAAGGTTCGGGATTTAATTTTGTTACAGGGCTTGCAAGGGTTTTTGTTGTCTGGTGGCTCTAATAAGCAAAATGTGATAAATTACGACCGCTATTTGCCCGTGGTCGAGGGATTGAAGCGGGATTTTCCCCATTTGAAAATTGCCATTCATACGGCGCTGACCGACGAAGCGGCGGCTAAGCGTATGGAAAGCGCTGGTGTTGATACGGCTATGATGGACGTGATTGGTTCAGATGAAACCATTAAGCAAGTCTACAAGCTCGATCGTCCCGTGGAGGATTTTGAAGCGACGCTGGCGGCACTGTGTTCAACCAAAATGGAAATAAGCCCCCATGTGGTGATTGGCCTACATTACGGTAAATTGCTGGGCGAAGAACGGGCTTTGGATATTGTAGCGCGTTATGATGTGCAGGCCTTGGTGCTTGTGGTCATTATGCCGTTTTATGCAAAGCCGGGCACTTTTACCGTGCCAACAACGCGCGATGTCGGGCATATTTTCCTCGAATCGCGTAAACGTATGGGCGATAAAAGCGTACTGCTTGGCTGTGCAAGGCCGCCTGGTATGCACAAGCGGATTACGGATGCTTATGCGGTTATGGCCGGACTTGACGGGATTGCATTCCCGGCGGAAGGGGCGCTGGCCACATGTAAAATGATTGGCCGCAGCCATTCGCAAGAACATTCGTGTTGCTCTATTAAGCTCGGTGCTGACAAAGCGGCTACCGCAAGCGCCACATGTGCGGCATAAATTGAAGATTGATGTTGGCATAATCGGCCTTGGGCCAGCCGGGGCGAGCGCAGCTATTATAGCAGCGCGGGCCGGGCTAAACGTATGTGCGTTTGAGAAAAAAGCCGTGGCTGGACATCCTGTGCAGTGCGCCGAATTTGTGCCCGCCATGCTGGACGCTGGCGAATTGGTCATGAGCGAGAACAGTGTGCAGCGCATTCACGAAATGATTACATTCGTAGAGAGCGACACGCCTGATCTAACCAAAAATTTCTCTGGCCATATGATAGACCGCCGTGCCTTTGACGCGGCTTTGGTGGATAAGGCCATCGCGGCGGGGGCACAATGTACATTCGGGGTCAAGCTGAAATCCGTGAGCGAAGACGGGGTGATGACATTTTCCGACGGGCAGGTGGTGCAAGCGAAAGTCATTATCGGCGCAGACGGTCCGCATTCGCTCATAGGCAAGGCCATTGGCAGTGTGAATACGGATATATTGGAAACCCGCCAGCTCAGTACGACTTTGAACACGCCCCATGTGGCGACGGACATATATTTGTCCAATGATTTTCCAGGCGGTTATGGCTGGATGTTCCCCAAGGGCGATATAGCCAATATTGGCATTGGGGTATTTCCGAACCAAAAGCATCTATTGAAGCCCGCCCTTGAAAGTCTGCACGCTCGCATAGCGGCGACGGGGCAGGTGGGCAGTGAGATTATCGGTTATACAGGCGGGGTTATTCCGGTTGGCGGCATGTTAAAAGCCGATGGTCGCTTGGGGGATAGTCTTGTGCTTTTGGCGGGCGATGCAGCTGGTTTGACCAATCCGATTACGGGTGCCGGGATTGCGGCGGCGGTCATGTCAGGACGCTTGGCGGGTGAGGCCTTGGTAGGGTATTTGGCAGGCGAAGCGGATGCCATTGACATTTACGCCGAAGACTTGGAAGACTTGTTTGGCGCATCACTGGCCAGAGCCGTGCTGAGGCGTAAACAGTTAATAGAACAAGGTGCGCCAGAGCGTGCCCTGAGTAAGGCCGCGCTGCGGGGTGGCTGGATAGCATATGAAGATTACTGGCGTAAAGACGCCGCTTAAAGGAAGTTAGAATGAAAAATAGTACCGAGCGAAGCGAGGCAAGGGCGACCGCCCGTCGGCGCTTATGCGCCGTGCCCGCGCAGGTGTGCGCCCTTGCGCACTACCGTGAGCGAAATCAAATAAAATGGAGAGAAAAATGAGTTGTGTAAAAACTGAAGGTGTACAGACGGACAAAAATCCTATGGGCATGGATATAAATACGCCCGAAATTATGCAGCCGCGTGCGCCAGTTAAGCCGTCAAAAGAGTTGCGCAATGGCGGGCGGGTGAAATCCAATGCTGTCGCACCCACTGGCGTCTACTTGCCCAATAATAATATCCAAACCCCGAATATGACCTCGCCGGAATATGTGCAGCTTTCAACCGCTGCCGCGCTAACCCTCGGCCTGATGCCGGGCTCTATGTATAATTGTTCGTGTACGCGTTGTTTGAATTTGCTTTTGACATACCCAGAAGGGTGCCGCGCTAATTGTGCTTATTGCGGTCTCGCTCGTCACCGCGAAGCGGATCGGGATTATGCAGACCGGAATTTCATCCGCGTCGACTGGCCTGCCGTGCCTATGACGCAGGTAGCAGAGATTGTCGCCAAGCAGATCAAAGAGGATGGGGATACACCGTTCCACCGTATGTGTATTTCCATGATTACCCATCCAAGATCAGACGAAGACACATTCACAGTTCTGAAAACCTGGACAGATCATGTTAGCCCGGATGATGTGATGATCTCGATCTTATCCAACCCGACTACAATGGTGCGCGATGATTTGGTTAAGCTAAAAGATATGGGCACGGATATTTTTACCGTGTCTATGGACGCGGCCACGCCAGAGATTTTTGATCGCACGCGCGGCAAAGGTGTGCAATCACCCCACACTTGGAAAAAATACTGGCAGACGCTTGAAGAAGCCCGCGATATTTACGGCAAGGAAAAATTTGGCGCGCATATCATTATCGGCATGGGTGAAACTGAATACGAAGCCCTCAGCCTTGTACAAAAGATCGTCGATATGGGCGGCCATAGCCATATGTTCTGTTTCTTCCCGGAACAGGGTTCGCTTATGGATCATTTACCAGCCACTCCGCGCGACCAATGGCGCCGTGTACAGCTTGGTCGTTATTTGATGGATTATGCAGGCGTGCGGGTTGAGCAAATGAAATTCGACGAATTGGGTCGTGTCAAAGATTTCGGCATGCCAAAGGCCGAGTTGGATATGCTTATTGATACTGGCCTTGCCTTTAGGACATCTGGTTGCCCTGGGAAATTTGCCGAAGATATTTCCGCCTGTGACCGCCCTTATGGCGATAGCCCTGTCTCGGATATTGCAAGCTACCCGTTCAAGCCTGAAGGCGCCCATATGCGTAAAATTCGTGGGCAATTAGGTATGGAAAAACCAGGTGAAAGCTATGAACCGGGCGAAGAGTTTGACGAGTTGTAATGACTAAAATTATTCGCGTTATTGATACCGGGCTACGCACTGGGCGGGAAAATATTGCCCATGATCAGGCTATGATAGACGCCCATGTGGACGGTGTGATTGGAGATAGCTTTAAATTTATCCACTTCAAACCTTGTGCGCTGGTGGGGCGGCATCAGGATTTGTCCCAAGAACTCAAACTAGATGCGTGCGTCAAAAGAGGGGTGCAAACCGTGCGCAGGGTGACGGGTGGGGGAGCGATTTATTTTGACGAAGGCCAGCTTGGTTGGGCGCTCATATGTGATCGCAAAACTGTTGGCGGGGACCTCACGGACATCACGAAAAAAATATGCACGGCAGCGGCACTAGGGCTTTCGACACTTGGGATAGATGCGCAGTTTAGGCCGCGTAATGATATAGAAGTTGGCGGCCAGAAAATCTCCGGTACGGGCGGTTTTTTTGATGGGGGCACATTGATGTTCCAAGGCACGGTTTTGATAGACCTCGACCCGGCGGCTATGATGGCGGTGTTGAATGTGCCTGTCCATAAACTGAATAAGCGCGAGCTACAAAGTGCGGCGCAGCGGGTGACATGCCTCAAAGCTCTCATGGGGCGGGTGCCAAGCAAGGATGAAGTACAGAATGCATTGCTGGTTGGTTTTGCGGAACATCTAGATTTTGAATTTGAGTTTGCCCCGCCGGATGCCGCAGTCGAGGAAATGGCCAAAGATATATATGACGAAGAAATTGGCACAGATGCATTTGTTGCTGAGATAAATGAGCCGGGGCGGATTAAAGATGTGCTTAAGGGTACAAATGCCAAGGGCAATCTCACCGCCTATGTGCGGCTAGAGGGCGTCAAAAATGACCGTGTCCGCGAAGTGATTTTCACAGGTGATGTATTTGTTACACCGCCGCGCACAATCATGGATTTGGAGGCACATTTGCGCGGCAAGGCCTTGGCTGGTATTAAGGATGAAGTGATAAAATTTTTCAAGCAGGCGGATATTGGTATGGTGAGTTTGCAGCCATCTGAATTTGCAGATGCTGTTTTGGGCGCGGTTAAGTGATGGGTTTGTTCAAAAACTGTGAAATAGTTGACACCTTACCCCCTCACCTTGTTCCTCTCCCCATGGGAGAGGAGACGTTGTCTCGTCTTGCTGTGTTTTTGAAAAAAATATTTATGGATGAGGCAAACTTAACCTCTCCCATAGGGAGAGGTGTGCGACAGCGTGGTGAGGGGGTAAGTAGTTGTGGTCTAATTGATAAGGTGAAGAAACCATGAAAATTCTAACCGTATTTCAGCATACCTCCGCCGATTATCTTGGCCTCATTGAAGACCATTTCGAGGGTCGTAATATTGGCTTTCGCTATTACCGCCCGTTTACCGAGAGCGGTAAAGTGCCGCCGTTTTCTGAGGTTGGAGACGGATTGGTACTACTTGGCGGTGGGCCTTGGGGCGCAGCGGGCACCCGCGATGCGCCCAGCTTGGCCGAAGAGGTGAAATTCACCCGCGCTTGTTTCATGCAAGGCTTACCCATACTCGCCATTGGCCTCGGCGCGCAAATATTGTGTCTGGCTACGGACGGAAGTGTGCAAAAATCTCCACTTGTTTTCACTTGCGACAATGCCCGGCGTGTCGATGAGAATGCTCTCAACGGATTTATGCCCGAAGAATATCCAAACCCGGTCTATATGCGTGATTATCCTGTACCGCCTGATTACGCCAAGATATTAGCCGAAGACGGGCAGGGGCGGCCTGCGGCTTTTCAAATCGGGGATAATGTTTTGGGCTTTATCGGACATCCTGGTTTCAAACGCGGCATGGCCGAAGACCTGGTGATGGAGTTCGAAGAAGCGCCAGACAATGCAGGCGCGATGTTGGCGGAAATGGGACGCAGAAAAGTCGAGATCGAAGATGCTCTCGTCCCCATGATGACGGGTATCATCCAAATCACTGGTCTGATGAAGCAAGCTAAGAGAAAAGACAACACATTCACGGGTATTGCCTAATCCAGAGCCTCATCTTGGCACCGGATAAGTCCGATATGGATTGACAGAGTAATACGAGGTCGGCATGTTGCGTAGAAAGTTAATAGCAAGGGGAATGCAAGAATGTCTGAAGTCATAACTGAAACCACGCAAAAGGGTATATTGGGCTGGATTGAACGGACGGGCAATCGCTTGCCCGATCCGGTGTTTATCTTTTTCTATCTCATTGGTATTTTGATGGTAGCGTCCGTGTTGTTGGCACTTTTTGGCGTGTCTGCGGAACATCCGGTTCAGAAAAACGCGGACGGTACCCCGCTCATTATAAAATCTATGAACCTGTTATCGGCGGAAAACGTCCAAAAGCTTTGGGTGCAAATGCCCAAGACCTTTACCCACTTTCATCCGCTTGGCTATGTGCTTGTGGTGATGTTGGGTGCGGGTGTAGCTGAACGCTCGGGCTTTTTTGCCGCTGGTATGCGCGCCGCCGTGCGTTCAACGCCTGTGTTTTTGTTGACGCCTGTTGTTGCACTCGTTGCCATGCTCGGCAATCATGCGGCGGACGCTGGTTATGTTGTTTTAATCCCGCTAGCGGGCATATTATTTGCCGCAGCCGGACGCCATCCATTAGCAGGGATTGCGGCGGCCTTTGCGGGCGTATCTGGCGGGTTTTCTGCCAATCTATTACCCGGACAGTTGGATGCGCTTTTGTTCGGGATTACCGAAGAGGCCGTGGATATTAGTGGGCTAGACCCAAGCTGGGTTATGAATATTGCGGGCAATTGGTATTTCATTGCCGCTATGACTTTGTTGTATTTGCCGCTTATCTGGTTTGTTACCGACAAAATTATCGAGCCTCGGCTCGGCAAGTGGTCTCCGGGAGATGGGGAGTTGGCCGCGCAGTTTGAGGATAAAGACGACGAACTTTCCGTTGGTGAGAAAAAGGGCTTGAAACTGGCCGGTCTTGCGGCTTTGGGTGTCGTTGGTTTGTGGTTGCTGATGACCTTTGGCCCTGGCACTGCCTTGATAAATGAAGAGGCCTGCGCGCCCGGCACGATAGAGGCCGGGACCTGTTCCGTGCAAAAAACCTTGACCCCGTTTTATACCTCGCTAGTTGGCGGCTTTATGGTGTTGTTTTTAGCCTGCGGCTGGATTTACGGCAAGGCTGCTGGGACGATTAAAAATAAGCAAGATCTGGTTGATATGATGACAGGGGCTATGAAAGATATGGGCTATTACCTAGTCTTGTCCTTCGCGGCGGCGCATTTTGTTGCCATGTTTGGTTGGTCCAATCTGGGGCTAATTTCGGCAGTACATGGGGCGGATGCTATTCAGTCTACCGGTCTGCCACTGCCGATTGTTATAGGTATGATTATTATCTTCTCCGCCTTGCTCAATTTATTTATCGGCTCCGCCAGTGCCAAGTGGGCTTTGCTAGCGCCGATATTGGTGCCGATGTTGATGTTGCTCGGCTTTAGTCCGGAGGCTTCCACCGCTGCCTACCGCGTCGGGGACAGTGCCACCAATATCATTACGCCGCTCATGGTGTATTTCCCGCTTATCCTGATATTTGCCAAACGTTGGCAAAAAGGTTTTGGGTTGGGGAGCCTCACCGCATTGATGATTCCATATTCAGTCTGGATGCTCATCTCTGGTATCGTCTTGATGGTGGTTTGGGTGATTCTTGGTATTCCGCTCGGTCCTGATGTATCGGTTGCTTATAGCTTGCCCGGAGCATAACAAAATGCGCGCCGTGACACGGTGCGCATTTTTGTTGCGATGATTGCGGCTTTGGCGGTAGGAATTTGCCGTGTGCTTGCGCGACAAAAGTGTTGCGTTTATTAGGGTTTGCTAATATAGTGTCAGAAATGAATGCGCTCAGTAAATGTGCGCGGGGAATCACTGAACAGCGGCTATTCATACGCCGCCCTAATAAAGGAACACTATCATGGCTGAAAAACTCATTATTGTTATGGCGAATACCGATCCGAAAAACACTGAAGAATTGGGTGCGCCGTTTTTTCAGGCCACTGTTGCGGCGGCTATGGATTATGAAGTTGAAGTGATCTGTACGGCCACGTCCGGCATTTTGATGAAAAAAGGCTTTGCCGAGAAATTGTTCGTCAAAGAGGGGTCTACCAAAAGCGTATATTCCTTTATCCAAGACGCCCACGAAGCCGGGGTTAAATTCTTGTGTTGCTCCCCTAATCTTGACCTGTTCGATATGACCAAAGAAGACCTTATTCCTGAATGTTCCGGCATTGTCGGTGGTGCTTATCTGATTGAAGAGATTATGGAAGAGGAAGATACCAAGGTCATGACTTACTAAGCCGCAAGTCAGGATTAATACTCAGGAGACGTCCATTTAGGGAGATTTTATGGGACATCATGCCGACACCACCCGCGTACAAAAACATATAGGCGATCCGCTTGAGGGCACCGAGGAAGTTTCGCGCGAATTCATGGAAGAAATCTTCCAGGACATTCAATCGGACATCAGGTTTGACCACGAATTAAATGGTTGCCTCAATTGTGGGATTTGTACCGCAACCTGCCCGGCGGCGCATTATTACGATTTTAGCCCGCGCGAAATTGTGCAATTACTGTGGACGGAAAATCTTGAAGGTATCCATGATGCTATGCAAGAAAAAATTTGGTCATGTGCCCAGTGTTATACCTGTGCTGCTCGTTGCCCATTTGGTAATTCTCCCGGTGGTTTGGTGATGCTCATGCGCGAAGCTGCGATTAAGCACGGTATGGAATCTGCTAAATCAGTGCTTCGTCCATTTTCACGGGTGATGCTCAAGCTTATTTCCACGGGTAATCAGCTATCGCCTGATATGATCTCTAATGATGCGTTCCCAGACTGGGGGCCGAATATCTGTAAGGTTGACGCGCCCTTGAAGGTTTTGCGCGCTGCTATTCCTGTGCCGACATTGAACACGATTAAAACCGCTTGGGAAACCAATCTCAAAACATCGGTGGAGCTTTATACGATTTGGGAAGAAACTGGGGTTTTGGATCAATTGGAAACTGTGGATGAGAATTTGTTCGATGTGATTGTCGATCTAATGGACGAAAAACGTGACGACTGGGATGATTTCCTAGACGAGCAAGATGAGGATTAAGCTATGGCTGGTAAAAACGGAAATAATGGTGAAGAACGCTTCACCGGACATGGTTCGGAATGGCGCGATAGTAATCTAAGTGCCGCCGATGCAATGACGGCCACAAGCTGGGTTGAGGCAAAAATAGATAAGCGCTCCATGCTGACTAACAAAGACCGGGTGCATGATATTCGTGACGTGATGTGGCAGCTTGAGAAAGAGGGCGAGATTAAAGTCCATCGTGTCGGCGAGCATAATGATCCGCGCATAGCCAAGACGCTCTATGGCTGGGACAAAAAAATTCCGACAAATCGTTTGTGGCACCATAAATCCTGCGGCCAGTGCGGAAATATTCCAGGCTATCCTACGTCCTTGCTCTGGATGATGAACGAGATGAATTTGGAGTATCTCGACGAAACGGACCAAACTTCTTGTACGGCGTGGAATTATCATGGTTCCGGTATTGGTAATATCGAGAGCTTGGCAGCGGTGTTTTTGCGCAATTTCCATCAGGCTTATGTCTCTGCCAAAGCTGAGGGACTACCGGAGGGGTATTATTATCCGCTGGTGCATTGCGGGACGTCGTTCGGCAATTACAAAGAAGTGCGCGAGTATCTCCTTCTGTCCGCAGAGCTGCGCGACAAAGTTAAGAAGATTCTCGGCAAGTTAGACCGCTTGGTTGACGGCAAGTTGTTGATTCCAGAGGAAGTTGTGCACTATTCCGAATGGGTGCATGTGATGCGCGGCGATATTGCTAACCGTCAGACCTATGATGTGTCGAATATTCGCGCTACAATCCACCCCGCTTGCCATGTTTATAAAATGATACCGCAAGATGTTATCTATGATGATGATGTTCTTGACGGTAATAGGGTTGCTGTCTCGACCGGTATTATGCAGTCTTTGGGTACGCAAGTTATTGATTATTCAACTTGGTATGATTGCTGTGGTTTTGGATTTCGGCACATTATCTCAGAGCGCGAATTTACCCGCTCATTTGCTATTGATCGCAAGATTAAAATTGCCATTAACGAGGCCAAATCCGATGTTATGATTGGCCATGATACGGGCTGTATCACCACGCTGGACAAGAACCAGTGGATTGCCAAGGCCGACGAAGCTAATGAGGGTAAAAACTATGAATTGCCGGTTATTTCCGACATTCAATTCGCCGCGCTTGCTTGCGGGGCTGACCCTTTCAAGATTGTGCAGTCACATTGGCATGCTTCGCCGTTTGAAAATCTATTTGAGAAAATGGGTATTGACTGGGAAGCTGGCAAAGCCAATTTTGAAGAATACCTCAAACAAGTCGAAGCCGGAAATCCGGAGAATTTATACGATCCGCGCCGCCGTATTACAGGTGGGCCTGGGTATATTAATGTAGAAGAACGTAAAAAACTGGGAATGATAAAATGAACAAACCAATTCTAGTCGTCGGCGGTGGGCCGGCTGGCCTATCCGCAGCACATTCACTGGCTTCTGTTGGCCAAAAAGTTGTGCTGGTTGAAAAAGAAGATACACTGGGCGGCGCACCAATTCTGTGCGGCTATTCCAAGCTGGTCCCGAGCGGCGAATGGGCGAAAGACGCGATTGGTTCTATGGTTGACCGGGTTGTCAAAAACAAGCTGATTAAAGTTCATACAGGCGTTAGCGTCAAAGAATTTTCAGGCAAACCCGGTAATTTCAAGGCGGAGCTTTCCGACGGTAAAAAAGTTGCCGCTGGTTCGACGATTTTGTGTACGGGTTTCACTCATTTTGACAGTATCAACAAGCCTGAATGGGGCTTTGGTTCTTTCCCGGATGTTGTGACCACGACCCAGGTCGAACAAATGATTTCTAGCGGGCAGGGTGTACGTCGCCCGTCCAACGGCGAGAAGCCAAAACGTGTGGCTATTCTGCTGTGCGTTGGCTCGCGTGACCGCCAAATTGGTCGGGAATGGTGTTCTAAAATTTGTTGCTCTGTATCCGCGAAAATGGGTATGGAAATCCGCGAAGAATTGCCCGATTGCCACGTTTATATCTATTATATGGATATTCGTACATTCGGCCTGTACGAAGAAATGTACTGGAAATCTCAAGAAGAGTTCAAGGTTAAATACATCAAAGCCCGTATTGCCGAAGTAACCTCGGACGGCGACAAAGTCATCGTCAAGGGTGAAGATACATTGGTCAAACGTCCCATCACTATTCCGTTCGACATGGTTGTCCATGCCATTGGTATGGATCCGAATGTGGATAATATGTTGATTTCATCAATATTTGGCGTGGATTTGCATCATTGGGGCTTCCTCGACCAACAAAACATGTACGGCACTGCTGGCGCAACCAGCCGCGACGGCGTGTTTGTTGCGGGTGCGGCTACAGGACCTGAAACTATCGACGATAGTATCGCTCAAGGTTCAGCCGCCGCTATGTCAGCGCTGGCCTCCATGACTGCAAAAGTCGCAGCCGAGTAGGAAAGAGTAACCCTATGGCGTCGTTTTTCTCAAGATTTAAAGCAAAGGACGAGGCGGTTGCCCAAGCTGTACCGCCTGCCGTTGCGCTTGAGATAGACGGCCCAACACTTGCCTCAACTTTGCAAAACCTGCTGACGGCTTGTGAAGACGACGGCGGAGTTGAGCGTTATGTGGAGGCGCTTAAGTTTAAGATTTCCTTGTTCCAAGACGCATTTAAAAATGCGGGCGAGGGGCTGACGCCAGAGCAATTCGCTAAATTATGCATGTTCATGCCGACAGTGCGACGGCGCATCGGGGATAATCTTGAGGGCGAGAAATATTTGGTTCTGATTGTGGCCATAAAAGGTCTGTTCGGGGAAGGCGATATCGATGCGCGTATACGGGCGTTTCAAGCTAAATTCCCACAAGATAAAAAACACCGCTGGGTCAAAGATTTAGCCACAGAAATTCTGCACAATACGGATCCGGAATTACATCCGCTCATGCACAGATGGGTCTGGGACCGCAAAACCAATTCCGGCGTTATCCGCGAAATATGGTACGGCGATGTGGATGCGGAAACCTTACATGTGGACGACACTTATGAGGTTTTCCTGAAACTGCGCGAAGAGCTTTCTGGCTACCTCACTGAAAATGGTATCTACTCAGATGTTCTCTACTATGTTGATCTTCTCTGCGCCCAAAGCTATGCCAATTATATTGCAGCACAGGGCGGGTTGTATCTAAAGGCAGACTTCTCGTCCAAAGAAGAACCCATTGTATTTACCCGCCGCCTACTTGGCCTCGACGGGGTATCCGCCAAAACCAACCTCGATATTGCGCCGTCTATTATTGATGGGCGCGCCCAAAAGAAAAACTCAATCGCGGACGTTTTGCGTCTGACCGAAAATACGTAAAGACTGGAGTAAACACATGGCTATTCACGAAAAAAGCCTGATTAGACCGGAAAATCTGATCACCCATGATAACCTGGTTATCGACGGGGTAGACGTATCTGGTGATTGGTCGACTTTTATCCGGACACGGGTTGTAACCGATTATAATGAGGCGTTGGAAGATGAGATCAGCGCCCTGCCGGGCGGAGAACTTATCCACCGCTGTTGGCAATGTGGGTCGTGTACCAATTCGTGTACGGTCAATGCTGAAAACCCGGATTTTAATCCGCGTTATTGGATATATTTAATCCGCATGGGCATGGAAGACGAACTTTTGCGCGATAAAGATATTATCTGGCAATGTGTGTCGTGCAATAAATGTACAACAATTTGTCCGCGCGATGTGGTGCCTGAGGGCGTCATGAAAGCAACGGCGCACTGGTTAGAGCTTAAAGGTCACACTAAACCGTCAAATTCTACGATATTTGATGAAGTGTTCTCTGACCAAGTCATCAAATACGGCAAGATTGAAGATGGGGAAGTGTTGAAAGACTTTTTGAAGGAATCAGGGCAACCGCTTATGCAAGACTGGATTGTGCAAATGGTCAAAAACATGATCAAAGGCCTGCCGGTTATCCAACTGATGAAAATGGGCTGGGCGACCGTGTTCCATCCCAAGACCAAAGACTGGTCGAAAGCTCGTGATGCGATTAATGAGTATGTCGCCGAAGAACATGCCGCACAGAAGAAGGCGCTTGGCCTTGACGAATACAAAGATGCTGCTGAGTAGAGCCAAGAATAGAATTTGTAGAGGATATTATGACTGTAATTATTGATAAAGCCGCCCTTAAAAAGAAATACAAAAAGGTCGCCTATTACCCCGGTTGCGCCCTTGAAGGTTCGGCCATGCCTTATGATAAATCCACCCGCGCGGTCGGCAAAGCGCTTGGTTTGGAACTGGTTGATGTAAAGGACTGGAATTGCTGCGGGGCAATGGAAGTAAAAAATGTAGACCCGGAAGTGCAGACATATTTGTCGTCGCGGGTGCTTTCAAATGCTCAGCACAAAAACAAAATGGACGTGGTAATGGCGCCTTGTAATGGTTGCTATAAAAACCTGAAAGAAGCCGAATACGACCTAGAGCACAAAGATAAATCCAAACAAGTCACAGCCCGCATTTCCGAGAAAGCAGGTCACGAAACCTATGAGGCTGGCGGTGTTGAGACCATACATGCGCTCGACTGGATTAAAATGGGCTACGGCGAGGATGAACTGCGCAAGAAAATTAAGGGCGGGCTTAAGGGCTTGAAAATCGCCAATTATTACGGTTGTATGTATACACGTCCGCGTAATATCTTCCCCGAAAAAGCCGAAGGTGCGGGCGGGGATAGCCTGACCAAGCCCCATTATATGGACGACCTTCTGGCAGTTGCTGGCGCTGAAAATGTTGAGTTTCCTCTCAAGACCGCATGTTGCGGCGGCGCCCATACTTTGTCGGACAGCGATATGTCGACCAAGCTTGTATTAAATATTTTGGAAGCCGCAGAAGCTGCTGGCGCAGAAGTGATTGCCACGGAATGTCCGACTTGTCATTCAGGCCTTGAGATGCACCAAATTCGCGCCCTGAAACGTCTGTCAAAAGAGACCAATGTTAAGGTGGTTTACTTCACCCAATTGCTCGGTATGGCCATGGGCTTATCGGCGCGTAAAGTTGGCCTGAACGGGAATATATCTGATTCGCGCGGCCTGATGAAAGAAAAAGGAATCATCTAAGTATGCGCAGCGTTGCCGAATTAGAAGCCTATATTGAGGCACCAAAGCCGGATATAGCTCCGGTGAAGCTGGCAGATGACTATCTGCTGGTCGGCGAGGAAATGTTGATACATTGGCTCAAAGCCAAAGACTTGGTGCCGACGGAAAAGGAAAAAGAGGGTTTTCGCATATTGGCCATGCACAGACAGGGCTGTAAGGGTGACCCAAGCTTCAATGCGTGCCGGGAGACCTGCCGCGAATTAGCCTATTATTATAATTTAATCACTATGGAGCCAGATAGCGAGGATATAGCCTCCCGTTTGGCTATGATGGATATGGTCGCCAAGCATTTAGTGTTGTTTATTGGCGGCAAAATGCAAGAAGAACAAGTTGGGGAGTTCTGTTGCTCTTCGAAAGTAAATAAGTTAAACAGAGAAGAAGTTGAATCACTTGTAGGAGTAAATAATGGCTAATGTACGCGGATGTGATCTTCCAGATGATCTATTATATGATGTGGAAAACCACACTTGGTTCACCGAAATTGGTGACGGCACGGTGAAAATGGGCATGACAACAATCGCCACTGCTTTGGCTGGCGAATTGGTGGCATTTACCCCCAAAAAAGTTGGCCGCAAGGTGCGCGCTGGTAAATCTTGCGCCACTGTGGAAAGCGGCAAATGGGTTGGCCCTGCGAAATCACTGGCCGGCGGCGAAGTTATCGAGACAAATGGCGATTTAGCAGAAAACCCGAGCATGGCCAATGACGACCCTTACACGAACTGGATGGTTATTTTGAAGCCGGACGATTGGGATAGCGTCAAAGGCGATTTGGTTCTTGGTTCTGACGTAGCAGCCCCTTATGAAGCTAAAATGGAGGCCGACGGCTTTGAAGGTTGCGGCTAGGGATAGAGCAGGAATTCGGCCATGGACATGCCAGCCAATATGGGAATGGAACAAATGGGAGCGAATGCAGGTAAAGCCTGTGCGCTCCTTAAGTCCATGGCAAACCAGTCCCGTCTAATGATTCTCTGTCAATTGGCAGAGCGCGAAATGTCGGTGGGGGAGTTGCTGGAAAGCGTACCCCTATCACAGTCCGCGCTATCGCAACATCTCTCTATGCTCAGACGCGAAAAAATCGTTACCACAAGGCGTGTCGCCCAATCCATATTGTATTCCCTAGACAGCGACGACGCCCGCGTCCTCATCAATACTCTTTACGAGCTTTACTGCAAAAACTCAGAAGAAGATAATTGCGCCATGGTAGATTCTGAGGCGGCATTTATTTAGTGGGTTACCGTTATTCGCCCCGGAAACGCTCTAGCGTTATTTCCCGCTGATAATTTCCTCAAGTTTTGCGTAATCATCTTCGCGGTAGTTCTCGATCAAATTGGTAATTTCATCTACGCTCACATTTAAGGATTGTAAGACAATACTGCCTAGTTGTAGGCTAGACTCAGCGGCTTCGGATACAACGGCGCTAGCACCGGATATAACTAGGCTGCGCATATG
Organism: Robiginitomaculum sp.; assembly: GCA_026982415.1. Lineage (GTDB taxonomy): Bacteria > Pseudomonadota > Alphaproteobacteria > Caulobacterales > Maricaulaceae > Robiginitomaculum_A. Next base: position 32,193 of record JALSHE010000079.1, read on the forward strand.
TTGACGGTCGCGCGCTCTCACATAAGTTGGTAAATCCAGATAATTTTCCCGCAGAGCCGCAACAACCTGATTTGCAGAGGAGACATGGTCGATGGTAATAACCGCCGCCTTGGCATGGCCCGCCCCTGCGGCTTTGAGAACATGGATGCGGTTTGCGTCGCCGAAATACACGTTCATACCTTTAGCGCGGCATTTCTCCACGCGCTTTTGGTCAAGGTCAAGCGCCACATATGGAATGCCCGCATCTGACAATACTTTGGCGACGGTTTGGCCTACCCGGCCAAAACCTGCAATCAGGACATGCTGCTTCATATCTTCAATATCAATGCCTTGCTCACCCTGCCTAGACTTCAGGCGTTTTTTTAGGGTGCTGGACAATCTTTTGCCTATATAAAACATTCCAGGCGTTAAAATCATACTCAGCGCAATAACCGCCATTAAAATTTGCGATATATTTTGCGGCAATAACCCTAGCGTCAGAGCCGCGCCAAAAATAACAAAGCCAAATTCTCCGCCTTGCGACAAGGCTAGGCCTGTGCGCACTGATGTGGAAATTGGTGTGCCAAATACGCGGCAAAGAAGGGTGATTATTAAGGACTTACCCAGCATCAAACTCATAACAATGATGGCAATCAAACCCACATTATTAGCGATAAACCCAATATCAATAAACATACCAATCGTCATAAAAAATAGGCCGAGTAAAATGCCGCGAAATGGTTTAATGTCAGCCTTTATTTGGTGTTTGTATTCAGTTTCCGCTAGCAATAAACCTGCGAGTAGGGCACCAAGCTCCATGGATAGACCGGCAATTGACATGACCCATGCCATGCCGAGAACCATTAACAATGTGGTCGAGACAAAAAGCTCCATGCTGCGCGTACTGGCAATCCAACGGTACAGAGGGCGCAGCAAAAACCGTCCAAAAATAATGACAGATAATAATGCACCTCCCCCTTTTATCGTGGCAAGGCCAAGGGCTTCAAGTAGGGACGATTCTGGTGCGCCGACTAAGGTTACAAAAATTAGGAGAGGCACCACAGCTAGGTCTTGCAATAACAGTATTGAAAAAGTCGTCAGGCCAAAACGGGTTGCCCGTTCGCTTCGTTCTTCGAGTAATTGTAACACAAATGCTGTTGAAGATAATGCAAGGCCGCCACCAATGATAATTGCCGTATAAACACCTAGACCCAATACATATGCAATCAGGCCAATGACAAGTCCGCTGATGAGAACTTGCAACGAGCCGAGACCAAACACGCTGCTACCCAAAGCCCTCAAACGTCTGAACGAAAGCTCCAAACCAATCATAAATAGCAAAAATACAACGCCAAAATGCGCCAAAGTTTTCGCGGCTTTGGTGTCACCGATAAGCTCAAATCCATAAGGGCCAATAAGCATGCCTGCCGCAAGATAGCCAAGGATCGGGCTGAGCTTTACCCTTTGGAAAACCGGAACAATAATAACCATAGCTGCAAGAAAAATCAGGACATCCAGCAGATATTGAGATTGTTGCACGCTATTTTTCCTTTTTCAGTATGGCCTACGTCATCACGATCTAGGCAATTTTTCTCTAAGCAACATCCCTCGGGGTCGTTGGATTGAAGCCGAAATCTTCGTGGGGGAGGTCTATGCCCAATTCTGTGACGATATAGCCCAAGCTGGCGAAATGGTGCATTGCGTGGCTGTGGGCTTGGATCAGGGCTGCGGCGAGGGTGTATTTTGCTGTGACCATGCCGAGGCCTAGATCGTCGGAAACGTTGATAATTTGGTCGAAGTCTGCGCCTTTTAGGGTTTCGAGTTTTTCCAATATTTGCTCGAAATAAGCTATGCCGACCCCGGCGCTCCGCTCGGCCAAGGGGTTGCGCTTGCGGGCGGTGAAATCTATGTGACCATCTTCAAGACCCTCAAATATACACGCGAATATATCCAAAATATGGCGCATATGGCTGCCAATACTTGCGTGATAGGGTTTGACCGATGTGTCCGTGTATTGTGTATCGTCAATCGTGCTTAGTAGCTTTATTCCTACCAGTAAATTATGTTTAATTGCGTCAATCATAGGGTCTATCCTATAAACAGTGGACGAGAGTTTTTAGGCGTAACGTGTGAAATGCCGCCCAAATATCCATGATGTGGTCATCATATTTCGCCGCATCTCCAGTTTTTTCAAGGTCAAACACCGCACGCATGAGGGCTTTGATCGGATCTGAGAGTTCATGGGTGCGAAAATCACCCTTGGTCCAGCCAATATATAGCCCGTCCTTTTCCAGTGCGGCGTAAGTGTCGTGCGTTTTCGCGAGTTCGCGCAATTTTTCCACCCGCGTCAAGTCTTCGCGGGCTAATTGGGTTTGCACTATGCCGTCATTGCGGCTAATGACAGATTCGAGATAGGTTATCAATTTCATAGCCTGCGCTTACCATATATTTTGGGGATTTAAAATGAATTTAAAACACATAAATGTGTTAATTACGGGCGCAAGCCGAGGCACAGGCGCAGCGATTGCCAAGAAATGCGCAGAATATGGGGCGCGGGTCATTTTACACTATAATTCAAACCACGCCGAAGCCGAAGCCGTAGCGGCAAGCATAGGTGATAAGTGCGTCGGCCTGCTGACCGAAGATTTATCGCAAGCGGGCGCAGGGGCGCGGTTGTGGGCAAAAGCAGTCGAGATAGCCAAAAAGGTTGATGCTCCACTTAATGGGCTGGTCAATAATGCCGGTATAGATTTAGTCACAGACCCATATGGTGATGATGACCAATGGGCTGATGGCTGGGCGAAAATCATGGCGGTTAATCTGCAAGCGCCAGCGGATTTATGCCGGGCTGCCTTGGTGGATTACCGCAAAGCAAAATCAGGCCGCATTATCAATATTTGTTCACGGGCGTCCATTCGCGGGGATTCGATAGACCATCCAGCCTATGCCGCCTCTAAGGGAGCATTGCTGGCGCTGAACAAAACCATTGCGCGCGGTGCGGCTGCGGACGGCGTGTTGGCCTATGCCTTGGCACCGGGCTGGATTAACACGGAAATGGCGCCGACCGACCCGGATGTGTTGCGCGCGGCCAAGGCAGAAATTCCGCTGGGCGACTTTGCGCAAGTTGAAGAGATTGGTGCGCTGGTGGCGTTCTTGCTCTCCGATTTATGCCCATCAGCGACAGGAGCGACGTTCGATGTAAATGGTGCGTCCCACGTTCGCTAGAGCATTTTTTCTTATATTGGAACCACTTTGATGGGATGAGATTTGTTTTTTGTCAAGGCGCGGCTCGCAGAGCGGGGCACTAGCCCCGGCCAAGATCCGCAACGATGCCCAAAAAACAAAGATCGCCCAAGCAGCGCCTAAGCCATTGATTTATATTATTATTTTAGTCCAGTCACTTGCTTTTGCACCGTGAATGCGTCGCTGTATCCTAACGGTGCTAAGGCCCCGCGTCGGGAACAGCTCCTGTTTACGGACGCAAAATCAAGCGCTCAAAGTGACTCCAATATAAGAAGAAATGCTCTAGTCGGTAGATAAAGAGCTAAACTTGGGTTGTACCGTGTTACTCTGAATTTAAAGTTTTGCCGTATCCCCACGTGCTTTCAGAAAATCCACGACTTTCTTCACGTCTTGTACTTTATCCATATTGGCAACAAGGATAGCGTCTTGGTGGACAATGACAGCGAGGTTGTTGATACCGATTGTAGCGACGAAGGGGCCGTCTGTGTGGATAAGGCTGTTGTTGGTGTCTATGGTGTGAACGTCGCCATTATGGGCATTGCCGCTTTCGTCTTTGGTACGTTCCCAAAGGGCAGACCATGAGCCAATATCACTCCAACCCATATTGGCTTCGACCACGGCGGCTTTGTCGGTGCGCTCCATCACGGCGTAGTCGATAGAATCGGCAGGGCAGGCGATAAAGGTTTTTTCGTCTAATGACAATATTCCGTCTTGTTTTGTGCTGGCGTTATAGGCAGTTTCGCAGGCATCCAGAATATCTGGGCAGTGTTTTTTCATTTCTGCCAACAGTGCAGACGGCTTGCACATGAAGATTCCAGCGTTCCAGAAATATGCACCTGATGCAATATATTTTTCCGCAATTTCTTTGTACGGTTTTTCTTTGAATGCCGCGACTTTGAATGCATGGTCGTCCAGCGCCGCGCCCTTTTGGATATAACCATAGCCGGTTTCTGGTGTCTCTGCGGTAATGCCAAATGTCACTAAATACCCGGCTTCAGCAGCGGCTAGACCTGCGGTGACGACTTGGGCGAAAGCGAGCCTATTGCTGATATGATGATCTGCAGGGGCGAGTAACATCAGCGCGTCCGGGTCTTGCTCCTGCACGGCTAGCGCAGCTATAGCGGCACACGGCGCAGTGTTACGGGGTACAGGCTCGGTTATGAGCGTGCCGGGTTTTATGCCTAAACCGCCGAGTTGTTTTGCTATGGGTGCGGCGTGGCTGGTGTTGCATACAATCACCGGAGCGCCAAAACTAAATCCATCCCATGCTCCGCGCAGTCGCTTGGCGGTTTCTTGAATCATAGTTTGCTCGCTGACAAGTGGCAGGAGTTGTTTTGGCATTGCCTGCCGCGATGCAGGCCACAGGCGCGTTCCGGCACCGCCAGACATAATCACCGGGATAATATTGATTTCAGTCACCTTGGTAATACCTTGGGTTTTTCTATATCTGCAATTCCCGCCACACGGCAAGCTTCGGTCGTCATACACATTATATGGTAAAAAGTGCTCGTCGGTACAGCGCCAAGTACAGGCAAACCATTTTCGCCTAATACGTCAACCCAGGTACCGTCCGGGCGGAGGTATTTTTCCATGATCATATCTATACCGGCGGCAGCGAGGCGGTAGCTATCCGCTTCACCCATTTCAGCTTGAGCAAGGTGAGCCTTAACCATTTCGGTTTGTACCCAAAGCCTGCGGGTCGAGCGCAAAACGCGCCCCGATTTATCCATTTCGTCCGCCAAGAGCAGGCTATCGTAGCTACATAATCTATGATATAGGCGCGCAGTCCACGGGCGGGTATCGAACCCGGTACGGCTTTGGTATTGGCCCAATAACCAGACCCATTCGGCCATATGCCCAGGTTCGACACATTGGCCTTTTTCTCCCTTTGCATCATCCCAGTTGTCATGGAAGAACTCTGTGACGGTAAAAGTTTCAAGATCAAAAAAATGACGCCTGAACAGGCCAAACATTTCATCGGCACCGCGCATATATTTTCCGTCGCCGCTAGCATCATAAAGAGCCATATAGGCTTCGAGCATGTGCATATGTGGGTTTTGGCGGCGTAGGGCATTGCGTGGATCGCTCTCGGGAAGACCTTCAATAAACCCGCCATTACTTGCACCTAATTTAGCGTTTAAGAAACGGAGTACTGTATCGGCAAGGGCTAGTGATGTTTGTTGGCCGCTGACACGGGCGTGCCAGGACAATGCCAACAGATAAAATGCGTGGTCATAGAGATCGCGGCGCGGGTCATTAATGCTGGTGTTTGGGTTAATCAGGGAAATTAACCCTGGATGCCCGTCGCGCATGAAGCCGTGTGCCAACATATATTTTAGTGTATTATCAGCAACGGAATAGTCATCAAACCAACCCCGTTCATTTGCCATTGAATAGGTATAAACTTGCCGGGCCTGTACGCGTAAGCGCCGCACTGCGCTCCAATTGGGCTGGGATTGAGTGGATAATTCTTCGCAAAATCCGCCGGAGGTGTCGACTGCGTTTTCTGCCCAAAACGGCAGGGCTTTCGTCATCAACCATGCGCGTGCCGTCAGTGCAGAGCGCTCTAACGCTAATTGACCGTTATGGCCCGGCATTCTTGCCGCTTGATTAATGTGTGGTTTGCCCACGAGTGCACCTTTGTTGTTCGCGGCGTAATATGGCAGATAATGGCCAAGAAACGCTTAGGGTTTAGGGTGAATAAAGGGTTTAAATTAGCCCTTGAACAATGGAGGTAGACGCCCCATTTAAGGCTCTGAACCTTTGAGTAGAGACCAAGAATGATCGAAAAAGACACACAAAACATTATGACAGACGACCAGATTGCTGCCGTGCAAATTGGCGGCGGCGAAGTGCGTGGACGCGTGTTGCGTCTTGGCTCGTCTTTGGATGAGGTTCTCGGTGGTGACCGCTATCCACAAGCCGTCGCCAGCTTGCTTGGTGAGGCTGTGATGATCAGTGCTTTGGTAGCCAGTTCCCTAAAATTCAAAGGCAGGTTTTTGGTGCAGGCTCACGGCACAAATGAGGGTGCCGTATCCATGTTGGCGGCAGAATGCACTACGGACGGCAATATGCGTGCCTATGCCAGATTTGATGCGCTATCTCTGGAGCGAATTTTGGCGGAAAATGATCGCCCTGACGCTAAAACACTAACTGGCGGTGGGTCGTTTGCAATGACTATAGACCCCGGTTCTGGCAAGGACAGATATCAAGGTATTTCCGCTATTGAGGGCGCGACATTGGCCGCATGTGCAGAGCATTTCTTCAAACAAAGCGAACAAGTGCCGACCCGTATAAATCTCGCGGTCGGGCGCTTGCAATTGCCGGGTCAAGCGCAAGAATGGCGCGGCGGCGGTATTATGGTGCAAAGAGTTGCCGCAGATTTGGCGCGCGGCGACGCAGAAGATGCTTGGGATATGAGTAAGGCATTGATGGGCACATTGAAAGATGAAGAGTTACTCGACCCTGATCTTGGCAGTGAGCGATTGCTCTACCGTTTGTTCCATGAGCAAGGTGTGCGCATGGACACGCCTATGGATTTGCGTGCGCAGTGTTCATGCTCGCGGGAGCGCTTGCTAGCCAGTATTAAAACCTTTGAAGTCGCAGACCGCGAAGAGATGTTCGAGGACGGGAAAATCACGGCCTCTTGCGAGTTTTGTGCGACAGATTATGTGTTCACGCAGCAAGATGTGATTGACTAGAGGCAAACCGCTCTAAGCGCGCCAAAACGACGGTGTTAGCAAAACCAGCGCCGTTACGATTTCGAGCCGTCCGATCAACATGCCGCCCATCAACACCCATTTTGCTGTGCTGGGTAGGTTTTGGTAAGTCCCCGTTGGGCCAATAGTGTCCCCGAGGCCGGGGCCTACATTGGCGATGGCACTCGCCGCACCAGACCACGCGGTTATTGGGTCAAGGCCAATGATCGAGAGTAAGATAGCCCCGACGGCGAAGCAGGTGAAAAACAAAAAGAAAAACCCGAGAACCGAGTAAACCACTGAATTGGGTAAAGGCTTACCGCCGTAGCGCATAGGCGATACAGCGTGGCGACGCGGCATCTTAAAAACATAGGCCCGCATAGCTTCGAACGCTACTTGATAGCGGAATATTTTGATGGAGCATGCGGTGGATCCCGCACAACCGCCAATAAACATAAAGGCGAAAAACGCCGATACGGCAAACGGTCCCCAAGCATTATAATCCGCCGTCACAAAGCCAGTGCCTGTGACTACGGAGATAACATTGAAAGCTGAAAGGCGCAGGGCTTGTTTACCGATATAAACATCACTAACCCACAAATAAAATGTCACCAGCATGATGAGCAATGTAATCACCATGAGAAAACCGCGCATTTGAGGATCAGACCATGCGGGCTTGAACGCACCGCGCACCGCGAGCAGGTAGACACCAAATGGCAAGGCACCTGCCAGCATAAATGCTATGGCCACCAAGTCTGCGCCGTTGTCCATAAAGCCGCCGAGCGATGCATCGGATGTGGAAAACCCGCCTGTGGCAAGCGTAGTCATGGCATGTGCGACGGCATCAAAACCATCCATGCCAGTCATAATATAGCCAATCATACAAAGTATGGTTAGCACCAGATATATCGCACCAATGGCCGCCGCTAATTGTCCGGTTTTGGGGAGAATTTTCTCGCCCATTTCCGAGCTTTCCATGCGGAATAATTGCATGCCGCCAACTTTAAGCATGGGTAAAATAGCCATAGCAGTTACAATAATACCAACGCCGCCAATCCACTGCAAAATTGCCCGCCATAGCAAAATACCTTTGTCGGTATCATCAAGCCCGGTCATCACCGTAGAGCCGGTGGTGGTGATACCCGATACGGCCTCGAACAGAGAATCGGTTAGGCTCAACCCTATGTCGGCCATGAACAAAGGTATTGCCGCAAAGCCGGCCAAAGCCATCCAAGATAAGGTTGTGAGTAAAAATGCACCTCGCGCTCGCAAACGCGCCTTGGGGGAATAGCTGGTTAGCGCCATAATACCTCCGAACAGTGCCGTTACAAAGCCGGACACCCCGAAGGCTTGCCAACTCGTGCCCCCATATGCCAAATCCACCAGCATGGGCACAAACATCGTCGCGCCCAATCCCGCTAGCATCAGGCCTACAACAAACAAAACTGGACGTAAATCAGGCATAGAGAGAGCCTATGCAAATGTACGTGTAGTGCAAGGGTAAATGATAAGTGGTACGCATTGCGGCAATAAACCAGTTGCTATTTTAAGGCTCTCTGTACAGATCAAACACCATATCTATATTTAGTGAACCCACACCCATAGACATGTCGTAGTCGGGCATTGTGTACAGAAAGTCCAAGCGAATTGTTTGATCATTTATATCGGCATTGCGGCGTCTAATGCCGCTAAATCGTCTGAAATCAAACATTTTTGTCGGCACGGCTTGTAAATCACCAAGATCATTAACGCTGTTGACTACGGAGACCTGGCTGCTGGTAGCGCGGCGTCCAAAGCGAAAGCCTGCATCCTCACCCCGCCTGGTGACAGCCGCATCAATCCCGATATCGCCAAGGGATAATGTGTTGGCAAAATCCTGTGTTGAACTGGCGATAGATGCCAGCGCTCTCAATGAAAACCTAGTATTGCGAGAAGTGATGAAAAAGCTATGAGAATATGCCTTGCCAGGACCATTAAGCAAAATATCGGTTTGCGTACCCATCGTGAAAACGCCGCCAAAATCATCGCTGGCGTCCAGAAAACCGTCGCCGTCATCATTTAGTGATCTGCTGATGTTATTGCCATCTTGAGTAATGCCAATCATCATGCCTTGGCCTGAATTTGGCCCCGTGTGTTTTGTCAGGCTGTCGGTTAGATTAAACTCGCCAAAACGCGTTGTGTACGGGATCATCTGAGCGCCAACGGGAACACAACAGCGCCCCGATGCGAAAATATAATTATCATAAATATCAAAATTTTGTCCGTCGTGAACCACGGCGCAGCCATAGGTGCGGCACCAAAAATCACTATCGAGGAAACTAGCATAGGCAGGTATTTGCCAGCCGAAAATTGCCACTAAACTGGCCATAATACGGGCAAGTATTTTGAACAATGTTCGGCGCTTATTCATGGCTACGGGGCGTGATACTGGATAGATTGAATGTCCACTGGTGTTGACCTAAACTTGTTTTGCGGCACAAATGAATTGTTCATTTTGAAGTCAATTGTGTAACTATTACCAGATGTTACACCCTCAACTTCATCTAATCTCATCACATAATTACGCACACCTTGGTCGAGGACAACGGCTGACATTGGCATTTCAGCCACGGTCTCTCCGGACTTGTCTTTAATGAAAGCCGTACCTTTCAGACGCGCATGGGCGTCGCCAGCGTTTTTAATGGTCATAGTGACCGTGTTTTTATCTGTATTGCTAACGGCGACATTGCTAACCACAGGTGTACTTTCGGACGGGGTTAGCGTTAGGTAAAAAAGTGACGCCAATTGGTATTTGTTCCAAACACCAGATGTATCACCGCGTTCATCTAATGCTGGGAGCAGGGTGGTTGCCAATAAGGCAAAACGGTGATCGCCTTTGTGTTTGACTTTATAAGGCACGCTAATTTCTACAATAACATCCATAGATGTTTCGGGCTTCAAGGTTACACTTGCCGGGCTAAACCTAATCCATTCAGCCGCAGAGCGTTCACTTTCCCCCGGAGGGCTGAGGGATAATTTGCCGTTATCATCTAATGTCCAATCGGCTAAACCCATGGTTAGGCTGATGGTTTTTGATTTATGGACATTGCCAATGGTGACGACCTGACGGTGGCGGTCACCGGGCTTAATGGTCATCTCAACAGTTGAGGGCTGAATGCCGACGCCAAATGCGTTCGCAATCGGTGCGTACAACATGGTCATTGTTATTGCGCCAGCATAGATCAATGCCGATGTGACCATAAAATTTTTCATTTTTTTGTGTGATGTAACGTTCATTTTTGTCTTCCCTATTCCCAATTCTCATCAGAGTATAAAAAAATGTTTTCAAGTTCGTTAACCAAACTGTTGTTGAAAAACAAAAAAGCCCCACCGAAGGGCGGGGCTTTCTGCAGGTTGCCCCACATTACGGGACTTCCTTATGCGTGAACTTTAACCTACGGTACGTAGATTGTATAAGTAACGTCTGCTTGCACAGTACCAGAACCCATAGACAGGTCATAGCCAGCGCCAGTTCCGTCGTCCAACGTATAGGTGTTGTCAAAACGGACAGATTGTGAAGCAAGGCTACCTGGAGCAGATGCAGTGCGGACTGTACCAGCAAACACCTGGGTTGGTGCAAGTTCCATGTCGCTTAAATCGGCAACAGTACCTGGGAATGTTCCGGGGCTTTGTGCATTTGCACCATAAGCAAGACCGTCATTACCAGCAACATTAAGAGCCATAGCAAATGTTATGTAACTCATGTCTAATACACCGTCAGTGTCGAAATCTCCCGTTGCAACAAATGCGGAAGACTGCGCAAAAATGTCAAATGCAGCATTAGAAGCTACATAAAAGCTTGAATTGTGCTCATTGACCATACCGCCAGTAACGTCGCTATTTGCATCTATACCAAATGCAGTCAATGTATCAGTTGCGTCAAGAACGCCAGCTGTAGAGCCAACATCTGCAAATGTACCGTTAGTAGCACCACCAGTAACAGGGTTAACTGCAGCAGTTCCGCCGTCATTGTTCACGTCTGTTACGATAGCATCTAGCGTACCAGTCAATACAGAAGCACCATCAGCCGCGATAAGGTCTGCACCGGCAGAACCAGAAGCGTTCGTCAAAAGCACGAAGTCGGATACAACAGGAGCATTGTTAGTTCCGTCAATGCCGTCAGCACCCCAAACAACAACTACACCCAGTACTTGAAAGAATGGACGGTCGATGATTGATGCATATGCTGTTGATGCCGTCACAATCGCAGCAGCCCCACCAGCTAAAAGTAGTTTTTTAAGTTTCATAGTCTTTTCCCATAGATCAGTTTTATTCCGGGTTTTCCCGATAATGAAATTAGATATAAGGCTAATGAATTTAAACGGGGTTAGAGAAGGTGGTAAAAAAAGAGTAAAATATTTTGCCTGAAAAACTCCCTATTGTCGGCACATTCGCGCCCAATTCGTGATATAGCTGATTCTTAAATTCAAAAGGAATAAGTTATGAAGCGTCAGTCACTCTTGATTATCGGTGGTATTACAATGTTCATTCTGGCCTGGTGGGTCGGATATGCGATTTTGGGTGATTTGGATTTCAAAAAGAAAACAGTTGTAACTGCGCCGTCTGTGACAGTGATGCAAGCTGTGCAAGATGCCGTTGGCGCGCAAGATGCGGCAGATGCTCAAGGAGCTAGATCAAGCCGAAAAACGGTCAAGAAGAAACCTACTGATAATGCACCGTTCCTGAACACGGGCTGGAAAATTGACGAAGCCAAAACTACACCCCGTGCTTGTTTGCAATTCAGCATGCCTATGAACCGCGACGATAACTTGAAAATCACAGACTATATAAGGGTCGACCCAGAGACAAAAATTACTACAGAGATTACTGGCAAGCGCTTATGTCTCTCCGGCTTAGAGTTTTCCAAAGACTATACAGTGACTATGCTCTCCGGCCTGCCGAGTGCTGGCGACAAGGTTCTCGCCGAAGACAAAAGCCTAGAGATTAGTTTTGGCAATCGCCCCGCCCATATCGCCTTTGCGGGCAATGGCGTTATCCTGCCGCGCATTGGCGCTCAGGGGCTAGCCATAGAAACTACCAATATTAAAGAGCTCGAAATCGAAGTGTTTCGCGTTGGTGACCGGATGATTGCCAGGCGTAGGCCGGACACTGGGGAAACAATCCCCGAGGGTGATTATTATTATGCCTATGATAATGTGGCCACCGAAGTACGCGAACAAATTTGGAAAGGCACGCTCACCATTGACAGCTCACCCAATACTGTCACCACTACTGTGTTTGATCTGGCAAAGGCTATCGGAGAGCTAAAACCCGGCGCATATATTGTCGAAGCCGTGCGCAAGCGGGTTGATGATGAAGATTACCGTCCGGCAAGGGCATGGCGCTGGATTATTTCCACCGACCTGGCCTTTACCACTTACCAAAGCCCGTCGGGTCTGGATGCGACCGTGCGCTCTATCAACACCGCTAAGCCGATGCGCAATGTCCGGGTTGATTTAGTGGCTCGGAACAATGAAATACTCGACCAAACTGTGACCGACAAAGATGGCCGGGTGCATTTTGATGCACAGCTTTTGAAAGGTAAAGGCAATTCAAGACCGCGTATGCTCATGGCTTACGGGAAAGAGGGCGATTATGCCTTGCTCGATTTCAACCGCTCACCACTGGATTTATCCGCATTTGCTATCGGCGGTCGTAGCGCCGCCAAAGACATCGACGCTTATGTGTTTACCGACCGTGGTGTGTACCGTCCGGGCGAGACCGCCAATATTACGGCCATGTTGCGCACCGTAAAAGCACAGGCAATAGAAGGCCGTGTTGGGCAAATACGCTATTTGAAACCAAACGGGCAGGAGTTCCGTAAAGTCAGGTTTGATACACTGAACGAAGGCGCATTATTACAAGCATTCGCAATCCCGAAATCCGCCCCGCGCGGCATGTGGCGCGCCGTGGTCGAAGTAGACGGCATGGGACAGGTCGGGGCAATAGGTTTTGATGTTCAAGACTTCGTGCCGCAAAAACTGAAAGTCGATGTGAAAATTGATGAAGCACCGCTCCGGGCCGATGAAATCCGGCCTTTGGAAATCTCTGCGCAATTCCTGTACGGCGCCAATGGTGCAGACTTGGCCGCAGAGGCCGAAGCCCGGGTTCGGGTTGACCCGAACCCGTTCCCGGCGCTTAAAGGCTATAAATTCGGCTTGGATGAAGTGTCGTTCCGCGAAGAGTTTATTGATCTGGGCGGCGGCACTACTGACGAAAAAGGTCTGTTAATACTAGATATGTCCATGGGGGAGGCCGATATAAGCTCTATGAAGCCCCTGCGCGCCGAAATTACGGTCGGAGTATCCGAACCGGGCGGTCGCTATGTGCAAAATAGCACAAGAATCCCCGTGCGCACACAAGACAATTATATCGGTATCAAGTCCGATTTTGCCCGCCGCCCAGAACGAAATAAGCCTGCTGGCTTTAATATCCGCGCCGTAGATTGGCAGGGCAAGCCAGCCGCAATGGACATAGAGTGGACTTTGGTCAAAGAGGAATACCACTATAATTGGTACCGCAAAAATGGGCGCTGGAGATACCGTTATGATAGTAATGACGTGGAAATCGCCACAGGCATTGTCCAAGCTTCTGCGGCGGATGGTGCCCATGTTGAACGGACACTGGATTGGGGACGTTACCGCTTAATCGCCAGTGGGGCGGACGGTGAAATTTCCTCTTCCTACAGGTTCAGGGTTGGCTGGGGCGGCAGCACGACCAGCAATGCCCCCGACCAAATCGAAATGGGCGGGCCTGAAAGGGATGTAAGCGCGGGCGACATGGTCAAACTAACCATCAATTCCCCCTATGCAGGTCTCGGCGAATTGGTCATTGCCGATCAAGCCGTGCGCTCTATCCAGACAGTCAATATCCCCAAAGGTGGTTCGGAAATCACTGTGCGTATGCCCAAAAATATTGGTTCCGGCGTCTATGCTTTGCTCAGTGTTTACACGCCCAGAAGTGCCGATAAACGCCCTGTGCCGCGCCGCGCCGTTGGTATTACTTATATGAAAGCCAATGTGGAGCGGCAGAAATTGGGCGTTTCGCTCAGTGCGCCGGACGTGGTCAAGCCGCGCCAGACCCAGAAAATCCGGGTGAATTTTGACAATGTGCCGCGCGGCGAGAAAGTCTATCTGACTTTGGCCGCCGTGGACGAGGGCGTCTTGCAAATCACTAAATACAAATCTCCCAACCCCGAAGCCTTCTATTTTGGCCGCAAATCCTTGCCGCTGACCGTGCGCGATGATTATGCCCGCTTGCTCAACCCCAATCTCGGCGCACCAAGTCTGGCGCGTTCTGGCGGCGATACGCTCGGCGGGGAGGGGCTTACAGCGGCACCGATTAAGGTCGTGTCTCTGTATTCCGGTCTGGTGGATGTTAGAGGCGGCAAAGTGGTCGTCCCGGTTAAACTGCCGGACTTTAACGGTAAATTGCGCCTGATGGCAGTGGCCTGGAGCCGCACTACGGTCGGCAGTGATGTCAAACCGATGATAGTCCGCGACGCCGTGCCTGCCGTGCTGTCTTTGCCGCGTTTCCTCGCACCGGGCGACAAAGCTCTGGCGACGATTTCCCTTGATAATGTTGGCGGTGCTGCTGGTGATTACGGGCTAGCACTGACCGGGAACGGCGTGCTTTCTATTGAAAACATTCGCGACAAGCTCAAGCTTAACAAAGGTGAGCGCAAAACTATCACCCGCGAAATTCTGACTAACCAGACGGGTATCAGTACGGTCAATCTGGCCGTGAATGGCCCTCGCGGTTATAAGGTCAGCTCTTCCTATGATATTCAAACCCGCTCGGCATTCATGCCCATATCCAAAATGGTGTCTGCGCCCATGAAAGCCGGAGAAGTGTTCCGCTTGGATACGGATATGTTGCAAGGGTTCGATCCGGGCAGTGTCGATGTCAATGTGTCGTTCTCGCGCACGCCCGGCGTTGACCCAACGGCCTATGCCACCGCCGTTTCGCGCTATCCTTACGGCTGTTCTGAACAAACTGTCAGTGCCGCTATGCCGCTACTCTACGCCCACGAACTGGGCGGTGTTCCCGGCATAAATAAAGCCGAAGCAAAATTCGCACTGCAAGTGGCGGTGGATAAATTGCTCAATCGCCAAAGCAGCGATGGTAGCTTTGGCCTGTGGCGCGCCAATGACCGTTACGCCCGGCCTTGGCTCGGCGTTTATGTGACGGATTTCTTGCTCCGTGCCAAAGATAAAGACTATGTGGTGTCTGATAGAGCTTTGGATAAATCGCTTAACGCATTGTATTCAATAACTAAAATGCCGCGCTATCCAAGCTTGAATTATCTTTATGATTACGAGGTCGATAATGTAAAGCGCCGTCTATCGCGCCAAGCCGAAGCCGCCGCTTACGCCCATTATGTGCTGGCGAAAAACGGCAAAGGCAAGCTTAAGGACATGCGTTATTTCTCTGATAATCACGCAAAGAAACTCCGCTCTGGTATGGCGTGGGGGCATTTGGCCACCGCCCTGTCCATGATGGGAGATGAGCGCCGTGCGGATCAAGCTTTCAAAAAAGCCCTCTCCATGATTGATACCAAAGTGCGCCACGATTATTACCAATCCCCGACCCGTGATGCGGCTGGACTATTGGCTATGATCAAAGAAGCTGGCCAAGACCAGTATCTGGAGGAGGCGCAAGCCGCGTTTCAAAAGCATTTGAAAGAACCAAACCGCCTCAACACCCAAGCCCAAGCACAGGTTATATTGGCCATACGGGCTTTTCTCAAAGACAGCGAACCTGTGAATATTACGGCCAAAAATGCTAAAATCGAAACAAATGGCGGTGTGGCCAAATCGCATCTTTACAACACTGATGTGGCCAATAACCCGACCTTCACCAACAAGTCTGACAAGCAAGTTTGGCGTTCGGTGATGATTAGCGGCACCCCGCTTAAGGCGCCGCTCGCGGTCAATGAGGGCTATAATGTCACCAAACGCATCCAGAAAATGGACGGAACATTGGCCGACCTTGGCAATATAAAACAGGGCGAGCGTTATATTGTCAAAATCAGTTTCAATTCAACAACGGCGCGTTCCGGCTTGGCCGTTGTCGCCGACCTTCTGCCAGCGGGTATGGAGATTGAAGCCATATTGGAGCCGGCCGAAACCGCATACGAAAATGTTGGCAAGTTGAGTAAGTTCCAAACGTCGGAAATGCGCGACGATAGACTGGTCGCCGCCACCCGAACCTATAACAAGCGCACATACCGTATCGCCTATCTGGTACGCGCAGTAACCCCCGGCGATTTTGTCTGGCCGGGCGTGGTCGTCGAAGACATGTACCGCCCCCAAGACCACGCTATATCTGAGGCGACAAGAGTGCAGATTGCGCCGCAGGGTAAGGGGTAGGTGTGTGGGTTACATAACAAACAGCCCACCCCCTCACCATGCTGTCGCGCGCCACTCCCTATGGGAGAGGCTAAGTTTGCCAAACCTTGGCTATGTTTATGAGAGAGTAATTATAGGCAAGCCAACGTCTCCTCTCCCATGGGGAGAGGAACAAGGTGAGGGGGTAAGATGTTAATGGGGCGCTCCGAATGAATATCGTCACCAAAACAAAATGGGTATTCCTCCTTATCATGGGCGCATTTTTGCTCGCCAATATCATCTTCCCGCCGCCCCTAGAACGAGCTTACGACACGTCTACATTGGTCACGGATAAACGCGGGCAGTGGTTGACGGCATTTACGGTTGATGATGGTCGGTGGCGGCTTAAGGCCGATATGGACGAAGTTGATCCGCGTTTTGTTGCGGCGCTCATTGCTATTGAGGACAAACGGTTTTACCGCCATAGCGGCGTTGACCCGCTGGCTGTATTGCGCGCTTTGCGGACATGGCAGAGACAGGGCGAAATTGTCTCGGGTGCATCGACCCTAACCATGCAATTAGTGCGGCAGTTGGAACCCCGCCCGCGCACGTTTAAATCTAAAATTATCGAAAGCTTCCGCGCCGTACAATTGGAACTGCGCCTGTCCAAACGCGAAATCCTGTCGCTCTACCTCACCCATACCCCCTACGGCGGAAATGTAGAGGGGATTACGGCGGCGGCGCATGTCTATTTTGACAAGCGCCCAGACCAGCTCACTGACGGCGAGATTGCTTTGCTGATAGCCTTACCCCAAGCCCCGGAATCCCGCCGCCCTGACCGCCATGTTGAAAATGCCAGGAAAGCCCGTGACGTAGTGTTGGATAAATTATATGCCGCCAATATTATCACAGAGCGGCAACTCACCGAGGCCAAAGAAGACAATGTCCCTTCCATGCGCAAAACTTTCCCGCAAAAAGCATGGCTGGCTGCTCGCAAAGTTAAGGGTACAGTAAAAAGAGATGGCCGTGTAGTCTCCAGCCTCGACAGCGAGCTTCAACAAGAAGTCCAACGTCTCGCGGCGCAATTCACCGAAAACCTTGAGAGCAATGTCGCGGTTCTGGTGGTCGACAACAAAACCATGAAAGTCCGTGCCCATGTGGGTTCTGCTGGGCGCGACAGGCCGGGGGGCTGGATTGATATGACCGCCAGCATTCGTTCTCCCGGCTCGACATTAAAACCGTTTATCTACGGCTTTGCCTTTGACGACGGCCTATCTGCGCCGGGTTCTTTTATTTTGGATGCCCCGACCCGGTTCGGCTCTTACCAGCCAGAGAATTTCAACCGCCGTTATCACGGTGATGTCCGCGTCCATGAAGCCTTGGCACATTCGCTGAACGTGCCTGCGGTTTTGGCACTCGATGAGGTGGGAACCAAACGGTTTGAAGCGGCTTTGCAGCTTACGGGTTCCAAGCTGGTTGTGCCAAATAATAGGGATGGGCAGGCGGGTTTGGCCATGGCGCTGGGTGGTTTGGGGCTTAAGGCGCAAGATTTGGCGGTGTTGTATGGTGCTTTAGCCAACGAAGGAAAAGCCCGTGATTTACTCTGGACAGAAGATGCTAAACTTGGGCAAAGCTACCAAATGCTCTCTAAGGACAGCGCTGAAAAAATCACCAAAATCCTACGCCAAGCCCCGACACCGGACGGCCATGTTCCCCACTGGTTGGCCCAAAACGCGCAACCAATTGCCTATAAAACCGGAACCTCATACGGATTTCGCGATGCTTGGGCGGCGGGATATACGGATAAATGGACGGTGATAGTTTGGGCAGGGCGACCAGACGGCCAGACACAAGTCGGCAAAACCGGGCGTGGCACAGCGGCACCTTTATTGTTTGATGTGTTCGCCAGCCTGCCGGATGCGACCGGGAACGTGCCGTTCGAGCGCATGGCTGACGCACCGCGTGGTGTGCAAACATTTGGCGGTAAGCCGGATACGGCGCCCGTTTTACTGTTCCCGCCAGACGGCGCTGAAATAGCTGTGGAAGAATTTGGCGCAGACGCAAACGGCCTAACTTTAACGGCGCGTTCGCCGGGGCGAACCAAATTAGCTTGGTATGTAGACGGCAATAAACTCATGCCGAAAAGCCTCAGCGGTCAAACCGTCTGGCAACCGGAAAAACCGGGTTTTTATAAGGTCAGTGTGGTCGACGGGCAGGGTGCAACAACCAGCGCCAATGTACGGGTAATGGCAGTTCAATAGATTAGGTGGTGACATAAATTTCTATTGCATTAGATTGTTGTCAAATAAGGAGACACGAATGCAGAAATCCGACTTTTTTGATCACATTAAAAATGAACTCAACGACATAGAGGCCGCAGGCATGTATAAACGCGAACGCTTAATTAGCGGTGCGCAATCCTCCGAAATATCTGTGACTTCAAGCGACGTGGAGAGTGATGTTCTCAATTTTTGTGCTAATAATTACCTAGGTTTAGCCGATAGTCCAGAACTAATCGAGGCGAGTATTGAGGCGCAAGCGCATTACGGGTTTGGCATGGCGTCTGTGCGGTTTATTTGCGGCACCCAAACGATTCACCGCGAACTTGAGCAGGCTATTGCGGATTGGTTAGGCTATGATGACAGTATTCTCTACGCGGCCTGCTTTGATGCCAACGGCGGGGTGTTTGAACCGCTTTTGTCCAAGGAAGACGCCATTGTTTCCGATAGTCTCAATCATGCGTCAATCATAGACGGGGTGCGCTTGTGCAAGGCTATGCGCTATAGATATGCCAATTCCGATATGGCGGATTTGGAGGCACAGCTAAAACAAGCCCGTGCGGACGGCGCGCGGCATATTCTCATCGTCACGGACGGTGTATTTTCTATGGACGGATATATCGCCAAACTGCCAGAGATTTGCGATTTGGCAGATACATATGGTGCGTTGACTATGGTGGACGATTGTCATTCCACTGGATTTATGGGCAAAGGCGGGCGCGGTACTGCTGAGCATCTCGGGGTATTGGGCCGCATTGATATTTTGACGGGGACTTTGGGCAAAGCGCTCGGCGGGGCCATGGGCGGATTCACCTGTGCCAAACAAGAAGTCATCGACATGCTGCGGCAACGCTCGCGGCCTTATTTGTTCTCGAACTCGCTTGCGCCGTCTTTGACGGGGGCGAGTATCAAAGCTATTGAACTGGCTAAGAACGGCGGCGCGCTGCGAACAAAATTATTCGCTAATGCTAAACGGTTCCGCGCAGGCATGTCTGCGGCGGGGTTTGACCTTTTGGAAGGTGAACATCCGATCATTCCGGTGATGTTAGGGGATGCCAAATTGGCGCAAGACATGGCGGCGGGCTTGATGAATGAGGGCATTTACGTCACCGGATTTTTCTACCCCGTCGTCCCCAAAGGCAAAGCACGTATTCGCACCCAAATGAGCGCCGCCCATACGGACGAACAGATTGATAGAGCCGTTGCAGCCTTCACTAAGGTGGGTAAAGGTTTGGGGGTTATATGATGATAAATACTAAAGCACGGCACGGAGTAAAGTCCTCTCCTTGGGGAGAGGATTTAGGTGAGGGGATATATGTTGAGTAAAACATCAAATTTAGTATTTAACACACCATCCAGCATAATTTCCCCTCACCCGCAGTTCGCAAGAGCGAACGCGACCTCTCCCCAAGGAGAGGAAATTGTTAGAGAAACATCATGACCACCATACCTAAAACCCCAAAAGGGATGATGAAAGCCCTAGTCAAAGCCAAGCCCGAAGTTGGTCTCTGGATGCAAGACGTGCCCATTCCCGAAATCGCGCCGGATGAAGTTTTGATCAAAATCCACAAGACCGCTATTTGCGGCACGGATATGCATATCTATAATTGGGACGAGTGGGCGCAGAAAAATATTCCCGTACCTATGGTGGTCGGCCATGAATATGGCGGCACGATTGCGGCTGTCGGTTCGACCGTCAAGCGTGTCAAAGTCGGTGACCGTGTCTCCGGCGAAGGGCATGTGGTGGGACATGTTAGCCGTAATGCACGGGCAGGGCGCTATCATCTGGATCCCGGCTCCAAAGGCATCGGGGTCAATTTGCCGGGAGCCTTTGCCGAATATCTGGCTCTGCCAGCGTTTAATGTTGTGCCGCTGATCCACGAAATAGATATGGATACGGCGGCCATTCTCGACCCGCTTGGCAATGCCGTCCATACGGCGCTCAGTTTTAATTTGTCCGCCGAAGATGTCATGATAACCGGTGCTGGGCCGATTGGGATTATGGCGGCGGCAGTTGCCTTACGCTCTGGCGCGCGGCGTGTCATGATTACGGATGTGAATGACTGGCGGCTTGATTTAGCCAAGAAAGTTGCGCCGGGTGTGCGTGCCGTCAATGTTGCCAAAGAAAACCCAAAAGAGGTTATGTACGAGATGGGCTTGATCGAGGGCTTTGATGTCGGCATGGAAATGAGCGGCCAGCAAAGCGCGTTTGAGGGCATGCTCGACCTTATGATTATGGGCGGCAATATAGCTATGCTCGGCATTCCGTCCAAGCCTTTCGAAGTAGATCTGTCAAAATTTGTGTTTAAGTCTTTGACTTTACGCGGTATTTACGGACGGCAAATGTTTGAAACCTGGTACAAAATGCTCGCTCTTCTGGACGCTGGCCTAGACATGAGCGCCATAATCACAGACCGCTTCCCCGCAGAAGATTTCCAAGACGCATTCGATTTAATGCTGACGGGCAAAGCTGGTAAGGTGATATTGGATTGGACGGGAGTTTAGGTTTGAAAATACTATATCCAAACAATCAAAACACCACTCCAACACCCCGCTTATACCGACGGAAGTCGGTATCCATTTTGAGTGTTGCGCTTTGCCGGAAGATGGATCCCGTTTTTCAAAGGGAAGAACGGACTGGAAGGGGAAGTAAATGACTGAGAGGACTGAAAAGTCTAAGCTAAAACTTGTTGAAGACACTTTTTGGCATCAATTGGCAAATTTGGGCGGCGATGGGAATCCTCATGAACCACCAGAAGCAACAGGTCGGCAATATTGGAATGCTTATTTTAAGGCAGTTGGAAATCGTGAAGATGCTACTGACGAAAATTATGTAGAAAGACATAGTGTGTTAAGCGAGGTAGATTTTGTATCTTTAAGCAATCTAATATACGATTTTTCTAAAAAGGATAAAATTGATTATTGGAACCCACCTGGGAAAATCGATTTTTCCCAGGTTCGTTTTGGCGATGAAGTAAATTTCGCCAATTTCACTTTTCCTTGGTCTGTTAGTTTTGAGAATGCCGTTTTTGAAAGTTTTGCTGATTTCAGGGATGCAACATTCACGGCTCATGCTAATTTCAGTGATGCTACATTCACAGGCATAGCTGATTTCAGGGATGCTAGTTTCACAGGCAATCCTGCTTTCAGGAAGGCTACATTCGCAGACGATGCTGCTTTCATTGGTGCTACATTCACAGGATTTGCTGATTTCAGGAAGGCTACATTTACAGGCTTTGCTCTTTACATTGACGCTAGATTCACAGAAAATGCTCTTTTCAATAAGGCTACGTTCAAAGACACTGCTGATTTCAAGTCTGCAAATTTTAACACGACAACGAATTTTACTAAGACCAAGTTTTTGAAACACCCACCCGCATTTTTTGATGCGAATGTTTCGCAAGACACGATTTGGCAGGATACAACATTTCCTAAACCGCCTTCAGATAAAGATGAAGCTCATGCCCACAAGCGCGCCTATGAGAGGTTGTCGCTAATGATGAGCAGGCTAGAAAAATCACATGATAAACACATGTTTTTCAGGCACGAAATGCGAATGCGTCGACGGCTAGAAACAAATTGGTTTTCAATATTTATGAACGGCGCATATGCATTGTTTAGCAATTACGGCTACGGCTTCGGGCGTGCTTTAGCTTGGTGGTTTGGGCATATTTTTTTGGGGGCTTGTTTGTTGTTTATTCCTGCGCCTCAAAATTGGGCGGGTGTCGTTAATTCAGTTGCTACCAGTTTTGCCAATGCACATTCTTTTTTGGGGTTGAATAGGGGGCCGCTCAAAACTGTTTATGCAGATTATGCTAAATGGGATTTTTTTAATGTTGTTTGGACTGTTCAGGGGTTATTGGGAATTTTGTTTTTGTTCTTCCTTATCCTGACTATTCGCAACCGATTTAAGATGGGGTGATGATGAAACGGGCTAGCCTACATAACTCCCCCACACTCCGCTCATACCTGCGCATGCAGGTATCCATCGACCAAGGTTGTGTTTCACCGAAAACTCAAAGATGGACCCCTGCATGCGCAGGGGTGAGCGGATTGGAGGGTGGTTGTTTTTTGCGCTCTTGGTGTGGCTTAGAAGGGAGGGATTAGTCATGACTAAACCAACCTATATCCCCCTCA
>JALSHE010000080.1 GCA_026982415.1 Robiginitomaculum sp.
TCCCAGCACGCCGTGGTGATTTCCGGTACGTCCACTTGCCCGTCCATTTCCGGGAACAATACAAGTTGTTTGGTGTCATTGGTGTCAATATTCCAGCCATTGCTGGTGATGAGGTCTGCATAGCCACGGCGGGACTGTTCTTCGCTTTCATTCCAAATTGTGCGGCCCGCTATGTTGATATTGACACCGTTATCCGACAGCCAATTGAGGCCTTTGACGGCTTCTGTGAAACTACGGGCGCCGCGTTCATGGTCGTGATGGTTTTCGGCGTAATGATCCAAACTTATACGCAATGTCATGGCACCGCCGAACCGTTCGTGCAAATCCAGCAAGCCAGCCTGCACCCGAGGCCGCATCATTGGTTTCATAGCATTGGTCAACACCAGCAAAGAATGCCCACGTTCCAGTGCCATCTCGCTGAGCCGCAAAATATGCGGGTTCATATAGGGCTCGCCGCCGGTAAATGCGATTTCGATTTGGCCGTAACCCAGCGCCTCGACCTCGTCTAGATAGGGAGCCATATCGTCGGGCGTTAAATAGACAAAATGATCCGCCGTGGGCGAACTATCAATATAGCAATTGATACATTCGATATTGCACAAAGAGCCAGTCATGAACCACAGGGTTTTAAGCTCCTTAAAATACACACGCGCGCGCTTTTCTCCCTTGGCGGTCACGTCAGGATTTTGGAATTTTTTCGGGTCTAGGGCAGGTTGCCCGCCTAGATTTTTTGGGTCTGTGATAATATTCATGAAGAGTGTCTAGCGAATTTGTAGTCACGTGTCACACAATTTTCCGTGAGCATGTGTGACAAAGATAATTGATAAAAAGGAAAGGAAGCTTGACATATGTATTCTTGCTGTTATGTAAAGGGTGCTTGACAGGTGGTTGTGCCTACAATGGAGATGAAAATGAAAACACCTTTTTACATAAACCCTGATGTGCTGGAAAAGCCTTGGGGGTCGAAACACGATATTTTAGTTATGGTGCTTTTTGTCGTTGCGTTGATAGGCGCTAATTTGACCTATGCCGCACTCACAAAGGACAGTTTTTCACCATTTTTACAGTTCGGAATAGGCGGCGCATATATCGGAACTTTGTTTGGCATAATTTTGCATTTGGGTAAACAAATCAAAAGGGGTGATGAATTTGCCAGTAGAATTATTGCAGCGTCGACGGCTCAGGCTGGTCTTTTTACAATCCTGTTTGTCGCAATCATTACCGTCATCCATGCCGTTCGCGACATAGGCGGCCTAGGGTCATGGAACCTTGTCGCACCCGTGCTTTTCATATTTATGAGCTATCTAAACGCCCGCATTCTCGCGCGCGGGTACACCAAATAAGGAGGAGAAAACCAATGACACAAAAAAACGCACACCGCCGCTATATGAAACTCTTCATCCCAGCCATGGCCATGTATGTCCTCAGTATTACTGGCGTAACCATGGCACGAAAACACGGTACACTGCCCGAACCTATGCTTTATGCAGCGTCCATTATCCCGGCCATATTTGTGGTCATCTGGATGTTTGGTCATATGCGTTATATTAACGAGCTTGACGAATATTTGCAAAAATTACAGGTCAAAGCCGTCTTGTTTGGTTTGGCTGGCATCATGATATTCGCGACGATTTGGGGATTGTTAGAAGAGCTAGCCTCCACCCCTGCCGTACCGATATTCTATATCCTCCCGGTATTCTATTTTGTCTACGGACTTGCCTATATAGTCATAGCTAAACGGGCAGGGGTCAAGGGTTGGGGAATGTATTTATGAAAAACCGCCTGAAAGTTTTGCGGGCGGAGTGGGGTTGGAGCCAGGCTGTGCTGGGCGAAAAACTTGACGTTTCGCGCCAAACCATCAATGCCATAGAGACAGGCAGGTATGATCCTTCCCTACCACTAGCGTTTAAAATAGCGC
>JALSHE010000081.1 GCA_026982415.1 Robiginitomaculum sp.
TTGGTAAGATTTCTTAATATTCACTTAATATATACACAATACAAATACGGCAAAATTCGAATAGGAATAAATAGATAAAACAAATTCAATAATATCATATAAATACACACTAAAAAACCATATGCTGGAGCAAAATAACTTATCCACAATAACCCCCATAATAGTAATTCTTTTTGCCCACGTGTTATTAACCTGTTAGAAACTTGGACAATTATGCACTGAATTCTAAAATACGAAGTTTTTGTATACGTTTTGTGTATAAAGTGGAAATAATCCACGCGGTGGCTTTTTGATCTGGAAGTGTGATGAACGACATACAAAATAAACCCGTGGCAAAAACAATTGAACCGATTCGCGATATATACTTCCATGTACATTTGGTATCGGATTCCACGGGCGAAACTTTGGTCGGTACGTCTCGGGCTAGCTGTGCGCAATATCAACACGGCTTGGCGGTTGAACATTTGCACGCTCTTGTTAGGTCGGAACAACAACTGGAAAAAGCTTTGGTTTCAATTGAGGGCTATCCGGGCGTTGTGTTTTATACACTTGTTAATCCTGAACGCCGCAATAAATTGGAAAAACGCTGTTCGGAGCTTAATATTCCCGCAGTGTCAATTCTAGATCCAGCTCTGGCAACCCTGGGGCGGTATCTTGGAGCACCAATGAGTTCAGAAATAGGTGCGCAGCGGACAATGGGCACAGAGTATTTCTCGCGGATCAGTGCGCTAGACTTTGCTATGAGCCATGATGACGGACAAAACTTGGACGGTCTTGCTGATGCAGATATTGTTTTGTTGGGTATCAGCCGGACATCAAAAACACCGACCTGTATATATTTGGCCAACCGGGGTTTTAAGGCTGGAAACTTTCCGCTCGTGCCTGGGGCACCAATACCAGAACAAATCCTAGCACTTAAACCCAGCTCTGTAAAATCTCCACTGGTGGTCGGATTAATCTCAAGCCCTGACAGAATAGTACAAATTCGCCGCAACAGAATAACATCCCTTGGCGATAACCCAAACACCCAATATGTTGACAAACAAATGGTGCGTAGCGAAATGACTATGGCCAAGCGACTATTTGCAAGAAACAATTGGCCTGTGGTGGATGTAACGCGCAGATCTATAGAAGAAACGGCGGCGCGGATAATAAACCTGTACCAAGATAGGCGGTGATTATGGTATCAGACCAGAATTCACCCAAAATAATTTTAGCATCGGCCAGCGCTATCCGGGCAGAAATTTTGACGAATGCAGGGATTAAGTTTTCCGTAAGCCCGAGCTTTGTTAATGAGGCTAAAATTAAGGAACAGAGTTTGAGACAAGGCTTAAATATTCCTGAGTTGGTGGAAAAATTAGCTTTGGCCAAGGCTGCAGCTTTAGTATTGGGTAACGACGAAATAATCATAGGTGCCGACCAGATTTTGGAGTTTGGCGGCTCGGTATATGACAAGCCAAAGTCTGTAGATGAAGCCCGAACACGCCTCTTGGAGATGCGAGGTCAGGAACATCGTTTAGTTGGTGCCGTATGTATTTTACAAAAAGGACATAAACCTTGGTGTTACATCAGCACAACAAAACTTCTTATGCGCAATTTCAGTGACGATTTCTTAAAGGATTACCTTGCACAAGAGAGAGAGGCTCTACTCACATGTGTTGGCGCTTATAAATTCGAGGGCAGGGGTGCCTTGCTATTTGATAAAGTCGAGGGGGATTTTTTCTCTATTCTTGGCTTGTCTTTGCTACCGCTGCTCGCTGAATTAAGGCGGCGAAATGCGGTGGTAGCGTAAATGAAAACCGGATGCAGGATTTAATACCGTGGCACAATTACTGAAAATGGCTGGCGTAGCCGGATGGCCTATACACCATTCCTTATCACCAGTTTTGCATAATTACTGGTTGCATCATCTCGGGATAAAAGCTGCTTATACCATGTTTGCGGTGCATCCAAATGAAGCAGTATACGCGTTTAAGTCTTTGAAAAAAACAACTATAGAGGGGTTGAATGTTACAATTCCGCTCAAAGGACTAGCTTTCCAAGCGGCTGATGAAATTACGCCGGACGCCGTTAAGCTTGGTGTTTGTAATGTTCTGTATAAGCGCGGCGGTAAGTTAATAGGCCACAACACCGACATGGAAGGCTTTGCTGCTCCTTTGTTAGAGCATGTTGGTCACCACCATATTCTCAACAATGCTGTTACTTTGGTCGGGGCAGGTGGTGCCGCACGAGCCGTTCTAGGCTCTCTGCTCGCTTTGGGAGCGCCGGAAATCAGGATTATTAATCGTTCAGATGACCGGGCTAAAAAATTGGTATCAAACATAAATATCCCCAGCCTGTATGCTTGTAACTGGTCGGACAGACAAAGCGCAATTGCGGGTGCTGGTCTTGTAATAAATGCAAGTGCCGCCGGCATGGCTGGAAACGATAAACTTGATATAGACGTGGGGGGAATGATGAAAGACAGTTGGGTATATGATTTGGTCTATACACCAATGGTCACACCCTTAATCAAACAAGCCGAAAAGCACGGTTTGCGCACTATTGGTGGTTTGGAAATGCTTATCGCACAAGCGCGGCCATCGTTTAAATTATTCTATGGGTGCGAGCCACCAAAAAACATCGGTGCGCGGGACATGTTGATTAAATATTTGAAAGCGGTGAAATGATAATTATTGGCTTAACGGGTTCGATAGGCATGGGAAAATCGACAACAGCACAGATGTTTAAAGATGCGGGGGCCTATGTGTTTGACGCCGACGCCGCTGTACATAAATTATATGCTAAAGGTGGCGAGGCGGTGCCAATATTACGCGCCGTATTTCCCGATATTATTGTAGGCGGTGCAGTAGATCGGGCGCGGCTGTCAAAACATTTACAAGCGGACCCCTTGCACATTCAAGTGCTGGAAAGCTTCATCCACCCTATGGTGATTAAGATGCGCACGCGAGCAATAAGCGAAGCTCAACAACAAGGAAAAACAATATTTGTTGCCGACATACCGTTATTGTTTGAAACGGGCGGCGAAGCGAAAGTTGATAAAACCGTTGTGGTAAGCGCCAAAGAAGATGTACAAAAAGCCCGTGTATTGGCACGGGCTGGCATGACAGAAGCCAAGTTTAATCTGATCAAAAACAGGCAAATGCCGGACGCTGAAAAACGAAGCCGAGCGGACTATATTATAGAAACCGATAAAGGCTTCGACCATGCCCGCGCTCAAGTGCTTGAAATTATGCAAGCGCTGGCAAATAAAGAGCATTGACGCGCGAGTGCGCAATTGCCAAAACGAGCCACAAATTCATGGATATATAAATGGCTGATATTGAAACTTTGAAAACAAAATACGCTGGCGAGATAGAAGCCGCCGCAGACCTTGCGGCGCTAGATGCAGTGCGGGTGGCAGCGCTGGGGAAAAAAGGTGAGGTCAGCTTGCAAATGCGCACACTTGGCCAAATGAGCGTGGACGAGAAAAAAATCAAGGGCCCTGCCCTGAATGGTTTGAAGAATGAATTGGCCGCATTGGTTGAAGCCCGCAAAACTGTACTTGAGGGCAAAGCCCTGAACGCGGTGCTCGCATCCGAAACTCTGGACATGTCTTTACCAGTTTCTGTGAAAACCGGAACCCTACATCCGGTGATGCAAGTTATGGAAGAAATGGCGGTGATTTTTGCTGACCAAGGGTTCTCAGTTGCCGAGGGGCCGGACATTGAAGACGACTTTCATAATTTCACCGCCCTCAATTTTCCGCCCGGACATCCGGCGCGTGATATGCACGACACCTTCTTCCTCAAACCAGACGAAAACGGCGAGAAAATGGTTTTGCGCACCCATACATCACCCGTGCAAATTCGTACTATGATGAGCCAGAAGCCGCCTATCCGCATCATCGTGCCGGGGCGGACTTACCGTTGTGACAGCGACCAAACCCATACGCCCATGTTCCACCAAGTCGAAGGTTTGGTCATCGACAAGACTACCCATATGGGTCACCTGAAAGGTTGTCTGATGGATTTTGTTTCGTCATTTTTCGAGACCGATGTGGAGACAAGGTTTCGCCCGCATCATTTCCCGTTCACCGAACCGAGCGCCGAAATGGATGTGCGCTATGAGCGGGTCGGCGATGAAATCCGAATCGGCCAAGGCGATAAATGGATGGAAATATTAGGCTGCGGCATGGTGCATCCAAATGTGCTGATAAATTGCGGCCTGGACCCTGACGAATATCAAGGCTTCGCCTTCGGCATGGGCGTAGACCGCCTCGCCATGCTAAAATACGGTATGCCGGATTTAAGAGATATGTTTGCGGGTGACGGCAGGTGGTTAGAGCATTACGGATTTTCACCGCTCTTGCAGGCTAATTTAGCTACGGGGTTGTCGTAATGGTTAGTTGGATAAATTCGCCTATGCGCGACGAACTTAGAGATATGTGGAACACCTATGATCCAATAGGTGTATATCATTTTGCAGATGATAAAGCTGAATGGTCACAAGATGAATATGATGGCTATCATGGCATTACACTCAAATTATTAAAGGGCAAAGCTGACCATTATAAATTTTTCAAACACCTAAAACAAATTGTCACTGTTAACATGGGCATTACGTGGAACGAACAACTGGAAGCACATACAAACACCTTTATTAAAGGTTTAAATGATTGGTTCGCAAAAGGCGAGCACTGGACGAAACCATGAAATTCACATTAAGTTGGCTCAAAGAGCATCTCAAAACTGACGCTAATATCGATGAAGTTGTCGAAGCTATGACCCTTGCAGGGTTGGAGGTTGAGGAAGTTGAAAACCCGGCTGAGAAACTGTCTGCATTTTCTATTGCCAAAGTTATCTCTGCCGAGAAGCATCCGGATGCAGACCGCTTGAAAGTCTGCCAAGTGGAAACTCGCGACGGTCTGAAACAAATTGTCTGCGGGGCGCCCAATGCGCGGGCTGGTATGACGGTCGCCTTTGCGCCGCTCGGTGCGTTCATTCCGGGGCTGGATTTCTCACTGGATAAGAAACCGCGTAAAATTCGCGGTGTGGAAAGTTCCGGCATGATGTGTAGCTCTCGGGAATTAGAGATGGGCGACGACCATGACGGTATTATGGATTTGGATGATAGTTTCGAGATGGGCATGTCGCTGGCCGACGCCCTCGATATGAACGATCCCGTGATTGATTTTGAAGTCACCCCCAACCGCCCCGATTGGCTCGGTGTGGATAATATCGCCCGCGACCTTGCGGCGACAGGTCTGGGTGTATGGATTACACCAGAAGTGAAGCCCGCCCAAGGCAGCTTCCCCTGCCCGGTTACAATCGAAACCAATGCGCCGGACGCGTGTCCTGTATTTGCAGGCCGTGTCATTCGCGGCGTCAAAAACGGCCCGTCGCCGGAATGGTTACAAACACGCCTAAAAGCCATTGGCCTACGGCCCATTTCTGCGCTGGTGGATATTACCAATCTGCTGACCTATGACCGTGCGCGACCTTTGCATGTTTATGACATTAGCAAACTTAACGGCACTTTGCGGGCACGCATGGGTAAAGGCGAAACATTCCAAGCCCTCGACGATAAAGAATATAGCTGCGCCGACGACATGTGCGTTATCGCAGACGATGCTCGCGTGCTTGGCCTTGGCGGTATTATGGGCGGCACGTATTCGGGGGTTTCCGAAGAGACCACAGACGTATTGATCGAGTGCGCCTATTTCGACCCGCTAACCACCCGCAAGACGGCCAAGAAACTCGGGATAAATTCCGACGCCAAATACCGGTTCGAGCGCGGCGTTGATACGGGCTTTGTTATCGGCGGACTTGAGATGGCGACGCAGTTGGTGCTTGATCTGTGCGGCGGCGAGGCCTCGGATATTTGTGTGGCGGGCGAAGTGCCCGAAAACCCTGCGCCGATAGAATTTGATCCGGCACTGAACAAGCGCCTGACCGGATTTGATTTACCTGACGGAGAGATGGTCTCTATTTTAGAGGCTCTAGGATTTGGCGTGAAAGCCGCAAGCCCAACTTGGACAGTCACCGTGCCGAGCCACCGCCGCGACTGTACTCTGGGGGCTGACCTGGTCGAGGAAATCGCGCGCATTCACGGCCTGCACAATATGGTAGCGGAGAGCTTGCCCGTAACGGGCGGCAGGCGTGAACCACTCGCTACAGATTTACAAAACAAAATAAGAAAAGCCCGCCGTGCGTTGGCGCATCAGGGCTTGTCCGAAACCGTAACATGGTCATTCGTGTCCCAAGACCACGCCAAGCTATTTGACGGCGGGGACGAGAGCTTGGTGCTGGATAACCCGATCTCCAGCGAGCTTGGGTGTATGCGCCCTTCTGCGCTAATCCATCTCTTGCTTGCCGGACAACGCAGTGCCGACAAAGGTTATCCGGGCGCAGCTTTGTTCGAAGCTGGCCCAACCTACCAAAGCCCAAAACCAGACGGGCAATCCCCAACCATCGCTGGCATAAGACGCACGGAAACGGTGCGGGACTGGCAAGGCGGAACTGCGCCGGACGCATTCACCGCCAAGGCTGATGCGATTGCCGCACTTGCCGCCATGGGTGCCAAAACTGATAATTTACAGGTCGCTAAACCTAGCGGAAGTTACTGGCATCCGGGGCGTTCCGGGCGTTTGCAAATGGGGCCGAAAAACATTCTGGCCGACTTCGGGGAATTGCATCCGGGTCTGCTAAAAAAACTCGGCATAGATGGACGGGTCTGCGCCTTTGAAATATGGCCGGACAATGTGCCATCCGGTAGAAAGAAAGCCACCAAGTCCAAAGGTGCCTTGAGCATATCAGACATGATGCCCGTCCACCGGGACTTTGCTTTCATTGTGAAGGGCGAGACCCCAGCCGACAAACTTATTCGAGCGGTCAAAGGGGCTGATAAAACCCTTATCACGGACGTAACTCTATTTGATGTTTACCAAGGAAAAGGCGTAGAAGACGGCCATAAGTCCCTGGCGCTTGACGTAACCTTGTCACCAAAAACCGTAACCCTGACCGATAAAGACATAGAGGTTGTCAGCACAAAAATCATTGCGCAGGCAGCAAAGATGGGTGCGGTTTTGCGGGGTTTATAAAGGCCACAGCCCTTTCTTACGCTTATAAGATAAATACCCGACATTGACGCCGAGCCTTGCGCCGACACCTGTGCGGATTGGGGCGAGGGTTATGCCTTCTGCGCGTTGATAATTAACGCCCATGCCGCCGACAATATAGGCCGAACCGTCAACACCGGGGAAGCGGCGATAAATATAATTTGGGTCGTCCAAATCATATACCAGTGTGAACACCTTGGAGGCATTACCGCCCCAATCCCAACCAACACTTGGCCCGCGCCAGTAAACTTTTTGCGAGCGCCCGTCTTTCATCCATAAAGTTCCGTCGCCGTAACGCAGACCAACAATAAATGCGCCGCCGCCTTCTTGTCCGGTAATATAACCAACCGGGCGGCCTTGTTTACGAAACAGGCGTTCGATCATAGAGCCGGCACTTTCCGCCGTCACACCCAGATGGGTCGAGAGGGCAGAAACGAGCTCGTTCTCATTATAGGTTGCGGCTTGCCCTTGCTCGTTTTGCGTTTGTTTATTCGCCGTCGGGTCGCTCTGGGTCGTCGCACAGCCTGAAAGCCCAAGCCCCATAGCAAGTATGAGCGCCAATAGCATGTGGGGTAAATAACGGGTAATCGATGGTTTTAATAAAATAGTACGCACAATATCCTCCATAAGCGGCCACCCAGAATGCAAGCCTATGGTTAATGAAAGGCAAAAATAAGGCAAAGATTTGGTTAATTTTATTTCATCGGGTTTTTGGTAGACTCAATCCAAAACCTCTAACCTGTTTGGGTCGTTTAGCCAGATTATTGGGCCGCCGTATAGTTCTATATAGCCGCGAACGCGGACACGGGCGCCGGTTAGGGTGAGTGGGTCATAGCTGGCTTTTTTGAAAAATTTGCGGGATTTTTTAGGGATGGCTATGGTGAAGTCGGTTTTGTAATCTGCGCCGAAATTTAGATATATGGTGCCGCGAACGTCGGCAGTTTTTATGATAATGCCGTCGACGATTTGTACACTGTCTACATATTGCACCAGCGGGTCGGGGTCTGGCTTGCGTATATCGTAAAACCCGTCTGTTGCTTTGCTGTTCCAAATACCGCGTCCGGCCTTGCGAGCCGATGTTTCTGCGCGGTATAGGGTGTAATTATCTTGCTGGTAACCACCCCAAGAATAAACCCGCGCCATGCCTGCCTTGACCATGGCTTGTTGCAGCCAGATGTCCGGCTCTCCCTTGGCGTCCAAAGTGAACACCTGTGCCACCGCGCGGTCATAACGGTCGCGCTTGTCACCGCCGTAAAATAGCTTTACGGTCTTGCCTGCGGTTAAGGTGCGTAAAGTTTCCCGCGCTTCATCCGCCAATGGCCATGCTTCGTGCTTATCTTTCCATTTGGGTTTAGGCGCCTGAATAGCCGATAGCGAAACCTTAAGCCCGCTCGCAAGAACCAAACTATCGCCGTCAATCACACGCGCCACCCGCCCGTTTTCGCCAGCCGTTAGCGCGGCACGTTCACTAACGCCGCCGGATGTAATCTTAGAATAAGACGGTAGCGAAAATGCCAAGGTAAATAGTGCGCCCACCACCACATATATATATGTTTTATGTAAATATCCCAATTTCACGCTTCACCATTTTTCGCAATCCTACCCTAAGCAACCTCAAAGGTAAACACTCGTAAAACAAGAAAAACAATCCAAGCTATGCATACCGTAAACTACCGCCTATAAAACGCTACACGGCCCCGTAGCTCAGGTGGATAGAGCGCAAGATTCCTAATCTTGAGGTCAGTGGTTCAAATCCACTCGGGGTCGCCATTCTTGGAGTAGATACCTGCGCAGATTGACCTTTGCTGGTCGTTTCGCTCGCTATATTCCTATTTGGTAGTTAGAGCGGTTTGCGTCTTTTGGAATCACCTTGGGCGTCGCTATATGCGCTCAGGGCAGGTGAGGTCAGCACTCGATGTTTACATCAGTGTTTTATACAAGGAACTCATAACGCGGCCAATCGCAAATGAAGGCGCTCTCTTGCGCTTTAACCTTTATCTTCCTGCCGCCCCTGTACAATTACGGGGGCGGTTTCTTATATTTCCAATTAAACCCGTCTCGACCCACCGGGAAGATTACCACCTTATGGTCTTATACCCACCATATCGATCCGGAAAATTTTATATATTTATCCTTCTTCGGCAGATAGAGAACGAGCCAGCTCAAGAATTTGACGGCGAACTGCTTTGTTCTTGATCTTGGAAACTGCCATGGCAAGTGAAACACCGTCGGTTGAGTTGATGAACTCATAGACAATTGGCGTTTGATCGCCTTCGCCAAATTCTGTGGACGGCATATCTTCGCCTAGGCCTTCGTAGAAAAAGCTTACGGGTACATCTAAGACCTGTGACATTTTCCAAAGACGTGATGCGCCGACACGATTGGCCCCGCGTTCGTATTTCTGGACTTGCTGAAAAGTAACGCCGAGCGCATTTCCCAGTTTTTCTTGGCTCATTTTCATAACCTGACGGCGCAGCCTAACGCGTGTGCCGACATGTGTGTCTACCGGGTTCGGTGACCGCGGTGCGTGTTGTGATTTCATATTTTCATCCCTTTGGTTTAGTTGGTTCGTGTTTAGACCTTGTTCGCGCCCCAATAAATACGCCAACTGTCCGATTATGCACGCGAAACCTATAAATAGTCAAGCTTCTCGGTGCATAGACACCTTACACCCTATTAGCAAAAAAACAATTAGCAAGAGTATAATATAGCTAACACGCGGTTGATAATTATCATTAATTTTGTATGAATTTATTGGCTGAGGTAGGCGGGTATCAATGACACCTTGTTGACCCAAGCCCAATTGATTGAGCTGGCGACCATATGGGTCTATAACACCAGAAACCCCCCCGGAGGTCGCCCTAACCACGGGCAAGCCTTGTTCTATGGCGCGGTAGCGCGCCTGGTTGATGTGTTGGCGCGGACCGGTAGAGTTCCCATACCAACTATCATTGGACAGGTTTAAAATCCATTTTGCTGTTGATCCTGTTCCAGGTTGTGAACGGGCCGTAAAGCCGGGAAAAATAATTTCATAGCAAATCTGGATGCTGGCAGGCGGCAAGCCTGGCAAAGCTGGTACGACGCCATCCTTCCCTGCCGTCATGGATTCCAGCGCTGACGACAGGCTGTGAAGGCCAATTTTTTCAAGCAGCCCGCCGCCGGGAATAAACTCTCCGAACGGCACCAATTTTTGTTTGTCGTAATAGGGTGAAATCATCGGAACTTGGCCATCTTTAAAAACTACTGCGGTAGCGGCGTTAAAATAATCGCGCTTATTTGTCCCCGGCCTTGGCTGCGCCCGTAAGGTTTGGGCAATAAACACAGGCGGCGTACTACCTCCGGCTCTAAACAGAGTATCGATGGCTGCCATCAAGCCTGCGTCTTCAAACATCAAGCCCGGAATAGCGCCTTCTGGCCAGATAATATGTGTGACATCCTCAAAACCTTTGCCCCGAGAAAGTTCGAGGTAGGTGTTGGCGGTATTGATATATTTGGCAGGGTTGAATTTGTCGCGCTGAGGGATGTTGGCGTGAACGATGCGCAATTTGACATTTTCCACATACTGGATTTCAGCTTTGTTGAGGCGCAGCACACCATAAGCATAACACGAGACTAACAGGGTGGCCCCCATCACTAATGGCAGCCATTTTTGTTTGCGGCTTATCCATATGGCGACGCAGGCGGACAACAGAAACACCAATGCTGTCAATCCGTAAATGCCGACTAAATATGCTATTTGTGATATGGGTTTACCGGCGGGGAAAATGTAACCCGGCAAGTTCCACGGAAACCCGCTCAAAATATGCCCGCGCAAAAACTCTGCAATAAAAAACACACCTGCGAATATTCCGGCACGCCAGATTGAGTTAGTCCTATCCCGGCTTAGCAGAATAAAACAGAACCCAGCCAACCCCCAAAACAAAGCTAGTCCGGCTGCCATCAGTAAAATCGCGAACGGCATAATCGGTACAAATTCTGGCCCCCTTGCAAGGAAAGCAGACCCTATCCAGTAAAGTCCAGCGAGAAAATAGCCGAGTGCGAACGCAAACCCGCGCAAAAAGCCAGCACGAAGCGGGCGAGCCAAGCTGTGGGCGCCGTCTAACAACAACATCAAAAACGCAAAGCAAAAAATGGTAACGAGCCATAGGTAAAATGGGGCATGTCCCAAGACAGAAAGCGCACCCAAAAACACGGTCAGAACAAACCCGCGAAAACCATTGGTCGCCAAAGTTCGAGCCAATTGCGCTCGCATTATTTCGCCTTTTTAGCGGATGTTTGGCGAAGGCGCAAACGCTTGACCCGTCTAGGGCTAGCTTCCAAAACTTCAAACTCCATACCCAAATCAGTTTTTTTGCCTTGTGGGTGCGGAATAATTTCACCGCGTTCCGGTATGCGCCCCGCAAGAAAGAACACCAAGCCGCCGAGTGTATCTACTTCGCCGTCTTGTTCAGGTGTGGCAATATCGCGCCCCAAAACGGCTTCGAAGTCTTCAATTTGGGCGCGGGCATCTGCTTCCCAATAAGCACGACCCTGCTTATCCTTTAGGGTGATGATTTCCGGCTCAGCATCGTCGTGCTCATCTTCAATATCACCGACAATAGGTTCGATGAGGTCTTCCAAAGTCACTAGCCCGTCCGTACCGCCGTATTCATCGACCACGATGGCCATATGAACGCGACTAATTTGCATTTTCTTGAGCAATGCATCTGCCGCCATAGACGGGGGTACGAAAATCACCGGGCGCAGAATGTCTTTAATGATATTTTTGTTTGGGTATGATTTAGCTGTCCGTCCGGGCGCGTCCAGCGCCAAAAATTCCAGCAAGTCTTTTACATGTACAAACCCGATTGGTTCGTCCAAAGTCTCGCCGTTTACGGGCAGACGTGAATGGCCAGCGTCTTGAAAGCATGTGGTGAGTTCTTGCAAGGATATATCATTGGCAACAGCGATAATATCAGCGCGCGGCACCATGACATCTGCGACTCGTAGGGAGTGGAAGTTTTCCGCCGCGCTCATCAAGGATTTACGCTCTTGCCCGCTTTCGGGTAGCGCCGCTTCTTTGGAGCCAAAGAGCCGACTTAGAAAGGTATTTGAAGAATTATTTTCAGTCACAAGTTATCTCTATCATAAGGATTGGCAATTCCCAAGCCTGCTAGCGCTTTTATTTCAAGGGCTTCCATAACCGCAGCTTCCGCACTCGTTTCATGGTCTAGGCCTTGCAGATGCAAATAGCCGTGGATGAGCAAATGGGTGATATGGTCGCCGAGGGTGATATTGCCCACCTGTGCTTCGTCCGCAATCACTTCGAAAGCTAGCGCTATGTCGCCCAAGATCGGAACACCTAAGACTGCATCCGCAGGAAATGACAATACATTGGTCGGTTTGTCTTGGCCGCGGTAAGTTTGGTTTAAGTCTTTAAGTTGGGCATTGTCCGTAAATAACAAACTAACCTCCGTGAACGGGCGGGCACAATATTGGGCGGTGGCAGCAGATATTGCGGTGTGTGCAATCGCGGTTAAATCTGAGGCAGCACCCCAGCCTGAGGCGCGTATATCAATATCTATTTCGAAGTCGTCTATAATTGGCTTGGGCATTACTGGTTTTTTGCATCCGCATCATAGGCTTTAACAATTTTTCCGACCAGCGGGTGGCGGACAACATCATCGGCGTCAAACTCTATCATGGAAATATCGTCTATGCCGCCGAGGATAGACAGCGCATGGGCTAGACCCGACTGTTGACCACGGGGCAGGTCGCTCTGGCTTGGGTCGCCCGTAACCGCATAGGCGGCATCTTCGCCGAGCCGGGTGAGCGCCATTTTCATTTGTGCCACAGTCGCATTTTGGGCTTCGTCGATAACCACAAATGCATTGGATAATGTCCGCCCGCGCATAAATGCGAGAGGCGCGACTTCTATCTCGCCTGAGGCTTTGCGCCGCTCAACCTCGTCCGCGCCCAATACCATAATCAATGCATCGTAAATCGGTTGCAGATAAGGGTCTATTTTTTCCATGAGATCGCCTGGTAAAAACCCAAGCTTTTCTCCGGCTTCTACGGCAGGGCGGCAAGCAATAAATTTCCCAACTTCGCCCCGCGCCAATAAAGACGCACCATAAGCCGTGGCCAAAAATGTTTTGCCCGTCCCC
>JALSHE010000082.1 GCA_026982415.1 Robiginitomaculum sp.
CCGCGCAGCACAGATTTTGAATACACTGTCGCGGGCAATACGTGGTCCCCGCTTGCGGTGGCTGTGAGCGGCACTGGTGATACGGTAAACAAGAATTTCATACTTGGTCTTTGCGATCGAGCCAGCGCGATAAATTCAATTGTATCCGCAAGCACCTCCGCATGCGTGAAATTGTGAAAGTGGTATTTGTCGCGGTCATATTCGCCCGCTACCGTCCCGGGGCATGTGGGCAAGACCGCCCCGTCTTCTGTGTTGATCCAGGCTTCGGTAAGCCCAAAGGTAAACACAAACAGCTGCGTAGCCCTCAACAACTTGTTGACCTGACCCAGGTGGTAGTCACGGTCAAGCAGCAGTTCTTTTTGGCTGGCAAAGCCTTTTGGCTCAATGGTTGGTCGGAAGGGATCATAAAACCGCCCGTCCTTTTCCCAGACCGAATCCAGCGGTTCAAACTCACCATTGGCGCGTTTGAATAATTGCAACAATTGGCGCATAGAATAGATATTTCCGTAGCGAGCGGAATACATATCAAAGCCAAAATCCTGATAGAACTCCGGCTCCATTAGGTGAACCGGTTTTTCAACATCCAGAAATGTGTAACCTCGGCGCTTGAACTGTCGGCCGATATGCTGAGCAAAACAGCTTCCGGCAGCGCAAATATTTGTCTCTTTGGAAACGGGAAATTTAGGCGTATACACGTCAGCCAACTCCAGCGGGCTGAGCTTGGAAATGGCAGAGTTCCAAAATGCCCGGCTTTCCAGGCCTTGATAGGGGGAGGGCATATTTATCCTTTCCTTAACAGAGTCGTCCGACTATCTTCATCGCAGTTTGCTAATAAACTCCTGAAACTCAGGCGATTGGCAAACCGTTTTTACAAATTCGGGCGAATAATGGTGCGGGTCTGGGGCCGGTGCTGCAAATCTATCTTTAGTATGAAGCGACTCTTTGTCAAATGTCTGCGCGGGCTGAAGGCAGCTATGCACATTGTAGTTTTTCATCAGTTCGTTTTTCATGGCCGCATTAAACAGCCAAAATGCATGGGAAAAGTTTTTTGAAAAGCGAGGCTGATCTGCACGCGGGAGGATCACCGGAGGCAGAAAAACCGGAATGTCGGGGTGGTTATTTGATAAGATTTGCAGAAACTTTTCAGAATAATACTGATGCGAGCGCCACCATTCAAAAATAGCACTGGGCGAGACTGGGTTTTTATTTGGAACGGTTTCTTCCAAGGCCGGAGCATAGGCGTAATACCCCATTTGAAAGAGCTGGTGGAAAAAGGCGCGCTCGGTTGTGGGTTGCGTAAAAACCACACCGCTAATTTCGTCTAGCGCTATCGGTTCGGATGCCCCGTTGGCGGGCATGGGGCTGCCAGGCTTCCCGAAATAGCGGCTTTGGTTGATGACTTTATCAAAATGAAGCACGTTATCTTCAATCCTGAAAGGTGCGTTATTCTCGGCAAAACGCCAAGCTCGCGCATGCCACACCACCACTTTAGGAGCTATGCCAAAAGTGGCATAATCCGCCTCACTCATCAGCTTCCAAGCGGCTGTCATTGACCCGCCCAGAATGAGAACTTTTTTCAATGTATTCATGTCCGGAAGCTTTCTAGAATATACTCGTCACACTGAACATCCAGTTCCTCGGATTCCGGGGCAACATCCACTTCTGGCTCTGCACTCTGAGGGCTGGCTTTGGCGTGGGAGGCAAAAAAATGTTTCATGACAATTTCAACCGCATCATCACGCACCGTTCGTAGGTTTTCATTGTAAAAAGTGCTTCGGTTGGCGGGGTTGGTTACGATTTCGTAGGATGGGAAATAGTCGATATTATCAAATTTTTCCTCCAGCGCCCCCGCAACCGCCCGCAAAACTGACTTGGAATAAACGGTGGCTTGCAAAACATGTTTGCCTGACGCGGT
>JALSHE010000083.1 GCA_026982415.1 Robiginitomaculum sp.
GGACAGGTGTTGATATTGGTGCCCGAAATTGCTCTGACCCAGGCGGGGCTGAAGCGGATTGCAGAACGGTTCGGCGCAGAGCCAGCCCAGTGGCACTCGGCCATGGGCGATGCCGCGCGGCGGCGGGTGTGGCGCGAGGTTCATAACGGGCGAGCGCGGCTGGTGGTCGGCGCGCGGTCGGCGCTGTTCTTGCCGTTCGCGGATTTGCAGCTCATCGTGGTCGACGAAGAACATGACGGTTCCTATAAACAAGACGAGGGTGTCATTTATAATGCGCGTGATATGTCTGTGGTGCGCGGCAAATTAGCCGGCGCGGCGGTGGTGTTGGCTTCGGCGACACCGTCGTTA
The DNA here is from genome assembly GCA_026982415.1 of Robiginitomaculum sp. Taxonomy (GTDB): domain Bacteria; phylum Pseudomonadota; class Alphaproteobacteria; order Caulobacterales; family Maricaulaceae; genus Robiginitomaculum_A. The sequence continues at coordinate 349 of JALSHE010000083.1, forward strand.
GAAAGTCTGACCAATGCTCGTTCGGGGCGTTATCACCATGTGATATTACCAGAACGCCCCGGTGCGGCGACCATGCCAGATGTGGCGCTGGTGGATTTGAAAGACCATAAACCGGACGCGGGGTGCTTTTTGTCCCAGCCTGTAATAGACGGCGTCACCGAAGCTCTATCGCGCGGTGAACAGGCTATGCTCTATCTGAACCGCCGTGGTTATGCGCCTTTGATAATATGCCGCTCTTGTGGGGAGCGGCTTAAATCCCCTGATACGGATAGCTGGTTGGTGCAGCATAAACGCACTGGGCGAGCAATATGCCACCACACCGGATACTCCATGCCCATGCCAACCGCTTGCCCGGAATGCAAAACGGAGGGCGCATTGACGCCTGTGGGGCCGGGTGTGGAGCGGGTGGCCGAAGAAGCTGCCAAGCTGTTCCCGGACGCCCGCATAGAAATTCTGTCGTCGGACACGGCGGGCAATCCCGAACGTATCCGCGAACGCATGGCGGCCATGGCCAGCGGCGAAATAGACATTATGGTCGGCACGCAAATGGTGGTCAAAGGCCATAACTTCCCGCACCTGACATTTGTGGGTGTGGTGGACGGTGACCTTAGTTTGGGTGGTGGTGATCTCCGGGCAGGGGAGCGGACATATCAAACCTTGGTACAAGTCGCAGGCCGGGCAGGCCGCGCCGATAAACCGGGCAGGGCGCTCATCCAGACCCATATGCCAGACCATGAAGCGCTGGTGGCTTTGGCGGCGGGCGACCGGGAGGGCTTTATATCCGCAGAACTGGGCATGCGCGAAATCCTCGGCCTCCCGCCTTACGGCAAATTAGCCGCCATCATCATATCCGCGCCCGACGCCGCCAAAGCCAACGATTTCGCCCGCAAAGTCTTAAACGCTGCGCCCCGCGCCGAGGGCATAGAAATCCTAGGCCCAAGCGAAGCCCCCATCACCATATTACGAGGCCGCCACCGCAGGCGCCTCCTGATAAAATCAGAACCAAATATAAACCTCTCAGCCTATATGCGCACATGGAAATCCCGCATCCGCCCACCCCACAAGATAAAATTCGCCATAGACATAGACCCGCAGGGGTTTATGTAAGGGAGCAAACATTATATTAATCGCCGCTCATACCCAGCTACGACTGGGTATCCAGCGAATAAAGAGCGAGCTTTGCTCGCACATCCTTGATAGAAACTGGATTCCCGCTTTCGCGTGAATGAGCGGGTTTTGTGGAGGTTTTAAGTAAGAATTATTGTTTTACTGCGTCTAGTATTGATTTTTCTAATGAACCAGTTGATACACATTCAACGTCTTTACTTGTCGCATACGCACTGCCAGCCATTGTTGTTACAGTCGCATTTCCAAAAACATTTATTGAAACTGAGACAGAAGTAGGTGAGACTTCTTTGATGAATATATTCATATTGGCTCTCTTGTTTTGGAAAGCATCCATTTGTCCCAATGTGCCACAATCTATAT
>JALSHE010000084.1 GCA_026982415.1 Robiginitomaculum sp.
GCTAAGTTAAAGCGTAAAAAGCGTAAGCCGAAATAGAGTTGCTCCAAAAGAGATTAACAACATAATTTCCCCATAGACAGAATCGTTTTCCTGCGGCAAACCATTGGCTAAACCTGTGGCTTGACTCGTTTGGGCTTTGGGAACATAATTAGAACAAATATAGTTAAGGTGGAGTATTATGGCTGGTTCATTGAATAAAGTTACGTTGATTGGGAATTTGGGTAATGACCCTGAAATTCGCTCTATGAATAATGGGGGCAAGGTGTGTACGCTGAGTATTGCGACATCCGAAAGCTGGAAAGATAAAAACACGGGCGAGAAGCGCGAAAAAACCGAGTGGCACCGTGTGGTGATATTTGGCGACGGGCTTGTGCGGGTTGCGGAAAACTATCTGAAAAAAGGCTCTAAGGTTTATATTGAAGGCAGTCTGCAGACCCGTAAATGGCAAGACCGCGACGGCAATGATAAATATACCACCGAAGTGGTTCTGCAAGGTTTTGGCGGCACGCTAATCATGCTCGACAGCCGTAATTCTGGCGGCGGCGGTGGAGGCGGTGGCTACAATCAAGACCCAGGCTACGGCCAAGGTGGTGGTTCAGGCGGCGGCGGTGGTTCGCGTTCTGCATCCGCTCAAGAAGGCCCAGCCGAGAATTTTGATATGGACGACGATATTCCGTTCTGATGATACCCGTCTGGGGAAATTTTGGCATCTTTGCCCTCTGGCGTCGTTGCGGTGCGTTTAAAAACCAAGAGGCTTCCTGCACGCACCGCGCCTAACCAGAGAACAAATCTGCGCAAAATTTCAATTTTGTTTAATGCTTTGAAACATAAGAAATAGCAATTTATCCTCACCCCACTCTTGTGGGGGAGGTGCCTGCCCTTGCAGGCGGAGGGGGAAGCAAGTTTTCACATCACCTGACACAAGTTGAAACAGAAAGGCAAATTGTGTGATAATTATCTTAGAGGATTTTTGTAGCGATAGCGGATTCCCCCTCCGCCTTCGCTTCGCTACGGCACCTCCCCCGCGAGCGGGGTGAGGATATGAAACACCTCACCCTACCATAATGTAATACAATAACTACAGCTGTGCCATGTTCTTGCCTCAATCTTTGTGGTATTACGCGGTATGGACTTTTTTCGGGCACAGACATTTAGACTACAACTTGCCAAGGCTTGGCGGTTTTGTGTGCTGGATCCGCGTCATTATCAGATTGGTATTCTCTCTAGCCTCATCCTGCTGGGGGTTTCAAAATTCGGGTTTCACATTCCGTGGTGGCATGCGCTTGCAGTGATTGGTTCGGCGCTGGGTACGCAGTTTGTTGGCGATAAGGTTTTGCGCCGTAAGTTTGATGTGCGTAGTCCGCTGATTTCATCTTTGTCTCTGACGCTCTTATTGCGCACTGGTTCGGTCAGTTTATCCATAACCGCTGGTGTTTTGGCGATTGCGGCCAAATATCTTATCCGTGTGAACGGCAAGCATATCTTTAACCCGGCCAATTTTGGCATCGTTGTTGTGGCGCTATTGTTCACGGGGGCTTGGGTGTCGCCGGGGCAGTGGGGCACTGCGCCCTTGCTGGCGCTATGGTTTGCCGGGCTTGGGGTTTTGGTGACGACCAAGGCCAAGAGTTTGGATTTAACAGGTGCATTCCTTGGGTTTTACGCGGCACTACTATTCGGGCGGGCGCTGTGGGTTGGTGACCCTATGGCTATCCCCATACACCAAATGCAAAGCGGGGCATTGTTACTGTTTGCATTCTTCATGATTTCCGACCCCAAAACCACGCCCAATGCACGGGCAGGGCGGATTGC
>JALSHE010000085.1 GCA_026982415.1 Robiginitomaculum sp.
GAGTGTGCGACCATGCGGGCGCCGCTCATGCCGTAGGGGTGACCTATGGATATGGCGCCGCCGTTTACATTTAGGCGTTCGTTTGGGATGCCCAATTTATCGCGGCAATAGATAACTTGCACGGCGAAAGCTTCATTTAGCTCCCACAGATCAATATCGTCCATTTTTAGTCCGTTGGCGGCTAGGAGTTTCGGGATAGCGAAGACGGGGCCTATGCCCATTTCTTCTGGCTCTAGGCCAGCTACGGCCATGCCTCGATATATGCCTAAGGGTTCCAGTCCGCGTTTCTCGGCTTCGCCTGCTTCCATGAGGACGCTAACGCTAGCACCGTCCGAAAGCTGGCTAGCATTGCCTGCGGTGATGGTGAAGTCCGTCCCGCGTACTGGTTTTAGGCCTGATAGGCCCTCGGCGGTGGTGCCGGGGCGGTTGCCTTGATCTTTGTCCAGCGTGTATTCAGCTTCGGAGATTTCCCCCGTTTCTTTGTTTTGGATTTTCATGGTCGCAGTGAGCGGCACAATCTCGTCGTCGAATTTGCCTGCTTCTTGGGCGGCGTGGGTGCGGGCTTGGCTCTGTGCGGCATATTCGTCCATGGCGTCCCGGCTAACGCTGTATTTCTTGGCGACAATTTCCGCCGTGTCGATCATTTGGATATAGGCATTGGGGTGGTTGGCGATGACATTTGGGTCGACCGCATAGCGCATTTCAGCGGTCTGAACCATGGATATACTATCAACCCCGCCGCCAATAGCGATTTGGTGACCGTCGCAGATGATTTGCTTGGCGGCAATACCAATCGCCATCATGCCGCTTGAGCATTGGCGGTCTATACTTTGCGCCGCGACTGTTACAGGAAGTGAGGAGGCGAGCACGGAATTACGGCCAATGGTCACTTGTACGCCTTGCTGCATGGCACAGCCAATGATTACATCATCAACTTCGCCGCCCTCAAGACCAGCGCGTTTAACCGCCGCGTCAATGCAGTGCCCGGTTAGGGTCGGGGAGGGGGTGGCGTTAAATGCGCCTCTATAGGCCTTGCCAATGGGGGTGCGGGCGGTGGATACAATAACGGCTTCTCTCATGGTCTTCTCCAGGTTGATATGCAAAAAATTGTATATGCGGCTTCTTACGGACTTTGCCAAGAGGAAATGTAAAACTGGAAACCTTAATAATCACTATTATTTTACCTTTAACTGGCTATGTTGGGAGAGTACCTAAGGAAACGGGCATTAAGGAAACGGGCTGGCATGTTTGCGCGCAAATTTATATTCGTATTTTTTTCTGTCTTGCTGATGGCTATGGGTGCCAGCTTGGCTGCTTTTGCACAAAATAAAAACGAACAATCCCCACTTACGGTTCCGATTTCGGAGGCCGAACTTAAAGCCTCTACCTTAGCCATAGAATCGGATGCTAATATCTCCGATGAAGACAAAACGCTAATTGTTGATTTGTATAAAAATGCGCGTGCTAAAATTGCTGAGGGCAAGGCCAGCGAATTGTTAGCGAAGGATTTTGCCGCCCAATTGGAAAATGCGCCGGGGCTTATCAAGGTTTTGGAGCAAGACACCATAGATGTACGCAAGACCCTGCGCCGTTCGCGGGCGGACATGATGCGGGATTATAGTGGGCAAAGCTTGGGCGAGTTAGAACAAAACCTCGTGCAAGAACGGGCGAAAGTGACGACTTTGCGCGGGCTGAAGAGCCAGTACGAACAGGAGCGGCAAGCCTTGGATACGCGCCCTGCACAGGCTTTGGAAGAAATAGCCGCCCTAGAGCAGGGCATAGCCGGGCGTATTGCCAATCTAAATAGTGCAAACAGCGAAAATGTTAGCAAATTTGAACAAGCTGCCACCGCCCTAAGCCGGGCTAATTTATATGCGGAGCGACAAAAAAAACGGGCGCTAGAACAAGAAATTGCCAGCATCGCCGCAAGGCGCAAAGTGCTGGATAAACGGATAAGCCTGAATGCTGCACAAATTAACCAGTCCAATGATTTGGTATCCGCACTACAAGAACGTACTGGTTTTGCCCGTACAGACGATGCATTAGTGCGGCTTGAGGATGCGCAAAGAGAAGCCGAGGAATTTTTATCGGATCATCCAGTCGTACAAGCTTATGCCTTGGAAAATGTCGTGCTAGCACAGCAAAACCTGGACATTGCAAAATCTGAGGGTGACTTACCGGAAATAGAAGCTGACATTAATATTAAATTACAACAAGTCCGCCTAGATGCCAATGTTACAAAGCAAATCCTTGATAGCCGAAAAGTAAACAAAGCTTACGGCGAGCATTTACGCAGCTTGCGCAAGAAACAACCGAGTATATCGACTATCCAACAACAAATCAAAAAACGTGAAATAGATTTGCAAGATGCTCTGTTTCAGCGCATCACAACTCAAGAGGGTTTGGATATTTTTAATGCGACACCGTTGGATGTTCACGCGTTAAAACGAGTTTATGACCTTCAAAACGGTGTCACACCCGCACTAAGCGAAACTGACACCGAGCACTTGCAACGGGCTTATGACAGTCGCCGTGGGCATTTGAACGAGTTGGCTACGGTGTCGTCTTTACGCACCCGTAAACTGGAAGAAGTCAACGCTTTGCACAATCAGTATCTGAAAGAAGTGAAAACCCTGTGCGAATTATTGGATAGCCGATTGTTATGGTTGCCGAGCACAGAGCCACTTGGATTTACTTGGCCAGGGAAAGTTGTGCAAGGTATGGTGCAAACATTTACAGGTGAGAATTTGGCGGCAACAGGCAAGGCTTTCGTGAGTGGATTACGCAATACATATTTTCTTGTATTTCTGGCTCTCGGGTTTTTGGCCGCATTACATATGGTGCGCGAGCGTTTAAAGCCCACAATTTCGGCGATGGGATCCCGTGTTGGTCGCGTGCAAAAAGATGGCTATAGTTTAACACCATTGGCATTATTTGACGGGATTGCGCGCTCAGTTATTACCGTTGGCCTGATTGGCATTGTTGGTGTAGTTTTTGCCTATTCTGGCTCTGAATCCGCTTTTGTCAAAACCTTGTCGCGCTTATGTTTTATTCTGGTTGGGCCGCTCTTTGTGTTTTTATGTTTGCGGGCATGGAGTTTTAAGGGCGGTTTGTTTGATCTGCATTTCCGGGTTGATCGTCAATTACGCAATCAATTGCAGACTCATATTCCTTGGTTGGCTATTGTGATGAGCATCAGTATTATATTGGCGGGTTTAGCCAATGGTATTTTGGATTTTGATTCCAGTACGGTTTCTCTGGGCGTTTTCGGTTTTTTAATTGGCGCGCTGGGCATTGCGTGGTTCTCTTTGAAAATCGCGTGGTCGCGCTCAAAAGTATTCACGGCTCGAAGCCGTGAAACTGACAGTATTTATTTGCGCAATGAACGTTGGTTCCTTGCACTGGGTGTTATTGTCCCACTCGGCACAGCATTATTAGCAGCATTAGGGTATTTCGAGACGGCTCGTCTTTTGTTATCTCGTTTCTTTCTTTCCTTTTGTGTGTTGTTGGCTGCCTATATTGTTCATGGTTTATTGAAGCGTACACTAGTCATTGCCCAGCGGCGCTTGGCTTTGGAGCAGGCACGCGCCCGGCGGGACCGTGCCGTCAAGGAGCGTATGGAAAAAGCTGCCGCTGAAGAGCGCGGTGAGATACCAGTGCCGAAAGTGGATACAGACAGTATTGATTTGGAAACCATCAACCGCCAATCAAAGCAATTGATTAATGTAACCGTATTTGTTGTGACTATAGGCGGGCTGTGGGCGCTCTGGAGCAATATTTTACCGGCTCTTTCCGTGTTTGATGATGTTGAACTTTGGTCATATATGGATGTCACAACCCCTGATGGGCCGCAACCAATTCCGATTACATTATGGAATGTTATGCAGGCGCTCGGCATAGGGTTGATCACCTGGCTCGCGGCGCGCAATCTGCCAGGTTTCCTCGAAATGTTTGTGCTCAAACGGGTTAATATGGCACAAAGCTCCCGATTTGCGATTGTTACTGTTTTAGGTTACATTATTTTTCTAGTCGGCGTTTTGGTCGCCTTTGATAAACTCGGCACACAGTGGTCGCAATTGCAATGGATTGTTGCCGCTTTTGGTGTTGGTATTGGTTTTGGCCTGCAAGCGATTTTCGCTAATTTTATCTCCGGGCTTATTATCTTGTTTGAACGCCCGGTGCGTATTGGTGATTATGTGACGATCGGGGAAATTAGCGGTACTGTCACCCGCATTCAAATTCGTGCCACGACTTTGCTTGATCTTGATAACAAGGAAATACTCATCCCAAATCAAGAATTGGTAACCCAACAAGTGACAAATTGGACGCTTGCCAACCCAGTGACACGCCTGATTATCAAGGTCGGGATTGCTTATGGTTCGGATACGGAACTCGCTCATAAAACAATGCTCGAAGCCATCAAGCAAAATCCAAATGTGCTGAATAATCCAGAGCCAACAGTGCTTTTCCTCGGCTTCGGCGACAGTACGTTGGACTTCGATTTACGGGTATTTCTGCGCGATTTCACCCAAAGATTTATCGTAAGTCACGAATTACACATGGCCATAGACGCCGCGTTGCGCGATGCCAATATAGAAATCGCCTTCCCACAACGTGATCTACACATCAAGAACCCGGAATTGCTAAGGATATTTCCAGAGGGTAGTTAGGTAAAAAATCTAAGTAGTTTAGTTTGACAACCTTTTGAAATAATAGACTTAATTTACCAGATCTCTCAAATTACATAAATCTTATCCATGGTGTTTTGTGTACCCCCATATTGTGGATATGACAAAACTTAATCAAAAAAACAAATCCACATCTTTATCAATAATTCAGTCTAAGGTCGAAAATGGCTATGGGGCTGACGCGCGCGACAAAGCTATGGCTGATTTGCGAATAGACACTCGCCAACTGATCAAACGGGTGAATGCTCTTATTACTCATGTTAGTGATTTAGGCGGCGAGATAGAAGCAGAGAAGAACGCCAGGGAAACTTCCAGCCATCTAAAGAACATAAAAGAAACTATCACGCTGAACGAAAGAATTGACAATATACATTTGCCGCACGAGCAAAGTTTCACACCCGAGGAGGAAGAAGCTTTGGCGGCGGAGTTGGCAGCGCTTATTTTTAGAAGTGGTAAATTTAAATGACTGAGCAAGAACTTGCCGCCGAGTTACAGCTTATGGGCGGTAAGATCATCACCCACCATATTAAAAAATTATCTGCTTGGCATAAAACACGTCGCCCTGACCAAGAGCCTCCAAAGGGGAAATGGCTAATTTGGATTTTACTTGGAGGGCGCGGCGCCGGGAAGACGCGGGCAGGGGCGGAGTGGGTGCGCGAGCAGGTGATGGATAACAACAAAAAACGGATCGCATTGGTGGCTTCAACTTATAATGATGCCCGTGAAGTTATGATAGGCGGGGAAAGTGGGCTACTTAATATCGGGCCAGAGAAAGATCGGCCAAGATATATATCGTCGCGCCGTCGGCTTGAATGGAAAGATGGCGCAGTGGCATATGTGTTTTCAGCCGAAGACCCGGACGGTTTGCGTGGGCCACAATTTGATTGCGCCTGGGCGGACGAGTTTTGTGCTTGGTCTTATCCGGACGATACATTGTCGAATTTGCGGCTGGGTTTGCGGCTTGGGGGTGAACCGCAATTGGTGATTACGACAACGCCCAAGCCTTTGCCCGGATTAAAGAAATTGATGCTGGAGCCGGACGTGAAAGTGACCCGCGCAACCACAAAAGACAATGCCGTAAATTTATCGCCGACTTTTATGCAGTCAGTCTACGAAATTTACGGTGGTACGCGGTTGGGACGCCAAGAATTAAACGGCGAGATCATAGAGGATAGAGAGGGGGCGTTGTGGACACGGGCTTTGATCGACAGTGTTCGGGTCGACGCTGCGCCAAAAGAGACACAAAAAACCGTTGTGGCAATTGATCCCCCTGCGACGAGCGGTTCGCGGGCTGATGCCTGTGGTTTGATTGTTGCAACACGGGTCGGGTTTGGCGCACAGGCCAGAGTGTACATATTACACGACGCCACTGTGCAAGGTTTGAAGCCCGACAAATGGGCTGCTTTGGCCGTAAAGCTATGGCAACAATGGGACGCGGATTATTTACTGGCAGAGATCAACCAAGGCGGCGATATGGTCAAAACCATGTTGGACGCGATTGATGAGCAAGCACCGGTGCGCACGGTCTATGCGTCCAAATCAAAGGTTGCTCGTGCTGAACCTGTTGCTGCTTTGTATGAGCAAGGCAAGGTCAAACATGCGGGAAGTTTTACGCAGTTGGAAGACGAATTGTGTATGATGGGCGCGCACGGCAACTTGCGTAAATCGCCTGATCGTGCTGATGCGCTGGTTTGGGCGGTTACGGATTTATTGCTAAAACCCAGAACTCATCCACAAGTCAGGATGATATAAGGCTTGCGTTCGTCCGCTTGATTGTTCACTGTATGTTCCATGGAGTTGATAGCGATCATTTTGGTTTGCGGTTTGTTGGTAGCAGGATTTTTCCTGCGACGACCAAAGTGGCAAGACCCCAAGAGCACCAAAGCGAACCAAGCTTCGCTGTTCGCCTACGAAGCAAGGCAAAGTTTGTTTGTCAACCGCTCCGAGTTAGCACTTTTTGCGGCGCTTAACCGACATAAACGCGACGGGTTTCACGTTATGGCCAAAGTCCGGCTGGAAGATATTTTACAGGTTCGCGGTAATTTCAAAGACAAACGCCTGCGCTGGCAATATAGGGGGCGCATAAAATCTCGCCATGTGGATTTTGTATTGTGCGATAATACCGGGCGGTTTTTGTGCAGCGTTGAATTAGACGGAAGCTCCCATAAAGGCGATGAAGCGCAAATGGTTGACGAGTTTAAGGATGCTATTTTTAAAAATGCAGGGATGTTATTAGTGCGGATCAACACTGGTGATGACTTTAGCCAATTTGCCCGAAGCATATGGAAGCAATTCTTGTAATATTAATGCCTTATTTACCTTGATGTTTAAAACATCTTTAACCATAAAGTGTCATGTAAACGGATATATTACGTTTGTGGAGCAAGAAGATGGCATTTAGCCAAAAATTTACATTACGGCGCAAACACAAAGAAGTGACCGTAGAATTAGCACAGCTTAACCGCGAAATGGCTCTGCGCATGATTGCTTTGGCGCACGAAACTGGCGAGATAAGACCGCTCATTGATGCCGTAAATACTCTGCGATCTTCAGAAGAATTATATTCCCAGGACACTGCCCAAATCGACACTGCCCGTATCCAGAAAAAACTTGGCGATGTACTCTTAAATGTTGGCAAAAACGAGAATGATAGTGATGCGATCGAATCGGCGATTACTGCCTACCGTGGAGCGATCACAATTGCTTCTATGCTCGGTGCGCAAAACCTGCGCCTAGATGCGCGCAAAAGCTATACCCTTGCCCTGAAGTATTTGGGCAAAGATGAAGCGCCCCAAATGGTTTCCTTGATGGGTGTAGCTTAGCACGAGAAGCGGGTGTAAATCTCGAAACCTTTGAGTTTTTGCTCTGGAAAGCCAAAGTCTATAACGACGACGGAAAACTATATCCTTGTTTTTCGCAATAAAATATTCATAAAAAACAGTAGGTTGTGAGAAAACACAAGAGATAGATCCATGGCTCCCCTAGCTAGGGTAGTTTTCATTCATGGTCAAAATTGGGCTTTACAACAGCACTGATTTAGACCTCCGAAAATCTAAACTTGGATATCTTATGAAAAACTGGCTGCAGGCTGCGTTAATGCGTTCGCCTAATATAAAATCAGATGCTGGCTCGAATACAGGCTCCGGCACACCTTTGGTGGCATTGCAATTGGCGAACTCAGCCCATTGGACGCCTCGCAATTATGGGGCTTTAGCCCGCGAAGGTTACCAACAAAATGCCATTGCCTACCGCTGTATTCGTTTAATAGCTGAGGCAGCGGCATCTGTACCACTTTGTGTGCGGCGTGGTTCCGTATGTGAGAGCGGCGACCCGGCGGCGCGATTGTTACGTAAGCCAAACCCGAAAACATCACGAGTTGAATTTTTTGAAGCTTATTACGGTTATCTGCATCTTAGCGGCGATAGTTTTGTCGAGGCGGTTGTTGTAGATGAGAATCCTGCCGCACTATTCAACCTGCGGCCAGATAGAATGCGGGCTGTGACCGACCATACAGGTTGGCCGAGTGCCTGGGACTATGAGGTTGGCGGCAAACGGCGACGCTTTGTGACTGATCCAGTGAGTGGCCGTTCGTCCATTCATCATATGCGCCTGTTTCATCCGACCGATGATATTTACGGATTTTCACCGCTTGAAGCCGCCGCCAAGGCAGTAGATGTACACAATGCGGGCGGGGTGTGGACAAAAGCTCTACTAGAAAATTCGGCGCGGCCAAGCGGGGCGTTAATATATAAAGGCACGGGCGGTTCAGAGCATTTGAGCGACGAGCAATTTGCGCGGCTTAAATCTGAGTTGGATAAAAAACACACTGGGGCAGGCGCGGCAGGGCGACCTTTATTGCTTGAAGGTGGATTAGATTGGAAAGCAATGAGCATGAGTCCCACCGATATGGATTTTCTCAATGCAAGGCGCGATGCGGCACGGGAAATTGCACTGGCCTTTGGGGTGCCGCCAATGTTGCTCGGTATTCCGGGTGATAATACCTATGCCAATTATAAAGAAGCCAATTTGGCATTTTGGCGACAAACCATCTTACCGCTGGTGCGTAAAACTGCCGATAGTTTCGGCACTTGGTTGGCAGATTGGTACGGTGATGATTTCCGGATTGTTGCAGATGAAGATAATATCCCGGCCTTGGCATTAGAGCGGGCGGCGCGGTGGAAAGCCTTAAATGATGTGGCTTTTATGAGCGATGACGAGAAACGAATCCGGGCAGGCCTCACTGTGGAGGTCGTGCAATGAATGCGTTCAAACTCGACCGTACCGTTGGTATCGGTATTATCGTGACGTTGGCTATCCAGAGTGCGGGCGCCTTAATGTGGGGCGGCGCGGCGGAAGCCCGGCTACAAAATCTGGAAAAAACCACAATGACCAGTCCGCCAATGGCGGAACGCATGGCCCGCATTGAAGAACAGATGACCATGGCAAGGCAGTCGCTAGAGCGGATAGAGCTACGCCTGAATCAAGAGAATAACTAATCTCCTTCCCCCATTTAAGGGGGAAGGAGTAAAAAATATTTTAAGAGAACCAACCAACATGAACACATATTTCAAACCGCATATGTCTCATATGCGCATATCCGGCTATGCCAGTCTATTTGGCAAAAGAGATATGGGCGGTGATACTGTCCGGCGCGGTGCCTTTGCCGCCAGTCTTTTATCCCTAAAAGCCGGGCGATTGCCCATGCTTTTTGCTCACGAAACCAAACAACCTATCGGGGTGTGGCGCCGGATGTTCGAGGACGCTACGGGGCTGTTTGTTTCGGGCGATATTTTCCTTGGTGACAGCCGGGCTGACCGCACGGCGCGCTTGGTTCGCTCTGGTGCCATGAGCGGACTTTCCATTGGATACCGCACCGTCCGGAGCCGCACTTTGAGCGGTGGCCGCGAACTTATTGAACTTGATCTTTGGGAGGTTTCTATCGTCGCCTTCCCAATGTTGCGCCGCGCGCGCATCACTCAAATCGACGATCTGTTTCCTAATGATCAAACTGATCAGGAACTTTCAAACTCACACAGGAGAAAAATGTGAGAAACTCAAAACCTACCCCTAAAAGCAAAGAGATTAAAATGGTAAAAACTGCAGAATTGCAGACTGCCCAAGCTGATTTCTCGGCTACATTTGCGGCTTTCAAAGACGCCAATGATCAACGTTTGGCAGAAATTGAAGCCAAGCAGTCTGCTGATACATTACTGACGGATAAAGTCGAACGTCTTAACGTGGCACTGGATCAACAAACCAGCCGTATTGAGCGATTGTCCATCAAAAATGCGCAACCGCATATTGGCTCGGGTTCAGATAATGGTGAAGCGAAATCAGCTTGGTCATCTTATATCCGCACAGGCGATGGCAGCGCCCTCAGTTTGCTGGAAAGTAAAGGTCTAAGCTCCGGAGTTGATGCAGAGGGCGGCTTTGTTGCACCTGCCGAAACCGAGAGCCGTATTGACCGTGCACTCGCTGAAAGTTCGCCGTTTCGCTCAATCTCCAGCATTCGCCGTATTGGTGCAGGTGTGTTCAAAAAGCCCATTAGCGCTGGCGGTGCAACATCTGGTTGGGCTGGGGAAATTGATGCCCGCCCCGAAACCACTGCACCAGCTTTGGAGTTGTTGGATTTCCCTTCTGGTGAACTTTACGCCATGCCTGCGGCTACGCAAATCTTGCTAGACGACGGTGTTGCTGATGTTGACGGGTGGTTGGCCGATGAAGTCCGTGATGTATTTGCTGCGCAAGAAACGGCAGCTTTCGCCACCGGGAACGGCATCAATAAACCGAGCGGTATCTTGAACTATACCAATGTCGCGGATGCGACCCAGACTTGGGGTAATGTTGGCTATGTAGCTACAGGAACGGACGGCGCTTTTGACGGTACTGCACCAATTGATGCGTTAATTGACCTCATCTATGCACCCAAGCCGCGTTACCGTACAGGTGCCAGCTTTATGATGAACCGCCGCACGGTCGGCGCTTTGCGTAAATTTAAGGATGTTGATGGCAATTATATTTGGCAACCGGCTCAGGCGGCTGGCCAACCATCATCTTTGCTCGGTTATCCATTGGTTGAGGTCGAAGATATGCCGGATATTGGGCTAGATAGTTTTTCTGTTGCCTTTGGTGATTTTCGCCGTGGTTATCTTATTGTTGATCGCCAAGGTGTGCGTGTTCTGCGCGATCCATATTCTGCCAAGCCTTATGTGTTGTTCTACACAACCAAGCGCGTCGGCGGTGGTATTCAGGATTTCAATGCCATCAAGCTTCTGAAATTCGCTGCGAGTTAATCCCCGCTTGCACGAACTTGCCGGCAAACGCTTGCACGGCAAAGGCTGTCTCCGTTCTCCCCTTGTGCGGAGACAGCCAACTTTTACACAAACTATTATATATCTTTGTAGGGTGGATTAGGCTTCTTAGCCGTAATCCACCATGCGGCGATCCCCAAAGGTGGATTACGCGCAAGAGCGCTAATCCACCCTACAATTTCGAGAAAAATATGTCCCTAATAGATTTGGCCGCCCCTGCGGTGGAGCCGATTGATCTTGCCTATGCCAAAACCTTTTTGCGGGTTGACGGCACAGATGAAGATGCGCTCATAAATACTCTGATCAAAACCGCCCGCCACCGGGTAGAAAACATGATAGGCCGGACATTAATCCGCCGCAGTTTTGTTTTCCGCAGCGCCGTCCCGGCGGGTAAATGCATCGCCCTGCCGCGCCCGCCATTGCTCGGCGTGATACGGCTGACATTGATAGCAGAAAATGATCAAGCGGTAGATATTCCGAACACAGACTATACGGTGACCAGACGCCGCGCCCCGGCGCAAGTCAGGTTAAAGTCTGGTCATGATTGGACGGACTATTTGGCCGAATTTACCACTTTGGAAGTTGAGTTCGAAGCGGGATACGGCGATACGCCGGACGATGTGCCGTTACCTATCCGCCAAGCGATACTTTTGCTTCTGGCGCATTCCTACGAATATCGCGAAATGTCAGAAACGCCAGTCGTGCCAATCATGGTAGATGCGTTGCTCGCCCCTTACCATGCGGTGCGGTTATGATCGGAAATCTGCGCACCCGGCTCGGGATTTATATACCCCAAACCACGCCGGACGAATTTGGCGGCGTGGAGACAACATGGATTTTGTACGGTGCGGCTTGGGCGCATATTAAACCGAACACAGCCACAGAGCGCGCCGAAAATGGCCGTGCCGCCATCACCAAAACCTATTTGGTCACCATACGGTGGCAACGGGACTTTCCGGAGCGGGCGCGTCTGCTTTGTGACGAACGGACTTTGCGTGTCCTTACCGCGTCCGATCCCGATTTGCGCCGGGAACGCTTGCACCTGATTTGCGAGGAGGAAGAACAATGAGCGATATTAATCAGGCGCAAGCCTTGGCTAAAGCCGTACATTTAGGGTTGAGCGGCGATGTGGCCGTGCAAAGCGTTTTGGGGCAAGCACCCCGGTTATATGACCACCCACCCGAAGACCCGATTTATCCCTATCTAACTTACGGCTCCATGCGCAGTGAAGATATTGGCGGTGATGACAGCCCTATGACAGCGCATAATCTAACCTTGCATTTGTGGTCGCGCTATGGTGGCCGCGCCGAAGCCATGACCATGATACAGGCCGTATCCGGTGCGTTGGAAAACGGCAACTGGCAGTTGGATGTTGGGCATTTGGTCAGTGCCAATGTGATTTTCACCGACCTGTTTCGCGCCCCAGATGGCCGCACTATTCACGGTATTATCCGGCTTAATGCTACCACTCAACCATAATTAAAACATAATAACAGGAGGCCAACATGGCTGCACAACGCGGGCGAGATATGCTCGTCAAAATCAGGAACGACCAAGGCGCATTCGTCACAGTCGCGGGGCTGCGTACCAAGACCCTTAAATTTAACGCCAAATCAATCGATATTACGCATTCAGAAAGCGAAGATGCGTGGCGCGAATTGTTGCCAGGCGCAGGCGTTAAGTCCGTGGAAATTGGCGGTGAGGGAATTTTCCGCGACGGCGCTTCCGACGCCCTTGTCCGCGCAAGCTTCTTTGCGCAAACCGCAAAAACCTACGAAATTATCATTCCGGACTTTGGCACGATTACGGGTGATTTCCTAATCTCGACACTGATGTATGCAGGCTCTTATAGAGGTGAGGCCAGTTACGAATTGCAATTGGTCAGTGCGGGCAAGCCTGTATTTGCAGTCCTATGATAAATGGTTATCAAAAGGGCGATGTGGCCGTGAAAATCGAAGGCCGCAATTACCGTTTGCGCTTAACGCTCGGTAGTTTGGCCGAGATTGAAGCACGGTTGGGTGTTAAGGGGCCATTGGAGCTTGCACGAAAAATTCGGGGATTTGGTGATAAAAACCGGAGCAATGACGAGGCTATGACCCTATTGGAATGCTTGCTGTGCGCCCAAGACCGCGACGGCAAAACCAATGTTCCCAATATGGTTAAGTGTGCCAAGCCTATGGACTATATGCCCGCCATTGCCACCTTGTTTGAAGAGACATTTGCGTGAAAGCTCCGATGCAGGAATGGCCCTTTGACTTGTGGTTGAAAACCGCCGTGCGCAGTTTTGGTCTTTCGCCCACCGCATTTTGGAACATGTCCGTGCGCGATTGGCTGGCCTTGCTCGCAGGCAATGGGGCGCACGGATTAGCGCGCTCAGATCTTGCTAGATTGATGAACACTTACCCTGATGAGGACATACATGATTGATACAGGACAGGCCGAAAAAGCCCTCAGCGATTTTGCCGAAGGCCCGGCAAAGGACGCCGCCGAACTTGCCGCACAAAGCTTTGAGCAGGCAGGCGAGCGCATCGCGCAAGCGCTGGAACGGGCGGCACGAAGCGGCGAATTATCGTTCCGCGATATGGCAGCCGCCATCACCCGGGACTTAGCCGCTCTGGCTATTCAAGAACTGATATTGGATCCGTTGCAAGCAGCGCTCAGTGGTGGTGGTAAATCGGCTGACGTGCCGCAAGCCAGCAACCCGTTCAACATTGTTATGAATATCACCGGGGTTAATGACGCGAATAGCTTCCAAAAATCCCAAGGCCAAATTTCCGCCTCTCTTGCTCGCGCAGTGGCTCAAGGCCAGAAATTTATTTAGGAAAGAGCGCCCCTGCTAACAGTAATACCTCTCTTTTTAGGAGAGGAAAAGGTGAGAGGTTTTGCTCTGACGGAGAAGCTCGTTATCCAGCATTTTAATAGGTATGTTCTACTAGCTTAGAAAACTAGAAAACTAGAAAACTAGAAAACTAGAAAACTAGAAAACTAGAAAACTAGTTTAGTGGTTATTGTAGCAATAAGAATGCCATTGTTTGGATTTGAGTGTGAGTTTGGGGGTGTAACAACAAATTATTTAAGGATAAAATTATGCCATCATTTCACGATGTCAACTTTCCGCTGCCGCTTGCATTTGGTGCGAGTGGTGGCCCGGTTCGCCAGACGGAAATTATTACTTTGGCTAATGGCCATGAGCAGCGCAACACCGCTCAGGCCAATTCCCGCCGCCGCTATGATGCGGGCGTAGGTGTCAAAAGCCTGGCGGACATGCAGATGTTGATTGCGTTTTTTGAAGCGAGGCGCGGGCAGTTATATGGCTTTCGTTTCTGCGACCCTATGGATCATAAAGCGGACGGCGAGATCGGGATAGGCGATGGTCAAACCACAGAGTTCCAATTGTCCAAAACCTATGCAGACGCGGCGGGTTTTTGGCAGCGTACTATAACCAAACCAAAGCCTGGAAGTGTGAATATTCAGTTGGATGCGCAACCAACTTCATCATTTAACCTTGATATTTCTACAGGCGTGGTCGTGTTTGATACTGCCCCTGCGAGTGGTGTCGTGATTACGGCAATGTTTGAATTTGATGTGCCCGTGCGGTTTGATACCGAACAGCTTACCACCTCCCTTGAGAGCTTCGGGGCGGGCGGTGCGGTTAATGTGCCGCTTATAGAGGTGTTGACAAATGCGTGATTTTTCGCCTGAGTTCGCGGCGTACATTGCTGGCGTAGCCACGACATTGTGTTGGGTCTGGAAGTTGGTTCGTAGCGACGGAACCGTTTTGGGTTTTACTGATCATGACAATGATTTGAGTATTGATAGTGTGACCTATCATGCCGCGTCGGGGTTTAGCCCAACTGATATAGATAGCCGTCTTGGCTTTGCACTCGATAACAGTTCAGTGCAAGGATTGCTCAGTTCTAACCAGATCACAGATGTGGATATACGCGCTGGTAAATATGATAGCGCCGCAATTGAAATCAGCCGAGTTAACTGGATGAACCCCTCAGAATCAGGCCTCATTTGGTGCGGTAAGCTTGGTGATATTACGACGCAGGAAGGTCATTTCCAGGCCGAACTCGTTGGCCAAACGGCAGTGTTGGAACGGGCAACCGGGCGGGTATTCGCACGGGGCTGTGATGCCAGTTTTGGTGATAGTCGTTGCGGGTTGAACGCAGGTGATTTTCCAGAAGGAACGGTGTGCCCGCGCACTTATGAGGCCTGTCAAAACCAATTCGCCAACACTATTAATTTTCGCGGTTTCCCGTATATGATTGGCGAGGATGCAGCCTATGCTGCGCCAAGGGAAAATGATGTAAAAGACGGCTCGTCTCGATATTAAGCCATGCAAAAAACTGTTTCCCGCCAGAGCATTATTGATGAAGCCCTGAGCTGGGTCGGTACGCCCTATCAACACCAATGCTCTACGAAACACGCAGGCTGTGATTGTCTTGGATTGGTGCGCGGTATTTGGCGAAAATTGTACGGGGCGGAGCCTGGGAAGCTTCCGCCATATTCACCGGACTGGGCAGAAGTTGGGGATGAGGAAATCTTGCGAGATGCCGCCAGTCATTATCTTGACCCCATAGTTTTGTCAGCCGCCATCCCTGGTGATGCATTGCTGTTTCGTATGCAAGCTGGTGTACCAGCAAAGCACTTGGCAGTGCTGATAGAGCCAGACCTTATCGTCCATGCATATTGGGGCAGAGCGGTGACCCGGTCATTTTTGGCACCATTTTGGAAGCGCCGCCGGGCTTATGCTTATTCATTTCCAAATTTACAATTCACAGAAATAGAGACCTAATATGTCCAATGTTATTTTGACGAGCGCCCGTACCTTTGGCCGCCAACTTCTACAAACGGCGGGTCGCATCGGTGTTGCCTATGCGGGGCAAGCTATTACCAATGCTTTTGACAACCGGGTGTTTGAAGGCCCCCGCCTACAAACCCTGCATATACAGTCCTCGCTAGACGGCGCACCTATGGCGCGCGTTTATGGCCGGGCGCGTATTGCTGGGCAGGTGATCTGGGCGGCACGGGTCAAGGAGATAGCGACTGAGGAAAAACGCGGTGGCAAGGGAGGCCCCAGTACGCGCACTTTTAGCTACACACTTAGTTTTGCGGTTGGTTTATGCCAAGGCGAAATTTTAGATGCTGGGCAAATATGGGCTAATGGTCAACCGCTCCCAACTAAGGATTTGAATACGCGTCTCTATAAAGGCAGCGACGATCAATCCCCCGACCCGCTCATAGCAGAGATCGAAGGCACCAATGTGCCTGCTTTTCGCGGTACGGCTTATATGGTGTTTGAAGACATGCCGTTGGATGATTATGGCACGCGTTTACCACAGCTGAATTTTGAAATTATCCGTGCGCCAAAACGTACAAATAATGCGCCGCGCCTTGAGGACTTAGTACAGGGCGTCGATCTTATCCCAGGGTCTGGCGAATTTGCCTATGCCACTTCGATCACTGAGGAGCGTCTTGGGCCAGGTACCAGCCGTGCGGTAAATATGAACAATTTGACGGGCAAGTCTGATATGGATGCTGCGTTGGATCAATTACAGGCGCAATTACCGAAGTGTGCACATATTACTTTAGTTGTGAGCTGGTTTGGGGACGATTTACGGCTAAATCATTGCCAACTTAGACCCGGTGTAGAGAGCCGCGACCGTATCGATACGCCGGGAAATTGGCACGTAGGGGGTGAAACTCGCGCCAATGCTTATTTGATCTCGCAACTTGATAATCGCCCAGTCTACGGCGGTACGCCTAGTGATGCGTCTGTCATTGAGGCCGTGCGAGCGCTCAAATCGCGCGGGTTTTCTGTGACTTTGTATCCGTTCATACTTATGGACGTGCAAGGCGGCAACATTTTGCCAAACCCTTATGGTGGTACGAGCCAACCCATATTCCCGTGGCGAGGTCGGATTACTTGTGATCCTGCGCCGGGCATAGCCGGGACTGTGGACAAGACCAGTGCGGCTGCCACACAAGTTCAGGAATTTTTTGGTGCCAGCACGCCCAATGATTTTTCTATTGTGGGAGAGGTCGTGTCTTTTATTGGATCTGGCGAAAAATCTTACCGCCGTATGATCTTGCATTACGCCCACTTGATGCAGGTTGCAGGCGGTGTCGATGCGTTTATTATTGGTGCTGAAATGCGCGGGATGACAACAGTGCGCGGAGCAGGCAATAGCTATCCGGCTGTAACTGCGCTAAAATCTCTTGCTGGTGATGTACGGACGGTATTGGGCGCAAGTACAAAACTCACTTATGCCGCCGATTGGACGGAGTATTTTGGCCACCATCCCCAGGACGGCTCAAATGATGTCAATTTTCACCTCGACCCATTGTGGGCTGATAGCAATATTGATGCGGTTAGTATTGATGCCTATTTCCCATTGTCAGATTGGCGCGATACGCCAGCGCATCTGGATGGCCAAGTCTATAATAATATTTATGAACTGGATTACCTTTCGGCAAATATGGAAGGCGGTGAGGGGTATAATTGGTATTATGCCAATCCGGCTGATCGGGATACGCAAACTCGCACACCGATTACTGACGGCGCTTATAACAAGCCTTGGGTGTTTCGTTACAAGGATGTTAAAGGCTGGTGGGCTAACCCCCATTACGAGCGTGTCGGCGGTGTAGAGCAGCAAAACCCGACTGCCTGGATACCGCAATCCAAGCCGATTTGGTTTACCGAACTTGGCTGTCCGGCTATCGACAAGGGTGCGAACCAACCCAATGTATTTTGGGATCCAAAGTCATCAGAAAGCTTTGCACCCTACTATTCAGCCGCCACCCGCGATGATTTAATCCAGCGACGTTATATTGAGGCTTTCCTTGCGTATTGGCAGGACAATAATAACAAAAACCCCGTGTCTGCGGTTTACGGCGCACCTATGGTGGATTTGTCCCGTGCTCATATTTGGAGCTGGGATGCGCGGCCTTATCCTGATTTCCCCGCACGGCTGGATGTGTGGTCAGATGGTGAGAATTGGCAAACCGGACATTGGATTAGTGGCCGAACGGGTTTGGTTAGTCTTGCGGATATCGTTAGCGATATTAGTATATCGAGCGGAGCCGCCGCGCCGGATGTATCATATGTGCTGGGCATGGTCAGCGGCTATGTGCTTGATCGCCCCATGAGCGCGCGGGCTGCGCTCACGCCTTTATCCCGGCTCTACGGGTTTGACTTGATTGAGCGGGCAGGGGGGCTGAGTTTTGTCTCGCGTGGCACACAAACGGTGTTCGATATAGATGTGGATAAACTTGTGTTTAGGCCAGAACGCAACTTGTTATCTATTACTCGCCAAGACGGGGAAACACGTCTGAAAGATGTGCGCATTAATTTCATCGACCAAGCCAAAGATTATCAAAGTGGCTTAGTGCTAGCTCGTGATTTATTTGCTGAGACCGAGCGGGTCGCTGATATATCTGCGCCGCTGGTTTTGGATGCTGGGCAGGCAAAGGTTATCGCTACTTCAGTGCTTGAACAAGTGCACAGTGAAAACGAAACCCTTGAGTTTTCCGTGTCACCGTTTCTGTTGGGGTTGGAATCTGGCGATGTTATTGCTTTGACTGGAATCAGTGGTGACTGGCAAATTACGGCGCTTGATGGTCTGGGCGAGCGCAGCGGCCAAGCAAAACGTATCAGTGCTAGCGCCGTCAACCTAACCAGTGGTAATGCGCCCGGCGTTATTAATACCCCGGATTGGGTTTCTACCCCAGAAGGTTATGCTCTCGATATTGCCGACTTCACCGGAGACGGCACACGCGTCGGGCCATTGGTTGGTGTGGTCGTCAATCCGTTTGTGGATACGGTGATCACAGAGCCGGGCGGGGCTGAAGCCGCACTAACATCCCCGGTACGCATCGGGGCTTTGCTAAGTGAATTGCCAACCGGACCTGTCGGGCGTTTTGACCTGGCCAACACCGCCGATATTTTGATGCCGGGCGTGTCCCTTGCGTCCGTACCGGACGTGGACATATTATCCGGCGGTAATATGTTTGCGGTAGAGACCCCGCTGGGTTGGGAAATCTTGCAAGCCGCAAATGCCGAATTGGTTGGTGCGGATACTTACCGCATTAGCCGCCTATTGCGTGGCCAATACGGTACAGATCATGTGTTAGGCTTGGCCGTGTCGTCCGGTGCTCGCGTGGTTTATCTTGGGCAAGGCTGGCAGAACCTGCCCGTAAATGCCGATTTTATCGGCGCAGACATAGATTTCACCTTAAGCACGATTGGCCGCGAGGACACAGAAACCTTCACCCAAAACTACCAAGCCAACCACCTCCGCCCGCTTTCCCCAGTTCATATAAAAGCAAGCCGTGTTGGCTCAAGTATAAAAATAAGCTGGATCCGCCGCACAAGGGTCGACGGCGATGATTGGGTGTCATTGGATGTGCCATTAGGGGAGGAAAGCGAGAAATATGTGGTAGAGTTTCTGGACGGAGGGGTGGTTGTTTTAGCGCAAGAAGTTCAAACATCTATGCACCAGATGTCAATCGTTGACCTAGAAGCGCTATTTGGCACACCGCTCGGCGCAATCAGCATAACCATCACACAAATATCTCAAGTTTATGGGGCTGGGCGGGAGCGTACCTTGACGTTAGAAATTTTACCCTGAGTGCTTGCGGTTTAGCCTACGCTCCTTACATTAGCTGCAAAGGAGACCTGCGTGGCTAAAGACCCTTATAAACTGCTGGGCGTGAGCAAGAGCGCTAGCGATAAAGAAATAAAGAAAGCCTACCGTGCATTGGCTAAAAAATGGCACCCGGATAAAAATCCGGATAATGCCAAGGCGGCTGAGCGCTTTAAGGAAATGTCGGCGGCTTATACTTTGCTGTCCGATAAAGATTTGCGGGCGCAATACGATAGCGGCGGCATTGATGCATCGGGGCAACAGCAGAACCCATTTGCCGGCCAAGGCGGCGGTATGGGCGGTGGCGGTTACCGCACGGCGTCCGGTGCGCAAATGGGCGGCGATATGAGCGACTTGTTTGCATCCTTGTTCGGGATGCAAATGGGGGGCGGACAAATGGGTGGCCAGCACCAGTTTCGGCGCCCACCACCACGCCCTCAAAAGGGTGAGGATATAAGATATTCCCTGACAATTTCCCTGCCCGATGCTGTCGCAGGCGCGGTCAAACAAATCCTGATGAGTGATGGTAAGCAGCTTAAAATCAAAATACCCGAAGGCACCAGTGATGGAGCGACTTTGCGCCTGCGCGGCAAGGGGCAAGCGGGCGTTAACGGTGGGCCTGCTGGCGATGCAAAGATCAAAATATCTGTCAAAAAACACAAATATTTGCGCCGTGATGGCAATAATTTACGCCTGGATTTACCGATTACTTTGCAAGAAGCAGTGCTTGGTGGCAAGGTTACCGTCCCGACCCCCAAGGGCAATATCAGTTTAAATATCAAACCAGGTTCCAGCTCCGGAAAAACCCTGCGCCTTAAGGGCAAGGGCGTGAAAAATGGTGATTTACTGGTACGGTTGATGATTATCTTGCCTGAAAAGATGGGCGATGATCTGAAAAACTGCCTCGAATCATGGGAAGATCA
Organism: Robiginitomaculum sp.; assembly: GCA_026982415.1. GTDB lineage: Bacteria > Pseudomonadota > Alphaproteobacteria > Caulobacterales > Maricaulaceae > Robiginitomaculum_A. Next base: position 20,574 of record JALSHE010000085.1, read on the forward strand.
GCCGGATCCGCGCTCAAATATGAATATATCCACTACATAGCTGAATATCGTATTCAGATTGTATTCACAGATGATTGTCTATAGAGACACAATGATGAAATTGAATAGACATATCATTTTAGGGCTTGTCGTGGCTACACTCGCATTGCCAGCAGGCACTGCGGCGGCTAGTTCTGGGCAAGATGCTCCTGATATGTCATATACCTTAAATGTGCAGCAGGGCTGGAAAATACAGGGGCAGAACAGGATTGAAGCCCTTTATGCCCAGCAGCGTCAACCACAACGCAAAATTTCCGCTAGTCGCGCTAAGGCCGCAGCTATGAGGAGCCATCGTGGTGCCAAATTTGTCAATGTACAATTGGTCAATCAGGCCACTTATCGGGTGCGGTTGCAAAAAAATGGCCGAATCGTCGATGTTTATGTTGACGCCTACACCGGACAGGTGAAAAACTAACTCCGAGTAATAGGAGAATATCATGCGTATACTTATAGTCGAAGATGATCCGGATTTGGGTCGCCAACTTTCCGAAGCTCTTGGTGATGCGGGATATGCGGTTGATAAGGCCACGGACGGTGAGGAAGGGCATTTCCTCGGCGATACCGAGCCTTATGATGCGGTCGTCCTTGATCTTGGCCTGCCCGTGATTGACGGTATCAGCATTTTACAAAAATGGCGTGCCGATGGCAAAGATTTTCCTGTGCTTATCCTTACCGCTCGCGACCAGTGGAGCGAGAAGGTCGCCGGATTTGACGCAGGCGCAGATGATTATCTGACCAAGCCGTTCCATACCGAAGAATTACTGGCGCGCCTGCGGGCACTGGTGCGCCGCGCCGCTGGCCATACCACGGACACCATAGATATTGGCGGGCTGACGGTCGATAATCGTGCGGGCCGAGCATTTGTTGACGGATCTCCGATCAAACTGACATCACATGAGTTCCGCTTATTGTCCTATATGGCTATGCATGTGGATAAAGTGATCTCGCGCACCGAATTGGTTGAGCATATCTATGACCAGGATTTTGACCGGGATTCCAATACCATTGAAGTATTTATCGGACGTTTGCGCCGCAAAATTGGTGTCAATCGTATCGAAACTGTGCGCGGACTTGGTTACCGTCTTGTTGATCCTGAGGAGGATCCTGGCGGGGAAAAAACTTAGGCGGCTACCTTGGAGGGCGTTCCTGAACATCCTGAAGACGGTAGCACAGAGCAAGGCCGTTCGCTTGTTTGGCGTTTGGTGCGTAGTGCAGCTATGTGGGTTGTGCCTGCTTTGTTGTTTACAGCGTTCTCGTTGATTTGGTTTTATCAGGCTTCGACTTATAAAAACTTCAACGATCCTTTGGTCAATACTATTCAAGCCTTGGTAGCGAATATTGAAGATGACCCTTTATCGGAAACTGCGGACGCAAGAATTATCTTGGCTAACCAGCCCATAGACGCTCGCTACCAGCTAGCTTTATCAGGGCGATACTGGATGGTTGGAGAATTACAAGATGACGGGATTTTGGTGCCAATCATAAGCTCCCTATCTCTGTCTGACTCTACTCTCAAGCTCGCCACAAAAGACGCCGATAATATTCGCGCAAAACAAGGCGAAGTCATCCGCGCTTTTTCAATCGGCCCGGACAATGAACCGCTTAGCCTTGCAGCTCAATCAGTGATATTCAACGACCAAAATTTGGTGATCGTTGCCGCCGCTGACCGTAGGCCAGCGCGACAGGCCGTGCGTCAATTTTCCTTGATAGCGTTGGGGTTACTGACCGTGCTGGCTATGGGACTTACCTTGGCTATTTATATGCAAGTTCGCCTGGGGTTAGCACCGCTGTTTGAGTTGCGCGACCGTGTTGTGGATATTAGAGAGGGTCGCGCCAAGGCGGTTAAGGGGCGCTATCCGAAGGAGATTAAACCGCTGGCAGACGAACTTAATTCCCTCATCGGCCATAACCGTGATGTAGTCGAATATGCCCGCACCCATGTGGCTAACCTTGCCCATGCACTCAAGACACCCTTGGCGGTTCTCATGAACGAAGCGGACGGAAAAAAATCCAAATTGGCCAATATTGTGACAAAACAAACGGGTATAATGAACAAACAGGTCGACCATCATTTGCGCCGCGCTCGTGCGGCGGCTCGCGGGCAAAGTATCGGCGAAAAGACACCTGTTGCCGATACGGTAAACTCTCTTGTGCGGACACTTGGGCGCATATACCGCGACAAAGATTTGGACTTTGAGCTGGATATTGAAGAGAGGTTGATGTTTCGCGGCGAGAAACGAGACCTCGAAGAAATGGTCGGAAATCTACTGGATAACGCATGCAAATGGACAAATGCTAAGATCAATGTCGTGGTTGAAACTGATACTGGAGAAACCGCCAAAATCCGCATAACCATAGACGATGACGGCTCCGGCATGGCGGTAGATCAATACGAAAATGTCCTAAAACGCGGCACGCGTCTCGACGAAACCACACCCGGTACCGGCTTCGGCCTTTCCATAGTCAACGATCTCGCCAAGGCGTATAATGGATCCCTAACACTGGATAAATCGCCATTGGGTGGGTTAAGGGCAGTACTGGTTATTCCGATGGTTCGGGGGTAATATGAAAGCTTATTCCGAGAAGCGAAATGCGCCATCTGCGGAGCGCAATCAGGCACCGATTGGAGCGCAGTTGGAGAAATTTATATCACCAAATGCACATGTCTTGGAGATTGCATCTGGGACAGGTCAGCACGGCGCATATTTTACGGCTTTGCGGCCTGATATTGTCTGGCAGTACTCTGATATTGATATGGATACACACGACAGCCAGGCAGCCTATGCTAGTGATAATTCGGTGCAATTGATAATGCCGTTCCGATTGGACGTAACACAAGATGATTGGTGGCAAGACATTACGTCTGTCACAAATATTTATTGTGCAAATATGATCCATATTGCACCTTGGGCGGCTGCAATGGGCTTGGCCAAGGGCGCAAGGGCATTGCTCAACTCTGGCGAAAAACTCTTCCTCTACGGCCCTTTTTTGATGGGGGATGATAGCGCCCGCTCTAATTTAGACTTTGCACAAAACTTGAAACAGCGAAACCCCATTTGGGGTGTACGGGAATTGGTAGATGTAGAAAAGTTGTTCTTTGAAAATGGCTTTCAGCTTGAAAAGACAATCAATATGCCCCGTGATAATTATTTGCTGGTTTTTGCACGAGATTTAGTGGCTAGATAGTAAAAATCCTTACCTCCCGTTAAGCATATATTTGCAGTTCAGTGTTCATAATTAGGAGGCTGCCTTAATCATGACTGTTTTGTCATGTTTTGGCAAGGTTGACGTAAAGTGCATTGGCGCACTTTGCTTTGGAAAGGATTCTGGCGTTATGTCTGTGTTTTACAAAACTCTTAAACCCGTTATTACTCTGCTCGGTGTTGCGGTGATGGTTATTGCTGTCCCGATCAGTAGCAGCGCCAAGCCGCTCGGCATGCCCAATGAACAAGGATTGCCAAAGTCTTTGGCGGATTTAATTGAGCACGTTTCGCCAGCGGTGGTTAATATTCGCGTGATTACGGGAGGTTATGCGGCCAACCGCCCGAGCGAGGATGCGACCGAGGGGCAAGGCTCAGGCTTTATTGTCACATCTGATGGAAAAATTGTTACCAATTTTCATGTTATCGAGGGCGGTGATAAAATCACCGTCGATTTTGCCAACGGTGAAGAGTTTGAGGCTAAAATCATTGGTACAGACCACGAGACAGATATTGCGGTGATACAAATTCAGGCAAAGCGTAATTTTGATTATGTCGGATTTTACCACGGGCCGGAGGTGCGCATTGGTGACTGGGTGCTGGCCATTGGGAATCCGTTTGGTATCGGTCAATCGTCCAGTGTCGGTATTATCTCCGCGACTTTACGCAAACGTGTGGAATCTGGATCTTATGTTGATTATTTACAAACCGATGCAACGGTTAACCGGGGGAATTCCGGCGGGCCTTTATTCAATTTTAAAGGTGAGGTTATTGGCGTAAATTCAGCAATATTCTCGCCTACAGGTGCTAGTGTCGGCATTGCATTTGCCGTGCCACATACGCTGGCGGAAGAAATCGTGGCGGATATAATTAAATACGGCAAGGTCAAACGCGGATTTTTGGGTGCCGCACTGCGCGAAGCGGAATACACGCAAAACGGAGCCGTCTATAAAGGTGGTGCGACCATTAATTCTATCGGAGCGGGTACGCCCGCCGATATATCTGGATTACAAGTCGAAGACGTTATTTTGCGTATTAACAATACGGTCGTGCGCAATGCTGTGGAAGCTACCCGCGCTATTGGTAAATTACGGGCAGGCGACATTGCCATTTTCGAAATTGAGCGCGGCGATACAATTATTCCGGGCGGTGTACGGGTTAATATAGCCGAGCGACCTGACAATAAAGACAAGCTAACGATAGCGACAGGCAATACGGGCGGAGCCGTTGCGCCTAGCGCGGCAGCGCCAGCTGCGCCCAAGGCCAATTCAATGTATAATACCGGCCTCTCTTTGGTTGACCTCGGCGCTACATTTCGCGAAAGTATTGGCATGCGGGTTGATCAAGTCGGTGTTTATGTCGACTCGGTAGCTCTTGGTAGTAATGCGGCACGCAAGGGCATAAAATCCGGCATGGTTATTCTCGAAGCCGACGGCAAGCCTGTGGCTAGCGTCCGGGCATTTGGCGAACTGGTTCGCAAAGCCCAAGAAAAAGGGCAACGATCTCTTGTGGTTAAAATCCGAACACTCAATGCCAGTGAACACTATACTTCAATTTCTCTGAATTAAACAATTTAAACCAAGGCAATAAAAAGGAAAATAATATGCGTATATTGGTGGTGGAAGACGACGAAGTCGCGGCGGAATATGTCCGTAAAGGATTGATGGAAGAAGGTCATGTTGTTGACCTTGCCGGGGATGGTGAACTTGGTTTGGAAATGGCTAAGGCAGCGGATTATGATGCGCTTGTGCTGGACCGGATGTTGCCAAAACGCGACGGTCTTTCCTTGCTCAAAGAGCTTCGTGCGGACGGTGATAAGACACCCGTATTGATTTTATCGGCGCTAGGCGAAGTTGATCAAAAGGTTGAAGGCTTGCGGGCAGGCGGTGATGATTACCTAGCAAAACCCTATTCATTTGCCGAATTATTGGCACGAGTTGAGGCAATGGGCAGACGTTCTGACCCCACGGCGGCGGTGACGAAATTAAAAACAGGTGACCTAGAAATGGATTTGCTGGCACGGACGGTCAAACGCGGCGACCAAAAAATATTGCTGCAGCCACGGGAATTTCGCCTGCTAGAATGTTTGATGCGCCATGCAGGCAAGGTTGTTACCCGCACCATGCTGCTCGAAAAAGTGTGGGACTACCACTTTGACCCCCAAACCAATGTAATTGATGTGCATATATCGCGCCTACGGGCGAAAATCGACAAAGAGTTCGATACACCTATGCTTCATACGGTGCGCGGTGCAGGATATCGCTTGCAGGTTTAATAAACCTGCGCGAAAACGGTATTATGCTCGCGCCCTTAAAACGTCTGTATAAAAATACGGTCTTTCGTCTGTCGATGATAGCGGCTGGGCTATTTGCTATGTCCTCGCTCATCGTGCTTGGCTATATTTATTTTGCCACAGTGGTTTCAGATTTAAACCGCGTTGACAAAGCGATGGAGTTGGAAATTGAAGAGCTTACCCAAATTTATGAAACACAGGGGCCAAGTTTTTTAAACCAGATTATTTTTGGCCGGGCGGCACCAAAAGGCGCGAGTGACTTTGATAATAATACATTTTATTTATTCGAATTTTACGATGAGAAAGGCAATGCTTACGGCGGCGGAAACTTACCTGCAAAAAGGTTTTTCGCCGACCCTGAAAAGACGCCGTTTTGGAAAAAAATTCCGGGCTTAAAGAACAACAATTCGAGGGAATTTGACTATGTTGCCGCTACGTCTGAGGACGGCGTGAAAACCATAAGAAGAGCCAGAGGTCGGCTAAAAGAGTTTTTACCCTCCGGGACAAAATTATTTATCGGCAAGGATGTGGAAAACATTATGGCAGCGGGTGAAAAAGTTACGCGTGCTTTGTTAATATCTATGGCATTAGCGATTTCTCTGGGTTTGATTTCAGGCATATATATGTCGCGGCGGTTTGCACGGCGTATCGGCGCGTTTAATAAACTGGCAACAGATGTTCGAGCAGGCGATCTAAAGCGCCGCGTACCGCGCAATGAAAGCGGTGACGAGTTGGATGTTTTGGCGGAGCATCTCAATTCAATGCTCGATCATATTGATACATTGATGACCGCCATGCGCTATGCTGGGGACAGTATTGCCCATGATTTACGCTCGCCTTTGACGCGGTTGCATACACGCTTGGAAACGGCTGGCTCGGAAGTAAAAGATGAAGTTGCTAGAGAGGCTTTGTATAAAGCTTCGGATGATGCGGGTGAGTTGCTGCGGACGTTTGAGGGCGTGTTGCGTATCGCCCGGCTGGAAGCCGGAGAGCGCCGCGAAATACTGGTGCCTTTGGATCCGAGCCTTGTCCTTGAAGATATTGCAGAGCTTTATGAGCCGTCCTGTGAGGATGCGGGCCTGGAATTTGCTTTGGAAATTGAAGGCAAGCACACTATTCGGGCTGACCGTGGTTTGTTGTCTCAAGCCGTATCCAATCTGGTTGAAAACGCCATTAAGTATACGCCGCGCGGCGGGGCGATTACTCTGCGTTTGCGCAAAATTAGCTCGGGTCGGGTCGAAATATCCATTACGGATACGGGGCAGGGTATTCGGCCAAAAGATCGGGACCGGGTCAAAGAGCGGTTTGTTCGTTTGGAGGCTAGCCGCACGGCTCCTGGCAGTGGGCTGGGTTTGGCATTGGTTGATGCAGTTGCGGATTTGCATCAGGCAGAATTTGAACTTTCGGACGGCCCAGGTGGCGAAAGCAGTGATAGGCCGGGCTTACGCGTCGCCTTAATATTCCCGCGCATAAAACGTGCAAAATGATAGAAGGTGACCCGAATGTACTGTTTGAGCAACGTATTGGTAAAGCTTTACCGATTCTTGATACAGAAACTGAAAGTGTAAAATTAGCGGGCAGGGGACTTGATAATATCGTTGCCAGTGCAGCGAGTTGCGCGCCTTACCTAGAGAGATTACTTGATAAATGGCCGGAGATTGTCACCAGTTTAAAACAATACCCGCCCGAAGAAATATTCACTGGCTTGCTCGAAGAAATTAAACCAACATCTCTGCCTGAACTCCACAAGTCTCTGCGCCAGACCAAACAAAAAATACATTTGCTAGCAGCGCTTTGTGACCTTGCTGGTGTTTGGGATTGGGCGCAGGTGTGTCAGGTTCTCAGTGATTTTGCTGATAAATCTATGCAAGCACTAATAACCACTATTGCAGAAGATATGGAATTTGACGGAACGTCGGATAATCCTGTGCCGGGATTGTTTGTGCTGGCACTAGGCAAATACGGCGCGCGGGAACTCAATTATTCTAGCGACATTGATTTGATTGTTTTTTATGATCCGGAGCGCGTAAAACTGCCTAACCCCGAAAGAGCAGAGCGGACTTTGATACGGTTTGTCCGCAAACTTATGCGCGGTTTTGATGATGTGAGTGAACACGGTTATGTGTTTCGTACAGATTTGCGTTTGCGGCCTGACCCACGTGCAACAACGGTGGCCGTATCGACACGCACGGCTGAACGCTATTACGAAAGCCTTGGTCAGAATTGGGAACGGGCAGCGATGATTAAAGCGCGGGCGGTGGGCGGCGATAAACAAGCTGCCGCTAATTTTATGAAACATGTGCTTACCCCTTTTGTCTGGCGCCGGAGCATGGATTTTCATGCTATCGATGATGTGCATTCTATCAAGCGCCAGATACAAGGTAATGCGAAACCCGAAGACATTGTGACCGCAGGGCACGACGTAAAACTTGGAGTAGGCGGCATCCGCGAAATAGAGTTTTTTGTCCAAGTGCAACAATTGATACTCGGTGGCCGCAATCCGAAGCTTCGGATACCGCGTACAGTTGACGGTTTGCAAGCTTTGGCAGAAGGCGGGTTTGCCGACCCTGATAATGCCCGTATATTGCAAGAGAAATATGCCGATTTGCGTTGCGCTGAGCATCGTGTGCAAATGTACGCAGACGCGCAATCTCACACTTGGCCAATAGATAAAACCCAGCGCCAACAATTGGCTGCACTGAGCGGCTTTGGTGATTTTGAAGAATTTGAAGCTAAACTAAAGAATACGTTCCTAAATGTTCACAAAATATACCGGGAGTTGTTTGCGGGTGAAGAGGATTTATCGACCGAAAAAGGCAGCTTGGTCTTTACGGGCGTAGAGCCTGAGGCGATTACGCTGCAAACATTCGAGGCTTACGGATTTGAGCGGGGTTCAGAAATTTGGTACATCATGGCGGACTGGCTCGGTGGTCGTATGCCTGCAACACGAACTGAGCGCGCACGAGAACTCTTAACCAGATTGGCACCGCGCATTATCGAGGCCTGCGGCGCGACGGGGGTCGCTGATACGGCGTTCTACAGTTTTGCTGAATTCGCAACAAAGCTAAATGCTGGCGTGACTTTATTTTCACTCTTTCTCAATCAACCCACTGCGCTGACTTCATTGATTGATATGCTTGCCATTGCACCAAAACTAGCGGCGCAATTGGCTGAGCGTCCGGCACTATTAGATGCACTCACGGATCCGAATTTTTTCAATATTGAGATGCAGATAACACCGGATAGCTATAGGGATTTGATTGCGCCGGATGCTGATTTTGAAATAGCTATGAATAGTGTGCGCCGTGCCGTTCACGAAGATCAATTTATGTTTACGGCTAGAGTTTTGCGCGGCGCAAATATTGCGCGGGCAGGTGAAATATTGTCGGACATTGCCGAAGCTAGCGTCGACGCACTATTGCCAAGAGCGGCTAAAGAAATTGAAAGAGTATACGGCCCGATAGAGGGTGATTATGCCGTACTTGGCTTAGGGAAATTGGGTGGTCGGGAATTATCGCTTAAATCCGATTTGGATATTATGCTGGTTTATGAAGACGATGCAGGTGGCGTATCGGGTAAATACAACAAACTGACCCGCCGCTTGATCACTGCATTATCGAGCTTTACGGCTGAGGGAACTCTATACGAAGTTGATATGGCATTGCGGCCATCTGGCCGGGCTGGGCCATTGGCCGTGTCGGTTTCCGCTTTTGAGAAATATTACCGTGAAGACGCCTGGACATGGGAATTTATGGCCCTATCCAGAGGGCGTGTTGTTGCGGCTTCTAGCAATGCCTTCGAATTGAAATTGGAGAGTATAGCTACAAATACTCTGTCCGCGAAAAACCATGAACATGACCTTGCTAAAGATGTTCTGGATATGCACCAACGTCTTACAGAAGAAAAGCCGGGTTTTGGTCTTTGGGACATAAAAAACACTGGGGGTGGATTACGGGATATAGAGTTTATCGCACAGTTTTTGATGCTGAAACACAAGCCCGAACAGATGCCTCATGGCACTAAGGATATGTTGATAAAAGCGCACGCAGAAAATTGGATACAGCGCGCTGATGCAGATATACTGTTGAATACAACAAAACTATATCACGCATTACAGCAAGTTATTGCAGTAACGATAAGTGGAAATTTTGATCCCGATGAAGCGCCCGAAACCGTAAAGAACCTGCTAGTATCAGCCACAAAAAAAAGGACATTCGCGGTTTTAGAGAAAACCTATATAGATGCTTGCGCGGGGACATCTGAAATATTTGGGCGGATCATCAAATAAGGTGAAAGTATACATTATTTTTCGTGTGCACAGCGCTTGTTTTCTGTTATGGACGCGAAAGTGAGGACGAAAATGACAAATACTAAACCCAAAAACAATGAAGACAAATTAGCCCAAATGCTTGAGCAGGCCAGTCCTGAAATGATGGTTGGTGATCCGATTGTTCGCAAGGCATTTAGTGTCGCATTGCTTGCTTCTGATCTTTATGTACCGGTTCATCAAAGCGAGGAACAACAAACAGCGGACGGCGGAATATCCTTACAAGCCATAGATATTGAGGGTGTGCTACATGTATTGCTATTTTCTTCCAAAGACAAGCTCGGGACTTTCATGAGCGGCAATACCCGTTTTGCTAAAGCACCTGGCAAGGATATTCTCCCGTCTTTACGCGGTGGTCATGCCGTTCTCAATCCAGGTGAAAAGGGCAGAGTGTTTGCGCCAGAGGATATAAGTGAGATATTGGGGGAGCCATCTGAAAACCCTGAACACGGCCATGCTGGGCATGTGCACGGGCCTAATTGCAATCATTAATATCTCTACGCAGCCGGTCTTCCAATGTCCTGAGTTGGTTGTTGTTGTTCAGAGCCTGGCTGGTCAGGCTTGGCATAAGGGTTTGGAGCTTGCTCAATATTTTCGGTTTGTACCGGCAGGATCTCTTGGCTTAGAATTTTAGTAATATCCGCCGTGATTTTCGAAACTTCCTGGCTGACATTCCCAGTGGTTTCTCTCTCTTGGGGAGTAGATAACTTGTTTGGAAGAGAGAATATTATTGTCGTGCCCTGTCCAACAACACTTTCAATCTTGAAATTACCACCATGTAACTCAACAAGCGATTTTGACAGCGCGAGGCCAAGGCCAGTGCCCTCGGATTGATTGTTAGCTTCGTCATCAACTTGTTCGAATGGTTTGGCCAGTTTCTCGATATTCTCGCGGGAAATCCCAATGCCAGAATCAGATACTTTAATAATAATACCGGACGCTTTTTGTATCAATTCCACACCAACTGTACCGCCTTCTGGTGTAAATTTTACGGCGTTGGTCAACAGGTTAAGGAGGATTTGTTTCACGGATCTCGGATCCGCTTCAATTTCGCGAACTTCTGCAACATCAACATCAAGGGTTAGTCCTGCGTCATCAGCGCGGCCTCTAATCATCCGCACGACCTGTGCTACCATTTCGTGTAAGAACATGACTTCTGGGTTCAAAGTCATTTTACCTGCTTCAATTTTCGACATATCGAGAATGTCGTTGATTAGGGACAATAGATGTTGCCCAGAGAATAAAATATCATTGACATATTCTTTGTAACGCGGGTCTCCGAGCGGGCCAAACATTTCTTTTCGCATAATATCGGAAAAACCATTGATGGCGTTGAGCGGTGTGCGCAGTTCGTGGCTCATGCTGGCAAGGAAGTTACTCTTGGATTGAGAAGCTTCTTCAGCGCGGATTTTTTCGCTGGCGTAGCGTTCGGCCAACTCGACAATACTATCTTGAGATTTACGCAAGACGGCAACTGTATTATTCAAAGCGTACTCATTATTTCTGAGATCAAATTCGCGTAGGCGTAGTTCTGTAATATCTGTACCTACACTAACATGACCACCTTCAACTGTTTGGGTCTCAATATAACGTATCCACCGCCCGTTCTTAAGGTGGTATTCGAACCACCGTTCATCGGCACTTTCGTAATTCTGTCTATCTTGGATTGCCGGGTTTGCCAGATAGTCTACGCTTGCGTGATCCATGCCGACATGTAGGCTACCATGTGGCAAGCCAAAAAAGTCTTCAAATCTGCTATTCCAAACCACTAAACGGTTCATATCGTCCCACACCACAAACGAATCGGTCATAGAACTAAGAGCGCTATGTAGCCTGGCTTCTGTCGTTTTAAGACGGGTTTGTGCCGCACGTTGTTCTGAAATATCTAAGGCAACGCCAACGATTACCCGCTTCAGTTTTCTTCCTGAACGTGTCGATGACCGGCCCCGACATTGCAAGACCAACGGTAAATGTGCGACACGAATATCAAAATCAAACTCACCCTGCATATGTGCCCTACGGGCAAATGCCAAAAAACGCTCTCTATCATCAGGGTGGAATAAGCCTAGAAAATTGGCCAATGGCATGGTCTGTTCTTGGCGTAATAGGCCGAGTAATCCCGCAAGAGAGGCACTTAGAAAGGCGGAACTGCCTGTTAAATCAACTTCCCAAATCCCACCGCGCTCCCCTTCGATGGCTGCTTGGTACCTTTGTTGAGAAATTTCAGTGTTTTGATGTGCTCTCAAAGCTAGTCGTAACTGATTTTTCAGTGAGCCGAGTAAAGTCACGACAAGCGCACTTGTGCCGAGGAATAAAATGAAGAATAACAGCAAATTACTTTGCAACATAGAGGTTTTCGCTCGTGGTTTTGCATCGAACAAAAATAAATCAGTGCGTGGTATGGCCACGGCGGCCAGAATGTAGTTATTGCCATTTATTTTAACAATTTCCGAGGTTTTTATGCCTGGCTGGGTTAACCGTCCGAATTGCGTCTCGCTGAGATTAAAAGCTGTCCGGGGTCCCAAGTTCCCTAAAGAACCATTGCCGTCAATTACCCGCCCCGAACGTGCTACAATAGCTATCATGTCGGGTGCTTGTTTTGCGGAAGCAACCAAGACATTATCGGCGAGCGCCGCAATGACATAGTAATTGCCTGTCTTCTTTATAATGATTGGAACTGTATGACCATCTGGATGAATAACAGAGTTGATTTTTACAGTTTCTACCTCAGTGCTGTTCAGCGAAAAGTTGGATAAAACTTCAGGGTTGCGGGGATAACTGGATACTAAATTTCCCTTGGAGTTCAATATTATAGCTTCGGTAACAACGGGCGAACGGGCAATAAGCCGTGCAGACTGTGTGGGGGTTTTCCCTTCTGCAAGTCCGTTGTCAATCCAGATGTTTGCGTTGTCAATTTCGGTAGAATAATTACCGGCAATGGCTTCGGCATAGGTGAGATGTTCAAGCTGTGCAGTCTGACGGTTTGTGCGGTAATCTACAGCCAATTTGGAAGTGACGATTAGAACATAAAAAATTAGAAAAGCCAAAGCCAGCATGCGCATGAGGGCATCGGATTGTTTGTCATTCGCAACAATTTTGTCCTTGGTTTGCGGTTCGGCAAGTGTTCTCAGAGAAGAAAAACTTGTTCTCTTTGGTGCAGTCACAGGTGGTGAGGTTGGTGAATGGGAGATACGACGTATAGGCCGACCTGCATTATGCGCTACCGACCTAGGCGGCGGTGTTTGAGGGTATGGGGGTGGACCATTGCTCACATTTAACCTTTTACGCAATGACTAAGTTGCGAATCACATTTGACGTATAATGCCAAGGTTAGGCTGTGATTATTAACAAAGTCGACCAAAATGCAGTTCACTTGACTGATTATGTATTAGTTTCTGGCCCTGGTGGGCCAAAAATGAAGCCTTGAAGGGCATCAAAACCCATTTCTAGGGCAAAATCTCGTAATTTAGCGGTTTCTATACCTTCTGCTATGAAGCGGACATTCAAATCGTCCCGCAAGCTGAGAATGGCTTTCAAGATGGATTTTTCGCGCTTATCATGTGCCGCACAGGAAATGAAATCACCGTCTATCTTCAGCCAGTCCGCTGGGAATGCCCGTAAATATCTGATGGAAGCAGCGCCAGCACCAACGTCATCAAGACATAAACTATGGCCACGATCTCTCAGGATATTAAGAAGGCGAAGAGCTGGGCCTAAATCTTTCAAATCCCAGGTTTCGGTCAGTTCGAAAATGAGCTTATCCGGCGAAGCTTCGAGAACGGATAAGGATGTGAGTAGACTGCGTTCAAAAGCAGGATCAGAGAATGAAGCGCCGGACAAGTTTACCGCGATTGCATGTCTGTCGGGATTGGCGTTCAGAACGGCAACCGCTTGCCTGAGCATGGATAGGTCTAGATCTGAAATGGCACCGCTTATTTCGGCTGGGCGCAATATGCGTTCAAGGCCTGTATCGCTGTCAAAACGCACGAGCCATTCATAATGGAGCACAGAAAAATCTTTGGCGCAGACGACCGCTTGGCGCATAATAGTATGGCGCTCTGCGGAGATATGGGCACGAAAACCGTGTTCTGTGTGTAGGTCAGACATAGGGTTTACTAACCTAAACGCCTAAAGATTTTCCTAAAGATTATCCAAGTGATTTTGTAGCGATTTCTATTACATTTGCTGATGGTTTGGCTTTTAATATACGGACTAACTGCCCTTTAATTAAGTTCTGGCGCGGTTTGTCCAATTTACCCCAAATCTCAAAAACACCCAGTAGACGTGCTGCAACTTGCGGGTTTACCTTGTCCATGGCTAGAATGTTGTCGGCTAGGAACTGGTATCCGGCGCCGTCAAAACGGTGAAATTGCTCGGGATTGCCAACCGCAAGACCACCGATTAGCGAGCGGACACGGTTAGGGTTGGCATTTTGGTAGGCAGGGTGATCTGTGAGGGCTTTCACTTTATCCAGTTTTTGTAAGGCACTGGCCGAGAACCATTTATCTATGACTAGCGGATTGTGTTGCCATTTCTCATAAAAAGCCTCCAAGTTCTGCTTCGCTTGCTGGCCACCCAAGCGGGTGAGTGTGAGCAATGCCGCAAATTCTTCTGTCATATTTGTGGCGTTTTCAAATTGGTTAAGAGCCAAAATCAGCGCCCGTTTCCCCGGGATTTCCGCCAGGAGCGATAAGCAAGAATTGCGCAACGCACGCCGTCCCGCACTGTCTGCATCTGGGGTAAATTGTCGTGGTTCAGACATGTGACCGTAAAGGATTTGGAGTGTATCCGTATGGTGATCAGAGAGTGCGCGGCGCAAGAGTTTATTGGCTTGGCGTACGGCGAGCGGGTCGGTGCCATCATTGTTCTTGGCTGACAATAATTGTATAATGGCACTGTCACTTGGAAGTCCGAGCACGAGCGCTTTAAAGCTAGGGGCAATCATTTCGTCTTTGATAATCCGCCCGATTGCATCTACATATCCAGCCATTGCAGCCGTATCTTTGGGAGTATTTCCGCTCTCAATTGCTTGGGTTAAGTCCGCAAGAATGTCCCGTGCCAAGGCTTGACCAGATTCCCAGCGGTTAAACAGATCTTTGTCAGTTTTCATCAGTAAGAGCGTGTCGTCCAAGCTATGGTTTATGGTAATATTGACAGGTGCGCTAAATTCGCGAAATGCGGAGAGGGTTGGTTTTGTGGGGATATTGGTGAATTTGACGACGGTGGTTTTTTCCGTCAAAACTTCCAAGCGCTCGGCGATATTTTCGCCGTTTTTATCCAATAAACCAAGTTTTGCGGGTATCATGAGTGGTTGTTTATCCGCTTGGCCGGGTGTGGGTTTCGTGGATTGGGTCAGGGTGACGGTAAAGCTTTGTTCGCGTGCGTCATAGGCGGTTTTGATATGGACATCTGGCGTACCCGCTTGTTCGTACCAGCGCATGAATTGGGACAAATTTTTACCGCTGGCTTGCTCGAAACAGCTTAGGAATTGCTCGATAGTGGCGGCGGTGCCGTCGAGGCTTTCGAAATACAGGTCACTACCTTTACGAAAATCATCTAGTCCAACAATTAGCTTGAGCATACGGATAAGCTCGGCGCCTTTTTCGTAAACTGTGGCCGTATAAAAATTGTCTATTTTTATATAGCTGCTTGGGCGAACCGGATGGGCGAGGGGGCCTGCATCTTCGGGGAATTGACGGCTACGCAGGGCAATTACATCTTTGATACGTTGGAGCGCCGCGCCGCGCTGGCTGGCAGAAAACTCCTGGTCGCGAAACACCGTAAACCCTTCTTTCAAACACAGTTGAAACCAGTCGCGGCACGTGATGCGGTTGCCAGACCAATTGTGGAAATATTCGTGTGCGACGACGCTCTCAATACGTTCGAAATTCATATCGGTGGCCGTGGCTTCGTCGGCTAATAAAAGCGCAGAATTGAAAATGTTTAGCCCCTTGTTTTCCATAGCCCCGAAATTGAAATCCCGCACGGCCACGACCATGAAACGGTCCAGATCATATTCGCGGCCAAAGGCTTCTTCGTCCCATTTCATGGAGCGCTTCAGCGCCCCCATAGCATAATCCGCACGCCCTGCATCGCCGGGGTCAACGAAAATATCCAGCCTTATATCCCGCCCGCTCATGGTAATGAAACTATCGGATACGCGGTCAAATCCGCCTGCGACCAGCGCAAACAGATAGCTTGGCTTCGGGAACGGGTCTTCCCAAACGGCAAAGTGTCGGCCACCGTCCAAATCACCGCTGTCGATTTTATTGCCATTGGCCAGCAGGGTTGAGAATTTGGCTTTATCGGCGGTCATGCGCACCGTGTATTTGGATAACACATCCGGGCGGTCCGGGAAATAGGTGATGCGGCGAAACCCTTGGGATTCGCACTGGGTGCAGAACCGCCCGCCCGAAACATAAAGCCCCATAAGGCTGGAGTTTTTATCGGGGGCGCACTGGGTGGTAATCTCCAAAGTAAATTCGTCAGGAACATCTGATATGGCCAGCCCAGTTTTAGAAACTTTCACCTGTGATTTTTTGAGCAACTGACCATTTAACTTCAGGCTAATGAGCTTGATGTCCTCGCCGTCCAAAAACAGGCTGTCTTCGTTGCCGTCCCGCGAAACATACAATTTAGAGCGCACAATCGTCGCGCCCGGCTTTAAATCAAAATCAAGCGCCACCGTATCTATTTTAAACCCATAAGGTTTGTAATCGGCAAGGTGTGTTACTACAGGCGTATCAGTTTTCATGTTTTTCTCCTGCGGGTCATATGACAAGAGCCGATAAAGATTGCAAGCTTCGTTCAGACTGGTAGAACCTGTTCATGACACACACTTTGAAAATAGCGTCCGCACAACTAAACCCCACTGTCGGGGATTTAGCCGGGAATATGGCCAAGGCGCGGGACGCTTACGCACGAGCCAAAGATGAGGGCGCGGATATTCTGGTTTTGCCGGAGTTATTTGTCATCGGCTATCCGCCCGAAGATTTAGTTTTGAAACCTGCGGCGGTGGCGGATTGTCGGGTAGAGGCTTTGGAATTTGCCAAAATCACCAAAAATGGCCCCGCTGTGATATTCTCAACGCCGTGGATGTACCGGAACAAATTATACTCAGCAGTTTTGGTGATGCGGGACGGAAAAATTACGGATAAACGCTTTAAGCACAGACTACCCAATTATGGCGTATTCGACGAAATCCGCGTGTTTAAATCTGGCCCGCTCCCGAAACCCGTAGAGATTTGCGGCGTCCCAATAGGTCTGCCTATATGCGAAGATATTTGGCACGCAGGTGTGGCTAAGCATTTGGCTGACCACGGCGCGGAGATTTTAATCTCCCCCAATGGTTCGCCCTATCGCCGCACGGCACGGGATGAACGCTTGCATGTTGTCCACGACAGGATTGAGCGGGCTGGTTTGCCGTTGGTTTATGTTAACCAAGTCGGCGGGCAAGATGAATTGGTGTTTGATGGCTCCTCCTTTAGTATGACTGCCGATGATAAAATTCGCCAGTTTTTACCGTCTTTTGAAGAAGCTTTTGAGATAGCCACTTGGACAAAATCCAGCGGTGAATGGTCATGTAAAAGCGAAACCAATTTGCCACAGCTCGACCAGATGGAAGCCGATTGGCGGGCTATGTGTTTGGGGCTTGGGGATTATGTTAATAAGAACGGGTTCAAGCAAATCATCCTGGGTATGTCCGGCGGTGTGGATAGTGCCATGGCTGCGGCCATAGCCGTAGACGCGCTGGGGCCTGAGCGGGTCTGGTGCGTGATGATGCCGTCCAAATATACCTCTAATGACAGCCTTGAAGACGCCAAAGCTTGCGCCGAACGGCTTGGCTGTAAGTACGATATTATCGCTATTCCGCCTGCGGTTGAAGCGTTTGGCGATATGCTCTTCGGACATTTTGAAGATACCACTTCCGACACAACCGAAGAAAATATCCAGTCGCGCATCCGCGCAGTCACCCTGATGGCATTGTCCAACAAATTTGGCCCCATGGTGGTGACAACGGGTAATAAATCTGAGATGGCAGTGGGGTATGCTACGCTGTACGGCGATATGTGCGGTGGATTTAATCCTTTGAAAGATGTCTATAAAACCGAAGTTTACGACCTGGTGCGGTGGCGCAATGACAATCATCCCGAAGGCCTATTGGGGCCGGCAAGCCCTATACCGAACCGCATTATCACCAAGGCACCGTCGGCGGAACTCCGCCCTGACCAAACCGACCAAGACAGTTTGCCTGAATACGCAGTTTTGGACGATATTCTTTACGGGCTGATTGAACAGGAATTACCAGTTGAAGAAATATTAGCGAGAGGGCATAAGCCCGAAACCGTGCGCCGGATACAGCATCTTTTGCACATAGCCGAATACAAACGCAGACAAGCCCCGCCGGGCGTAAAAATAGGCAATAGAAATTTTGGTCGCGACCGCCGTTATCCGATCACCAACAAATACCGGGATAAGGTTCCCGACTAAACATGAAGGTTTGGAATTAGATATGAAACCAATCGTAAGATTTGCACCGTCCCCGACCGGGAAATTGCATGTAGGCAATGTCCGTACTGCTTTGGTTAATTGGCTTTTTGCCACCAGAGAAGGCGGGGAATTTATTCTGCGTATTGACGATACCGATACGGGGCGCTCTACCAAGGCTTATGAGGACGGGATAAAGGAAGATTTATCTTGGCTCGGTATGAATTGGAGTTCAACATTCAACCAGTCTGACCGCTTTGATATATATGATGATGCGGCCAATAATTTGCGTGAAGCCGGGCTTCTCTACGCATGTTACGAGACGAGCGAGGAGCTTGACCGCCAGCGCAAAATCCTGCGCGCCCAAGGCAAGCCGCCCGTCTATGACCGCACCGGGCTTAGCCTGACACCTGAAGACAAAGCTAAGTTAGAAGCCGAGGGGCGCACACCCCATTGGCGGTTTAAGCTTTCGGGGAAAACCGCAAGCTGGGAGGATATGGTGCGCGGCACGCAGAATATTGATACATCATCCCTGTCGGATCCGGTATTGATACGCGGCGACGGGACATATCTCTATACCTTGCCCAGTGTGGTCGACGATATAGACGCCAATATCACCCACATTATACGCGGTGAAGATCATGTCACCAATTCCGGCGCACAGATAGAGATATTCGAAGCTTTGGGCGGGGCAGTGCCCAAATTTGCCCACACACCATTATTAGTGGGAAGCGACGGTAAAAGCCTGTCTAAACGCCTTGGTTCCTTGTCCATGGATCAGTTGCGCGCGCAGGGTATTGAACCTTTGGCGATTTGTAGCCTTCTGGCGAAGATCGGTACATCCGACCCGGTCGAAGCCCGCCAGTCTATGGCAGAACTGGTCGAGGAATTTGCCTTTAGCAAGATCGGACGGGCGCCTGCGCGGTTCGACGAGAAAGAGTTGGCCTTGGTTAATGCCCGGCTCTTGCACGAAACACCTTACGCCGATGTCAAAGAGCGACTGGACGCGCTCGGTGTAGCTGGCGGTGAAGACTTCTGGCTTTTAGTCCGAGCAAACCTGGATAAACTTGGGGATGCTGCTGGTTGGTCAACGGTCATATATGCGCCGATGCCGGGGCGAATCGCCGATGAGGACGCCGACTTTTGCGCAAAAGCCGCTGAGATGCTTACGGATAATATAGGTGAAAACACATGGGGCGCATGGACGAGCGCTTTGAAAGAAAGCACGGGGCGTAAGGGTAAAACACTTTTCCTACCCCTGCGTATGGCTTTGACTGGGCGGCAACGCGGGCCGAGTATGGATCAGATACTGCCTTTGCTCGGTACGGAAAGGGCGAAAGCCCGCCTTAAGGGTAAAGCGGGCTAATACCGTCTGGGCTGGTTATTCGGATTTTTTCGTACACCCACCAAAACCTTTTACATTACGCCAATTGGTGCCCGGCTCGCAAATGTCGGAATTTGTTAGATCTGCACAAGCCTTGTCGCCTTCACAGATACATTCCATCACACCGTTTTCTTGCTTATAACAAGATTGCGCCAAATCGAGAGCTGGCGCCGCTATACCCGGTATGGTTGTGGAAAACTCTGCTGGTTCTTTCGTCCCAGGTGCTTCCATTGTTGTGTCTATAGATGGTTCCTTTGTTGCTTCTGGTACAGCTATTTCAGGCACTTCCGGCGCATTGATGACTGGGGGATTAGTTTTCATTACGCCCTCAGTGCCTTCGTCAACTTGCGGCAATTCCACAGGCGATTTCATTATGTCTTTAGCAGTGTCTTTTGCTGTTTCTTCAATTGTTTCTACTGCATCGTCGACCTTTTTTTGCGGATCGGCAAAAGCTTGGCTCGTCATAAGTGCGGATGCAATTACAGTTAGTCCCAAAAGCAATAGAATTGATTTTAAAGTCGTTTTGCGTTTTCGGTATTTAAAATATGACATGATCATCTCCTTAAAACGCCCTCCCAGAATTTCATGGTTAATTATGAATGTGGCGAAACTTCGCCGAAATTATGGCAATGGGTCTGTTTTTTAATTTTATAGGAAGGAGTGAAGGTTGGTGGCTGGTCATTAAGCTCATTGGGATGAAGTAGAGACCAATGACCAGCCCACCTTTTCGGTAGCAAGGGCGCTTGTGCGCTACCGCAGCGGAGGGATCATTGGGAAACCCGCACCGCCTACGAATCGTTATAGCAGAGTAAAAATAAAAAAACCACTAATAGTTGTTATTAATATAAAAAATATTCTTAGGTTGCGGTCACTTGGTACGCGGAGGCTCCTTTCTATGGGATTTGAGTGTATTTCGCGCCAAAACTCGCCAAATTGGGTCGAGAATGAGTATGGCCGCAATCACGATTGCTCCAAAAATCCAGTGTGATTCTTTAAAGTAGAGCCAAAGAAATAGCCCCACCATAGTTGGATAAAACAGATAGGCGCGAGCCATGCGGATAAATACGGTCAAAAATCTCATATGCTCATATATATGCGCCAATAATTCTTGCCCCGCAAGGCCGCGCCTGTTAACTGGGACGCTTGATTTATGGGGCAAGGTATTTAGGAGCACTTTTGTGAGTGAAGATAATAGCGGCGTAACCGCCGAAACGGTTAAGAAGATTGCGCGCCTCTCGCGCCTGCACGTTGAACCTGACCGTCTAGAGTTTTTGGCCGATGAAATGAACGGCCTACTGGCGTGGATTGAACAGCTCGGCGAAGTTGACGTGACGGGCGTAGAGCCTATGACATCGGCGGTTGAAATGGCTGCACCTATGCGCAAGGACGAAATTACTGATGGTGGGGTGCGCGATAAGGTTCTGGCCAATGCACCTAAAACCGAAGCAGGCTATTTCGTTGTGCCTCGGTCAGTGGAGTAGGGGTAGATATGTCAGATTTAACTAAACTATCGCTTGAAGCCGCTTTGGCGGGCCTGAAAGCCAGAGAGTTTTCTTCTGTGGAAATCACCAAAGCGCATATTGATGCGTGTATGGACGCGGCTGATTTGAACGCATTCGTGACCACGGATTTTACCAATGCAATGAAGTCGGCAGAAAGCTCTGACGCAAAGCTCGCTAAAGGTGAGGGCGGAGCGCTCGAAGGTGCGCCACTCGGCATTAAAGATTTGTTCTGCACAGAAGGGGTTAAAACTACGGCAGGCAGTAAAATTCTTGGCGATTTCACGCCCCAGTACGAAAGCACCGTTACGGCTAATATGAAGGCCGACGGCATGGTCATGCTCGGCAAGTTAAACCTTGATGAATTTGCTATGGGCAGCTCTAATGAGACATCTTATTATGGCTCCGTTATAAATCCTTGGCGAAAAGATGAGGATTTAGTACCGGGCGGATCGTCCGGCGGGTCTGCTTCTGCGGTTGCGGCCAATATCTGTTTGGGCGCTACGGCCACAGACACGGGCGGGTCAATTCGCCAGCCCGCATCATTTACAGGCACTACGGGAATTAAGCCGACCTATGGCCGCTGCTCGCGTTGGGGCGTTGTTGCCTTTGCCAGCTCGCTCGACCAAGCGGGGCCTATCACGCGCACCGTGAAAGACAGCGCCATTATGCTGCAAAGCATGGCGGGATATGACGCGAAAGACAGCACGTCTATCAATAAGGAATTACCAGATTTCGCGGCGGCTTGTGATAAGGGCGTCAAAGGCATGAAAATTGGTATTCCCAAAGAATACACAATGGACGGTATGCCCAAGGAAATCGAAGACCTCTGGCAGCAAGGGATTAAATGGCTAGAAGAATGTGGCGCGGAAATCGTGCATGTGTCATTGCCCCATACGAAATACGCATTGCCTGCTTATTATATCGTAGCGCCCGCAGAAGCTTCCTCCAACCTCGCCCGTTATGATGGTATGCGTTACGGCGAACGGGTCGAAGGTGACAATTTATACGATACATATGAGCGTACCCGCGCTGAAGGCTTTGGCAAAGAAGTCCGCCGCCGTATAATGATGGGGACATATGTTCTGTCCGCCGGATATTATGACGCCTATTATCTGCAAGCGCAAAAAGTGCGCACAAAAATCGCCGATGATTTCAAGCGCGCGTGGGAAAAATGCGACGCGCTGCTCACGCCCACCTGCCCAAGCGCGGCGTTTGCAGTTGGCCGCGAAGTCAATGACCCCGTGACTATGTATCTAAACGATATTTTCACAGTCACAGCAAACCTGGCCGGCCTCCCCGCCATGTCAGTGCCAGCCGCACTCGATAATAACGGGCTGCCATTAGGTCTGCAAATCATAGGCCGGGCGCTGGACGAAGAAACAGTCTTCGCGGCAAGTAGCGCGCTGGAGAAATGCGCAGAGTTTACGGCTAAGCCTGAGAAGTGGTGGGTGTGATGGGAGTGCTACCCCTTTCTCTCCGCTCATTCCCGTGCAAACGGGAATCCAGTTTAAACAGGGATGTGCGGGCTTTGCCCGCTCTTTATTCGCTGGATACCCAGTCGTGGCTGGGTATGAGCGGGTTTTTTGAATAGGACTAAAAATGTTTACAGCTAAACGTGTCGCAGACAAAAAAGATTGGCTTTCTGGTCGGGATCATGACTGGGAGATTATTCTGGGGCTTGAAATTCATGCCCAGGTGGCGTCGAACTCGAAATTGTTTTCGGGGGCGGCGACGGAATTTGGGGCAGAGCCGAATACGCAAGTATCCTTGGTTGATGCGGCCATGCCGGGCATGTTGCCTGTGGTCAACGCGTTTTGTATTGAGCAAGCCGTGCGTACCGGGCTTGGCCTGAACGCGCAGATAAATTTGTATTCGCGTTTTGACCGCAAGAATTATTTTTATCCGGATTTACCTCAGGGTTATCAAATTTCCCAGTTCGAGTTTCCTATCGTAGGTGAGGGCGAGATTGAAATCACACCCGAAAGCAAAAATGGGGACGGCGAGCCGTGCATAGTCGGTATTGAGCGCCTGCATTTGGAACAAGATGCGGGTAAATCCATCCATGATTTATCACCGGACGAGACCTATGTTGATTTGAACCGTTCGGGCGTTTGCCTGATGGAAATTGTCTCTAAGCCCGATATGCGTACCCCCGAAGAAGCCTCGGCCTATGTTGAGAAGATTCGCGGTATTGTGCGTGCGCTTGGCACATGTGATGGTGATATGGAGAAGGGTAATCTTAGGGCTGATGTCAATGTTTCCGTGCGCAAACCGGGCGGAGAACTGGGTACGCGTTGCGAGATTAAGAACGTCAACTCCATGCGCTTTATCCGCCAAGCGATTAATTATGAAGCGCGGCGGCAAATTGATATTTTGGAAGCAGGCGGGGAAATTCACCAAGAAACCCGCTTGTTCGACAATAAAAAAGGCGAAACCCGCTCCATGCGCTCCAAAGAGGATGCCCATGATTACCGCTATTTCCCTGACCCGGATTTGCTGCCCATAAAAATTACTGATAAATATATCGACGATATTCGCGCGGACATGCCAGAACTTCCCGATGCTCGTGCGGCACGGTTTGTCGAACAATACGGTATCCCGGCCTATGATGCCGCTATCTTGACCGACGACAAAGCCAAGGGTGATTTCTATGAACGCCTTGTTTCAACAGGGGCGAAAAGCCGCGACGCAAAAATTGCCGCCAATTGGATGATGGGTGATTTGTTCGGAGCGCTCAATAAAGCCAGCATTGATCTGGACGATAGTCCGGTGAACTCCGATGGTTTGGGCGGCTTGCTCGACCTTATCGGTGACAAAACGATCTCCGGTAAAATTGCCAAAGACGTGTTCGAGAAAATGTTTGAGGGCGGTGCCAAAACGAAAGAAAGCGCTGGTGAAATCGTGGAACGCGATGGTTTGAAACAAGTCACAGACACGGGTGCCATCGAAAAAATGGTGCAAGACGTGATAGACGCAAACGCCGACCAGGCTGCCAAAGTTGCAGACAATCCGCGCCTCATAGGTTTCTTCGTAGGCCAAGTCATGAAAGCATCCGGCGGTAAAGCCAACCCACAGGCGGTGAATGAAATCTTGCGCAAGAAGTTGGGGCTTTGAAACACATACTTCCAATCACCCGCTCATACCCGGCACCGACCGGGTATCCAGCGAATAAAGAGCGCGCAAAGCGCGCACATTTCTGTTTACTGGATTCCCGCTTTCGCGGGAAAGAGCGGATTTAGGGAGAGAGCAGTAGATTAAATGACACCGCTTAACCCCAAATACCGTGCTATCCTCTGGGTCAATGTCCTTATTCTTGCGGGCGGCGTTGGGGGCATGGTTTATTATAAATGGCATAACATATTGGTGCCGTCGAATATTTATATATGCGGTGGTCCCTGAGTAAGAAGCAGGAAAAAGAACAAGAACGAGATAAGTAATCATTACACTTAAATAAAGGGCAATTATGACTATCAAAACCAAGAAATCTAAATCAGTTTCCAAAGCGGTTAAAACCCGCATTACCGCGCGGGCCTTTCTCGACCGTCCTGTGCCGCCGGAAGTCTTGCGCAAGATATTCAACAAAGCCCGCCGTGCGCCGTCCGGTGGCAATCTCCAGCCGTGGAATGTACATGTCATGACAGGCAAGCCCTTGGACGCATTTCGCGCTGAGGTGATTGGTAAATTGATGAAGGGGCAGACCGAGAAAGATACTTATCCGGCCTATCCGTCGCCGCTCTGGGAGCCTATGCGGTCTTGGCGTTATAAATTGGGTGAGGATATGTACGGGCTTCTTGGTATTCCCAAAGACGATAAGCCAGCGCGTATGATGCAGGTCGGGCAGAACTTCAATTTCTTTGGGGCGCCTGTCGGTATTCTCATCACCATAGATAAGCGTATGGACGCGCCGCAATTTATGGATATTGGCATATATTTACAGACAATAATGTTGCTGGCCCGCGAGCAAGGTTTGCACACTGCCCCCCAAGGTGCATGGCGGGCTTTCCCCGACACGGTCAAGAAACATACCGAACATCCGGTCGAGCAACAAATATTGGTCGGCATGTCCATGGGCTATGCAGACCCGGATGCGCCTGTAAACGATCTTGTTGTCGACCGGGCAGAGCTTGATGAGCTGGTAAAATTTTACGATTGAGTAACTTCGATTGCAGTTTTATTTCGAGAAACCGGCTGAAAAGCCGGTTTTTTTATGTTTTTTGATTTTATTTATAGCTATTTTTAGTTCATTTATACACATTCAATGCTTGGTTATACTTAGGGTAAGTAACTATTAATTATTTAGTAAGTATGTTTAAACCTAGTATAAACTAAATATAAACACTCATTTACTTGCTTTACCATAAATAAAGCTTCATTAACCTTTATATTAATTAACCTTATGTCAACCCACCTAGCGCAGATTTAAATTATCGAAGCGGGAGACATTGATAAAATGCCGAAGCGGACATCATCCGAGGAATAATCCAAGGGTGTTAGGTGAATGAATTAAACATGGGGGAGACCATTATGGCCTTTACAGATGTTGAAGTAAAAGAGGCTCGCGAAGCCGTTATTGCAAAAGCCGAGGCAGCGGATTTGTTCCGCCTTGGACTTATATATTCCACAGATCACGAGGACAGAGGTCCAGACATGATTGAAGCCCATAAATGGTTCAATCTTGCGGCGCTTCTTGGTTCCAAACCGGCCCAAGCTTACCGGAGTGAACTGACTATGGAAATGAGTACAGGTGATGTAACCTTAGCCCAACGTGCGGCGCGCGGATGGCTTGCTGAAAACCGTAAGAAAGTTGCTGCTAAACAAGCTGCTTAAAAGCGCATTTTCCTAGTTACGCAATTCCAGCACGTAATAAGTCGTGCATATGGATAATGCCTACGGGCTTATTGTCCAAAAGCACAAACACTTGCATGACCTTTAGCGGTTTGGCTGTCATAATATTGAGCGCCTCGGCGGCCAATATGTCTGGCGCAATAGTTTTTGGCTCTTTGGTCATAATAGACGTGACTTTGGCTCCCGGCAGGTCTTTGTCGAGATTGCGGCGAATATCGCCGTCGGTGATAATACCGCATAATCTGCCAGTCTTATCTGTGACGCCAACACAGCCAAAACCCTTTCCGCTCATTATTTCCAGCGCTTCTTCCATATTTGCACTGTCCGCCACCAAAGGCAAGCGCTCGCCCCCGTGCATTAAATCCTGAACGGATTGTAATTGCGCCCCCAAGCTACCGCCCGGATGAAACACCTTGAAATCCTCTGGCGTGAACCCCCGCGATTCCAGCAAAGCCACTGCCAATGCATCACCCAGCGCCATTTGTAATGTGGTGGAAGTAGTTGGCGCACCCGTAACGCTGCAGGCTTCTTGTGTATCGGGCAGGTGCAAGAGGTAATCCCTTGCCTTGCCAAGGGCGCTGTTCTTGTTACAGGTCATTGCGATAAGCGGGATGGCTGCCCGTTTGCAATATTGGATAATATCAGCCAGCTCAGTGGTCTCGCCAGAGCGAGAAAGCGCAATAACGCAATCGGCTTTGGTGATCATGCCCATATCGCCGTGGCTGGCTTCGGTCGGGTGGATATAGAGGGACGGGGTTCCGGTCGAGGCCAATGTGGCGGCGATTTTGCGGGCAACATGGCCGCTTTTGCCCACACCCGTCAGTACGGTATGCCCGGATATGGACTTTATGATTTCGACGACCTCGGTGAAATCAGATCCCAAACCACTTGCAAGAGCGGCGAGGCCTTGGGCTTCTATATCAATGACCCTGCGGGCTACATTTACGGCGTTAAATTTTGTCATAATCATGTCTTATCAGTCTTGTCTATCATTTGGAAGCGCTCTTAGGTGAATGCCGCGTGTGACGACTTTTAGGGGTGACCAAGTGAGCTTTTTGAGCATATCCGGGTTAGTCGTGATTCGGGACTTTTGCACGGCTTTGCGGTCTCGGAATGTTTGGGGCAGGCCTTTTATCCCGTCTCTGACGCCGCGCAAGGTCGGTTTAAACCGACCCTTGCGGAAGAGCGCCCAGCCCAGATAAGCCAGATTAGCACCAATATGAAGTGGGGTTAGTAAAATTAAAAGCGGCCACGGCATGTTTTTGAAAAACGTCCATATCCGGTTTCTGGTGCCGTGATATATGGCAAATTCCGGGACTTTATCTGATATGCCAGAGCTTATATGGTCAACAATCGCGTCCGGTGATTGCAGACATTCTCCGCCCGATAACTGCATACGAAAGGCTAAGTCAACATCTTCGTGGTAACAAAAAAACCGCTCATCAAATCCGCCGAGGCTCAAAAATTTTGCCCGGTGATAAAGCGCGGCGGCGGCGCACGGGCCGAACACCAGCCCTGCCTTGGGTGGTTCTATCTGTTTTCCGTATCCGGCGCGAAAGGCTATGCCGGAGATATGATAACAATCACCAACCCCGTCTAGGGTGGGCGTATCCGCAAGGGCTAAATATTGGGTGGAGCCGACCATAGTTATGTTCAGCGCCGTACTGGAAGCTTTCAAGAGCTGCTCTAGCCAATCTGGCCGGGCAAAGGCATCTGGGTTTAAGAGAGCCAACCAAGGTGCTTGGGCTAATTTGGCGGCCTTGTTATTGGCGGCGGCAAACCCGGTATTCTCTCCGAGTTCCATAAGGATAAAGCGCTCGTCCAGCTCTGACAATGTTCCCATAGAGCCATCAGTAGAGCCATTATCGACGATAAAACACTCGAAATCCGGCTCGCTCTGTGACTGAACAGATGCGATGCAGCGAGCGAGCCATTCCCCGGCATTATAATTGACAATTATGATAGACGCTTTGGGGATTTTGCTCTCCGTTTTTGTGCTTTGTCCGCAAGACAATTTATCACATCCATTTGACATACAAACCATTGCGCACAAAGGAAAATTTCCTTATAGGCTTGCAGACTTGAAATTCAATATATGGCTTATGGCCGAATGCAGGATAAAATACATGCCAAATACACAAAATGACTACAAAGTTGCGGATATTTCCTTAGCCGATTGGGGGCGCAAAGAGATTAACATCGCCGAGACGGAAATGCCAGGGTTGATGGCCTTGCGTGCGGAATACGGCGAAGCACAACCTTTGAAGGGCGCGCGGATTGCAGGTTGTCTGCACATGACTATTCAAACAGCGGTTCTCATTGAAACTCTGACGGCGTTGGGCGCAGAAGTCCGCTGGTCATCGTGTAATATTTTCTCTACCCAAGACCAGGCAGCAGCTGCGATTGCGGCCACGGGTGTTCCGGTATTTGCTTGGAAAGGATTGACCGACGACGAATTTTGGGAATGTATCCATGCGACGATAAAGGGCCCCAATGGTTGGACACCCAATATGATTTTGGACGACGGCGGTGATTTGACGGTTCTGATGCACGAAGAATATCCCGAGCTTATGAAAGACGTGCGCGGCCTGTCCGAAGAGACCACGACGGGCGTCATGCGTCTATACCAAATGGAAAAAGCCGGAAAATTGGTTGTGCCTGCTATCAATGTAAATGACAGTGTGACCAAGTCGAAATTCGACAATCTTTACGGCTGTAAAGAAAGCTTGGTCGACAGTATCAAGCGGGCGACCGATGTTATGCTTTCAGGTAAAACCGCCGTTATTTGCGGTTTTGGTGATGTGGGCAAGGGGTCTGCGGAAAGCTTGCGTTCCCAAGGTGCGCGGGTGAAAATTACGGAAATTGATCCAATTTGCGCCCTACAGGCGGCTATGGAAGGTTACGAGGTTGTGACCATGGAAGAAGCGGCGCCGATTTGCGATATTTTCGTCACCGCCACGGGCAATAAAGACGTGATTACTGTCGAGCATATGCGCCAGATGAAAGACCGCGCTATTGTCTGTAATATCGGGCATTTCGATAGCGAAATCCAAATCGAAGGCCTTCGCAATTATCAATGGGACAATGTCAAGCCGCAAGTGGATGAAGTGGTATTCCCGGACGGGAAACGCCTAATCATTTTGGCCGAAGGTCGTTTGGTTAATCTGGGTTGCGGCACCGGTCACCCTAGTTTCGTTATGTCGGCCAGCTTCACCAACCAGACCTTGGCGCAGATTGAGCTTTGGGAAAATTATAAGAATTATGAAAACAAAGTTTATGTCCTGCCAAAACATTTGGACGAAAAAGTTGCAGAATTGCATCTTGCCAAATTGGGGGCAAAACTGACAAAATTATCAGGTGAACAAGCCAAATATTTAGGCCTGCCAGCCGAAGGGCCGTTTAAGCCAGATCATTATAGATATTAAAGAAGTAAAGCCATGCCGACCCAAAAATCGGCGACGTAATTCTGCGCCGCCGAAATATTTAAAACTGCCCTTAAAATAATAATAAAAAGCGAAGAGCCTTAAAATCTAAAGGAGCGTATTATGCGCCAACATTACGAATTTACATCCGAATCGGTCTCAGAAGGTCATCCGGATAAAGTGTCAGACCGCATTTCGGACGAAATCGTCGATCTGTTTTTCCGTGAGAGCGTAGCAGGCGGCATGTCGCCTTGGGATGTGCGCGTGGCGGCAGAAACCCTGACCACCACAAACAAAGTCGTGATTGCGGGCGAGACGCGCGGTTCTGATAAAATCACCAATGATATGATTATTGACGTGGCGCGTGCGGCCATCAAGGACATTGGTTATGAGCAGGACGGGTTTCATTGGAACACGGCGGATATTGACATTCTCTTGCACGCCCAAAGTGCGGACATCGCCCAAGGTGTTGATGATGGTTGCGGTATGCACGCCGAAGAAGGGGCGGGCGACCAAGGGATTATGTTTGGCTATGCGTGTAGCGAAACCCCGGCGCTGATGCCTGCGCCCGTTTACTACAGCCACAAAATCTTACAACGCATTGCCAAGGCCCGCAAGCTAGAAGGCAAAACCCAGCTTGGCCCTGATAGCAAAAGCCAAGTTACGGTACGTTATGAAAACGGCAAGCCAGTGGGCGCATCTGCTATCGTATTGTCGACCCAACATTTGGACGAGAGTATGTGCTCTGAGGACGTGGCGGAATTGGTCAAGCCATATATTACCGAAGAGCTTCCAGACGGTTGGATAACAGACAAAACGGTTTGGCATATTAACCCGACGGGTAAATTCGTCATTGGCGGCCCGGACGGCGATAGCGGCCTTACGGGGCGCAAAATTATCGTCGATACTTACGGCGGTGCCGCCCCCCACGGCGGCGGGGCGTTCTCGGGCAAAGACCCGACCAAAGTTGACCGTAGCGCCGCCTATGCGGCGCGGTATTTGGCGAAAAATATCGTTGCGGCAGGTATCAATGATTGGGTGAATATCCAGCTTTCCTATGCCATTGGTGTTGCCAAGCCGACGTCTATCTATGTAGACATGGGCGGTAAAGGCCAAGTTAGTGAGGCGGAACTCGAACGCGCCATTCGCCAGGTCATGGA
Organism: Robiginitomaculum sp.; assembly: GCA_026982415.1. Taxonomy (GTDB): domain Bacteria; phylum Pseudomonadota; class Alphaproteobacteria; order Caulobacterales; family Maricaulaceae; genus Robiginitomaculum_A. Next base: position 51,233 of record JALSHE010000085.1, read on the forward strand.
CCTAACCCCGCGCGGTATCCGCCAGCATCTTGACCTCAACAAACCAATATACGCCCGCACAGCCGCCTACGGCCATTTCGGTCGCACCCCAGATAATGAAGGCGGGTTTAGTTGGG
>JALSHE010000086.1 GCA_026982415.1 Robiginitomaculum sp.
ATGCCAGCGCCGGATTATCGGCAGCCCTGTTCCTTACCATTGTGTCGCGGAAAGCTTAAAGCTAATCAGACAACATATATTTGATCATAGCTTGCACGCCCGTGCGCTTTCTCGGCTTGCCCTTGTGCAGAATCGGTTCATATTTCCATTTTGCAACAGAATCGATTGTGGCCTGATTAAAGCAGGCATTGTCCGTTTTTATAATGCGAATATTTTTCACATTACCGCGTTTATCCACATCAAACGTCACAGAGACACTCGCGGCATATTTGCCTTCATTGGCAGAACAGTCGGCAGGAAAAACAGGTGGAAATCGCACGCTAGGCTGTGCGTCCCTATCAACAGACACGGCTGGACTTGCGACCGCAATCAGGCCGCTAGAGCCGAAAATTGTCGCACAAAAAGTCAGCGCCACTAATTGGGCTTTTAACCGCTTTGTATAGGTTCAGATAGATGTGAGACTTTTTAGGTTTGGCTTATTTAAGCTGCTTCCGCCATAATGGGTTTGTTACGAACCAAATTGGAGGAAGCAGCTATGCAGATCAAATATCTACACCCGAATATCTATAGACTGTACGCGTGGGCGCGTACACAAGAATGTTTGGACGCCTACAGGCGCAAGCACGAAGACGTTGTGCGGCAGTGGCAAGCCTTGAAAGCCGAGGGGGTTTGCGACCGTAAATGTGCCGAGTTCGTGGGCATATCGCGGGCGACGTATTATCGGTATAAGAAAGTCCTGGACAAGCTTGCACGCGGGATTACACCGCCGTCCAAGCGGCCTCGCAGGCTCAATAAGCCTAAATGGGGCGAAGCAGAGAAACAGCTGGTCTTGCGCATTCGCAGAGCCAACCAGACGTGGGGCAAGGACAAGATAGCCACCGTCTTGCGCCGCGATCACGGCCAGACTATGAGCACCAGCACGGTTGGGCGCATACTCAAAACACTGTTTGCCAAAGGTATCATCACCAAATCACGCTCTGCTCCACGCGCTAAACGCAAGAGAAACTTCAGAAAATCCCACGCCAAACGCTGGGTTTACAAGGCATATAAGCACATGAAAATGGGCGAACGCGTGCAGATTGACCACATGACAGTGACAAAGAACGGCATCACCGTCAAACACTTCCAGGCCTGGGAAAGAAAATCCAAATTCATTCACGCACAGGTTTATTCACACGCCAAAGCCTCTTCCGCTAAGCGGTTCTTGGCCGAATTCATCGACAAAGCCCCGTTTAAAATCAAATCCATACAGGTCGATGGCGGTTCAGAATTTATGGCCGAATTTGAGCAAGCCTGTGAAGATATGAAAATCCCGCTTGACGTCCTGCCGCCCAGCAGACCTGCTTATAACGGCGGTGTCGAGCGCGGAAACCGAACCTTTAAGGAAGAGTTCTATTACCGCAGAGACCTCTTGGCAGACAGCATCGGAGCCATGCGGTTCGAGCTGCGAAAAGCGGTTGAAAAGTACAACACATACCGTCCACATCATTCACTTGCAGGACTAACACCAATGGCATATATCAAAAACACCCAAATGGCGGAGGAGTCTCAAAACACCTGAACCTATACATTTCTGTTTGCAGGGTAGCATGGAAAACACCCGCATGATACATTGTTGATATATCGGAACAAAATGATCAATGCAATGTTTTCAGAAGATAATCTCGTACTTTTAACGACATGGCGCACTGGGGAGGATTCGAACCCCCGACCCCCTGATTCGTAGTCAGGTACTCTATCCAACTGAGCTACCAGTGCATGCCGTAAGTTGAGAAGCGGGTTAAACCCGATTTATTCGTCAATTGCAAGTGTCTTTTATACTAAATAGAATTTCTTTGCATCTCGTTAATTTGAAGCGAGATAAATGCCTTTTGATAAGGCACGGGCAACGCATCTTGCTGCTGCGGCGCCGAGTTCGGATAAGGTGACCACGCGCGGGTCGTTTATGGGTTGTTTTTCAGTGCTGATAGCAAAAAGCGTATCGCCGTCCATGGGGGTGTGGGACGGGCGCACGGCTAGGGCGATGCCGTCTTGTGCCATGACGGCGAGGCGGCGCAGCTCCGCATGGGTCAGCGCGGCATTTGTGGCCACGACCCCGATGACCGTAGAGGCTCCGCGAGCGCGTAGGAATTCTAATTTAGTGTCTTGGGCTAGGGACGGCGTAAAGCCCGGCGGTGGCTTGTGGCCTCCGTATTCGCCGCCAACTTCGCAATCCCAAGCCCAAAAACAATCCGTATTCGGCATATAGGGCGAGCCAACCGGATTGGCGGCAATGAGTGAGGAGACGGTAATGCCTCCGACCACTTCGGACGCCGAGCCAAGTCCGCCTGGATATATGCCCGCCATTGCGCCGTAGCCCGCGCCTGCTTTACCTTGCTTGAAGTCTACCTGCGTGCTGCTTTGGGCATTATCCAGAGCTTGCCTGCCGAGCGCGGCGAAAGGTGGTGTATCGCCCCAATCTTTGTTGCCGCCATTGGTATTGTCAAACAAGATAGCCGCAGGTACGATAGGCGAAACCGGGACGGGCGCGGACGCGACTTTGTAGCCAACACCCTTGGCGCCAAGCGCTGCACAAACAGCATCTGCCGCCGCCAAGCCGTACACCGATCCGCCTGCCAGCACGATGGCGTGAATATGGGTCACCGACCCGTCGCTTGACAGCGCATCCGTCTCCCGCGTCCCCGGCCCGCCGCCGCGCACATCTACCGCGCACAGCACGGGCGCATCAGGCAAGATGACGGTTACACCCGTATCCACATCCGCGTCATGGGCTTGGCCGACCTTAAGGCCGTTAATATCTGTCAGTTGGTTTTTCATAATCTCTATCTTACGCTGCCGAAGCGAACAGGCAAAGCGTTAATCTGTTAACAATCAAAACCCTCAAAGAGCACTCTTAGCTCTTACTGACAGACAGCGCCCCGGATTTCATGGATGAGAGCCTCTATTGTCTCCACAGTCGTCAGCGGGTTCATGACGGACAGGCGGAGATAGCGGGTGCCGCTTACCTCTGCTGTGGTGATGTAGAAATTGCCGCGTGCCAGGATTTTTTCGCGTAAATTAAGTTGCGCGGCATTACCCTCTACGCCGTTATATTTGAAACATAAGATATTGGCTTGTGGTTTATAGGGGCAGGTGAAGTCGTCTTGGGCGTTTATGAGGTCATAGAATGCACGTGTATCGGCATATTGTTTGTCTATGAATGCGCCTATGGCTTTTTCGCCCTCCATAGCCAGCACCCAAAACAATTTTGCGCCAAGGGCGGACTTGGTACATTCAACCGCGTAGGGGCCAACATCAAACCCGATTTCTTCGTCTCCGCCGTAAAAAATATAACTGGCGTCTTGGTGGAAAGTACCTGCCATGGATTTTTGGTCTTTGAACAATATAGCCGCGCACAAGGCCGAGGTGCGCATCATTTTATGAGCGTCCCATGTCAGGCTGTCGGCGCGAGAGATGCCTTTCATCAAGCGGCGTTCTTTTTCCGATAATAAAGCCGATGCGCCGTGGGCACCGTCCACATGGAGCCAAAGATTATGCCGCTCGCAAAACTCCGCCACTTCGTCGATTGGGTCGTATAATCCCGTCGCCGTAGTACACGCATTGGCCGAGACCATAAACACATTTTGGCCGTCGTTCTTGGCTTGCACATATGTTTGTTCCAGCTTCTCCGGCTGTAAAACGTCCAACGTGTTAACGGGTGCATAGCGGATTGCATTTTGACCAAAGCCAGCAATGGAAACCGCTCGCGCCAAAGAATAATGGGTGGCGGCAGGGGCGATAATAGCCAAGTCGTCCGGCGTACCGTTTTGCCAGGCACCCGGCGCAGCATGGGCACGGGCGGCCAATACCGCCGTTAGATTGGCGAGCGAGCCACCGTGGGTTAAAACGCCTGCACCATTATTGGCACCTTCATCGGAATTGGCTTCAAATCCGTCAATCGCGCCGGAGAGCCAACCGCATTTTTCCAACATCCAATTGACCACCACTCGTTCAATCACGCTCGCCGTCGGTCCCATTTCGTAAACCGCCATAGGGTTGTTGATGACCCCGTGTACCATATCAGCAATCGCCGCACCTTCGTGGGGCACGGCGACTTGATGACCGATAAAACCTGGATGGTGCATGTGCTGGGAATGCTCCAGATAGGGGGTGAGGAAATTCTGCACATTATCCGTACCAAGCCCGCCGCCCCGTATCAATTGCGCCAAGCCCATTTCATCACTAAGCTGCTGTGGTGATTTTTGTTTGAGCACATGGGTTTTCCCCGCCTCGCTAGCTCGGCGATAGGCAAGGAGTTCATCCAAAACTATTTCGCCCAAACCTCTATTGTTCATGATTTGCAATCCGCATTTTCGGTGTTTCTTTTTCTGTTTTTAAAACCAACATAGATTCGGTGCGCAAGACACCCGCAAGCGGTTTTATTTTTGTATTTATCAGCGTTTGGAGAGTTTGGGTATCAGCCACGCGCACTTTCATCATATAAGAATGCGCCCCGCTAATATGGTGTAATTCTTGAACTTCGTCTAGCGCAACTAATGCGGCGCAGGCTGCGGCTTCGCCAGTGTAATCCATATCAAGTAATATAAATGCGCACAAATTTGCACCAACTTTTTCTGGCGCAAGCACGGCCAGCCACGCCTTTATATGGCCGGATGCCGTCAATTTTCGAACACGCTCATTAGCCGTTGATACGGAGACACCCACAGCCTGTGCAATCTGGGTACTAGACTGGCGGCTATCGGTTTGTACGATATTCAGAATTTTTCTGTCAACTTCATCCATACTCGGAAAATATCCTGATATAATTTATGATATACAGAATATTTATCATATTATTGCTTATGTCAATAATATTTCCGGCCTTTACATTAATTTTCCATATGGCTATAAGATTTTTCAGGAGAACTCATATGAAATACTTACTATTCACATCATGCGCACTGGCCTTAACCTTTTCGGCATGCGCCGACACAAACCAAAAAACTGTGTCTGTTGAAACTGCACAAATGGCACCTGCTGATAATCCCTATGCCAAAGGCATGGTGGTTGCTGCCAATCCTCATGCGGCGCAAGCTGGCGTCGAAGTCCTCCGCGCTGGTGGGTCTGCCGCGGATGCGGCCATTGCCGTACAGGCCGTGCTTGGTCTGGTCGAACCGCAAAGTTCTGGCATAGCGGGCGGCGCTTTTTTGGTGTTCTACGATGCGGGGACGGGTAAGGTCAGCGCCTATAATGGCCGCGAAAAGGCACCGTCTGCCATAGACGAGACTTTGTTTTTAGGCGAAGACGGCCAGCCCTTGCGTTATTTTGAGGGGATTATATCTGGGCGCTCTACGGGTGTGCCGGGCGTGATGGCTATGTTGGACATGGCGCATAAGGATCACGGTAAATTACCGTGGGCGGATAATTTCGGGGCTGGTATTAAACTGGCCGAAGACGGGTTTGAGGTCAGTCCGCGCATGGCTATGTTGGTTGAGATGGCGGGTGGGTTTGCTCTGAAAGTTCAACCTGCGGCTCTCGAATATTTTTTCCACGAGGACGGTTCGCCGCTGAAGGCAGGGGATATTCGCGACAATAAATTATACGCAGAAAGCCTCCGTGCTTTGGCTAAAAACCCGCGCGCTATGAACGAGGGCCCTATCGCCAAAGCTATCGTTGCGGCAACCCGCGAAGAGCCGCGCCCGGGTGTTCTCAGCATAGCGGATATGGCGGCATACCAGCCCGTAAAAACCCAAGCCCTGTGTTCCCCTTACCGGAATTATATTCTGTGCGGCGCTCAACCCCCATCATCAGGCGGGATAGCTGTGCAAAGCATTATGGGGCAGCTTGCGAATTTTGACATGAAAGCACTCGGCCCGAGGCTTGACGGTTGGCACGTCTTTGCAGAAGTTGGCGAAATGGCTTATGCGGATCGGGATTTATTTGTCGCTGATCCGGATTTTGTTGAAGTGCCAAGCCGCGCACTGCTTAATCCTGATTATCTTAAATCCCGTGCGGCACTGATTTCTATGGATAGCAGTCTGAAAAATGTTAAAGCGGGTAATCCTGTAGATTTCAAACCGGGCAAAGACGCCACACCGGATGTGCCCGGCACATCGCATTTTTCCATCGTCGATAAATGGGGTAATGTAGTGTCTATGACCACGACTGTGGAGAGCCTATTTGGTTCCCAGCGCATGGCGGGCGGGTTTATGCTCAACAACCAGCTTACGGATTTCTCGTTTCGGGCGCGTGACGACGAAGGAAATTTAATTGCCAACCGTCCTGAGGCGGGTAAGCGTCCGCGCTCATCTATGGCGCCCCATATTGTGTTTCACAAAGACGGCACATTTGCTTTTGCTACAGGCTCGCCCGGCGGTTCGTCGATTATTGCCTATACAGCCAAGACCATGGTCGCCATGATTGATTGGGGCATGAGTCCACAAGACGCAGTAAATTTAGCCAATGTGATTTCACGCAACGGCTCTGTGCGTCTCGAAGAAGCAGGCCTTGATCCAGAAATTATCACCGGACTAGAAGCCAAGGGCCACAAAGTCATCCGTTCAAAAGGCGAGATTTCCGGCCTGCACATCATCCGCCGAAATGCGGACGGGAGTTATGAGGGCGGTGTTGATCCTAGACGGGAAGGCGCCGCTGAGACTGAATAAGCCTAAACAAGAATAGGTTGTTATTTGCGCCAGTGTTGAAGGCTAAATTCTAATCCTCAAACCCAATCAACCCCGGCTCTCTTGGTGGGCAATATTTTTCTTCTAGCGTTCCGTCGAGATATTTCTCAATCTCTTCCAGAGCCACTTCCAGATGCTGGGAATAGAAGTGATCGGCACCTTCGATAAGCTTGCCGTAAATTTTCTTGCCCTTTTGAATGCGGATATTTTCTATGGCGCGTTCGACTTCTTCTGGGGGAACGACCGAATCGTGGCTCCCGTAAGTGATGAGGCCGGAGGACGGGCAAGGCGCTAGAAACGCTAAATCATATGTATTGGTCGGTAGGGACATGGAGACAAATCCGGCAACTTCTGGGCGGCGCATTAAAAGCTGCATACCAATCCAGGCGCCAAAGGAATAGCCGCTAACCCAAGAAAACGGGGCGTTTTGGTTAAAACTTTGCAGATAATCCAGTGCATAGGCAGCGTCTTGCAGTTCGCCAGAACCGTGATCATACACGCCCTTGGAGCGACCAATGCCGCGAAAGTTAAACCTAAGCACGGAAAATCCGCGCCGTTTATAGCATTCATACATAGCCACCGGAATACGGTGATCCATATGTCCGCCCGCCTTTGGGTGGGGGGATAAAATAATGGCACAAGGGGCGGCGGCATCATCGCTGGGATGGTAGCGCCCCTCTAGCCGACCATCAGGGCCGGCAAAAATTACTTCTGGCATATATACACTCTTTTTACGCGGGTACGAGCTTCCGAATTAAACGTCAAATAATACTTGACTAAATTAGTCGGAATTCGTAAATCGCGTCTCTGAAACCTGTTTGCGTCTTAATTGTTGGGGGCTTCTAACAGGCATTCTTACAAAATGCAAAAAAAATTACATGTTTACGAGAATAACTGATGAAATTAACCGCCAAAGCCAGATATGCCGTGATTGCCATCACCGATATTGCTGTCAGCAATACGGATGGTCGTGCGGTTAGCTTGTCTGATATTTCGGTACGTCAGGATATTTCACTGAGTTTTCTGGAACAACTCTTTGGCAAGCTTCGCAAGGCAGGCATTGTTGAAAGCGTGCGCGGGGCTAGCGGCGGCTATGTTTTGGCGCGGGCAAGCGCCGATATAAGCATTGGCAATGTCATGGCGGCGGTGGACGAAGAGGTGCAAACCAAACGCTGCGGCGATAGCGGGCTTGGCTGCACCACCAAAGGCGCTAAATGTTTGTCCCATGATTTATGGCAGGCCATGGAAGACCATATTGAAGGGTTTTTCACGGCCACATCAATCCAAGACGTTATAGACCAAAAATTCCCGCAAATTTGTCCAGATCTTATGGAAAAAATGGAGGCTGCGGAATGAAAACATACCTTTATTTAGACCATAATGCCTCTTCCCCGGCCAGACCCGAAGTAATAGATGCGCTGCAAGCGGCATTATTAACACCAGGCAACGCCTCCGCGCCCCATGGTTATGGCCGTGCCGCCAGTAAATTGGTGGAAGATGGCCGCGAAGCTGTGGCGCTTGCTATGGGTGTGTGCGCCCAAGGTTTAATCTTTACGGCCAGCGGCACCGAAGCGGTCAATACGGCTGTCACGTCTGCCGTAAAAGCTGGCTGTCAGCGTTTGTATATCTCGGGCATGGATCACCCCGCATCCATTTTAATGGCTGAAACCAGCGGCGGCACGGTTGAAATGATACCCGTATTATCGTCCGGCCTTTTGGACTTAAACGGGTTGCGGGCTAAATTGGCGCGCCATGATAATGAAAAACACGGGCGGCCATTTGTGTCCGTTGCCGTAGCCAATAGCGAGACTGGGGTTATCCAAGACGCAGAAGCTTTGGTTGATTTGATACACGACATGGACGGGCTGTTATTATTTGATGCCGTGCAGGCTTTTGGGAAAATACCCCTGAATGTCATAGCTCTGTCGGATTATGTGGCCGTGTCCGCCCATAAAATCGGTGGGCCACAAGGAGTGGGGGCTTTGTATGTTGCGCCCGGCGCGCCCTATAGCTCTATGATGATTGGCGGCGGTCAAGAAAAACGCCGCCGTGCCGGTACGCTCAATGTTGCTGGTATTGCCGGATTTGGGGCGGCGGCAAAGCTGGATACAGATTTAAGCCATACAAGAGAAATCAGAGACACCATCGAGGCAGGCTTGAAATCTATGGAGCCTGAAATAACCATATTTGGCGAAGACGCGCCGCGCTTGCCCAACACATTGTTTTTTGCCGTCCCGGGTACTGCGGCCAGCACATTGATGATGGCGCTGGATTTAGCAGGCATATCGGTTTCAACAGGTCTAGCCTGTTCGTCCGGCAAGGTCGGAGCAAGCCGCGCCGTCACCGCTATGGGCCTGTCGGGCAAAGCACCTAACGGCGCAATCCGTATCTCGCTCGGCTACACAAGCGAACCTGAAGACGCCGAAATATTTTTACAAGCATGGGCAAAAATCCGCCGACATGCACAAAGAGGAGCCGCTTAATGGCTGAAGTAGAGAACATGTACCGAGCAAAGCGAGGCAAGGGCGACCGCCCGCCGGCGCATATGCGCCGCACCCGCGTAGGCGTGCGCTTTTCGCGCACTGCCGTGAGCGCAACAAAAGGAGCCGCGTAATGGGCGAACAAAAAAACATAGCCAAAGACGCTATCGAAGCAAAAACCGTCGAAGGCGTTGCTGGTCTCGAAGCCGATAAATATAAATACGGTTTTGAGAGCGATATTGAACAAGAGTTCGCACCCAAGGGTCTGAACGAAGATATTGTCCGGTTTATCTCGGCCAAGAAGAGCGAGCCGGACTGGTTGCTGAAATGGCGGCTCGAGGCCTATGCCCGCTGGTTGACCATGGAGGAGCCTACATGGGCCATGGTGGATTATCCAAAGATTGATTACCAAGACTCTTATTATTACGCCGCGCCCATATCAGACGATGACAAACCAAAGAGCCTTGATGAGGTCGACCCGGATTTGCTGGAGGTTTATAGAAAACTTGGTATTCCGCTCAAGGAGCAAGAGGTTCTGGCGGGTGTACAAGGCGCGCCGCGCGTGGCTGTGGACGCCGTGTTTGATAGCGTTTCCGTGGTCACAACATTCAAAGAAGAGCTGGCCAAAGTCGGGGTAATTTTCTGCCCGTTGTCCGAAGCTGTGCAGAAATATCCCGAGCTGGTGAAGAAATATCTGGGCACGGTGGTGCCGCCTACGGATAATTATTTCGCCACTTTGAACACCGCCGTATTTTCCGAAGGTTCATTCGTTTATATCCCGCCGGGCGTGCGGTGCCCTATGGAACTTTCCACATATTTTCGTATGAACGCCCAAGGCACGGGGCAGTTTGAACGCACGCTCATCATTGCCGACAAGGGCAGTTATGTGTCTTACCTAGAGGGTTGCACCGCCCCCATGCGCGATGAAAATCAACTCCATGCAGCGGTGGTTGAACTCATCGTTTTGGAAGACGCCGAGATTAAATATTCCACCGTGCAAAACTGGTGGCCGGGTGATGCTGAGGGCAAAGGCGGTGTCTATAATTTCGTCACAAAACGCGCTGATTGTCGGGGAAAAAATTCCAAGGTTAGCTGGACCCAAGTCGAAACCGGCTCGGCCATAACCTGGAAATATCCATCTTGCATCTTGCGCGGTGACGGTTCGTCCGGTGAGTTTTATTCTATCGCCATCACCAATGGTTTCCAACAAGCCGACACCGGCACCAAAATGATTCATTTGGGTAAAAACACCAAGTCGCGGATTATCTCCAAAGGTATCAGTGCGGGTAAATCCAACCAGACTTACCGCGGGTTAGTGAGCGCCCACAAAAAGGCCACAGGCGCGCGCAATTTCACCCAGTGCGATAGCCTGCTCATCGGCGATAAGTGCGGCGCACACACCGTGCCCTATATAGAAACCAATACGCCGTCCGCCCAGTTTGAACACGAAGCTACCACGTCTAAATTATCGGAAGAACAACTGTTTTATTGCCGCCAACGCGGCCTCAGCGAAGAAGACGCGGTCGCCCTCTTGGTCAATGGTTTTTGCCGTGATGTCCTACAAAAACTGCCCATGGAGTTCGCTGTAGAAGCGCAGAAATTGGTGGCGATAAGTCTTGAGGGGAGTGTCGGCTAATGAGAAACCGGACGCTGTTCATTTCTGGAACACACAACAAATGTACCGTTTTTGTTGTCGTCGGTCTATTTGCTATGCTCATAACCAGTTGTGATATTGAGGCGCAAGGTGTACTACAGGAACAAATTTCGGAACCAAAACCCGGCCCATTCACTGAACAAAAAACGGTGAAAGAGCAGCGAGAAATAAAAACATCTGTACTGGATGGGGCATTTAACGGTTTTGATGTTGTTGAAGTCCCAGGTTCTATATCTGGAAATTTAGGTGGCTTGGGTGATGCTATTGTCAGTGTTCTGGACGCGGTTGGATATTCGCAAATGGCTTTGCAAGACGGCGTGTCAAAAACCATAGCCACTGAAACCTTGGAGAACGGCAATTATTATTTCGATTATGTGTTGAGCGGCCTCTCTGACAGCAATGCCCCAATTCGTCACCTAAAAGTCTTGTTTGAAAAACAGGTAAACGGCTATCATGTGGTGCGTATCGGGGAAAATTCGCAGCCTTTGTCTGATCAACAGCTCAACCGACAGCTTGACCAACCTACGCCGCCAGAACAAAGTGACCAAGTCTCTGCTTTAGTCGCGGATCCAATTGAATCACATATGATTGAAACTGAACCAACCAATGCTCGTGTGCCTAAAATTACACCGCCCGCACCTACCGTTAAACTGCTCCCGCCTTTGCCGCCAACACCAGTATTGATTATAACTTCGACAATAACCCCCAAACCTCCTGCTGCGCCCGCGCCAAGGGCTACAATTATACCAACTCGTGAACACCTTGTTTCACAAGACGGAATAGATGCATTTGTTAACTATCGACTTGAAAGAGTTCCTGAAAACTTACGGGGCACATATCCCAATATTAGCAAAGCTATGGCGGGCTTTTTAGTGGGTATGAAGCTGCGCGAACTAGCCAATGAAGAAGATGTTTCTGCTTGGGCAAAAATTCGCACCAATACATCCAAAGAGACCACATTCGAATATGAACTTACCTATCTGCCTGACCCCATTATTTATGCGAAAAATTACAAAGTATATTTTGAGCAAGTTGGTGGTGGTTACCAAATAGCCCGCATAGGTCTCAAGGTGAAGTGCTATCACGGTAGCCCCCCAAAACAATGGACGATTGAACCCTGCAATATTACAAATAATTGAAAAAAATAGGAGAGTAAAATGACTAAGAAAACTAAGAAACCAACCCGTAAACACGTAGCCAGCGGCTCTGAATGGGAAGAGAAATTTGCTTATTCCCGCGCTGTCGCCCAGGGCGATTGGTGCTTTGTATCGGGGACGACGGGGACTAATTACGAGCTGGGC
>JALSHE010000087.1 GCA_026982415.1 Robiginitomaculum sp.
CCAGCGAAAAGCACCTAACCATAGCCACAGCAGAAAGCTGCACAGGCGGCGGTATCGGCGCGGCACTCACAGCGATTTCCGGCTCCTCCAGCGTATTTGAGGGCGGCGTAATATCCTATAGCAATGCCGTCAAAGGCACACATCTGGGCGTCCCGCCTGGCATGATCCACAAATACGGCGCGGTAAGCCGCCACGTCGCCCGCCTGATGGCCAAAAACGTCCGCGAAGGCATGAACACAGACATAGCCGTCTCAGTAACAGGCATAGCCGGCCCCACAGGCGGAACCAAAGACAAACCCGTCGGCACAGTCTGGATCGGACTAGCGGTAAAAGGCCAAGATGCCACAGCACAACATTTTTTGTTCGCGGATGACGGGCGAGAAAATGTGCGTGGTGCGACGATTGTTGCGGCACTTGAGTTGCTATTAAATACTTTAGGGTCTGCATCCTAAATGTCCACAGGCCCTAAGGCGACAAAAATATTATCGGGATAGTTGGTGAATAGCCAATCCATTTACACTGATATAACTATCCTCACGAACATCCTCACCCCATTCATGGGGGAGGTGCCCCTTCTTAGGGGCGGAGGGGGAAGCAAGGCTTAGCAAGTCCGGACTTGCTGAAGTGTTGCCAGATCAAAGTGTTTCTTATCAACTTCACCACCGGATAGCACCGACAATTGCTACCCCCTCCGAGTGCCAAGAGGCACCCACCTCCCCCATAAATGGGGTGAGGATGAAGTGATGCGTTTTACTAGGCCCTAAACCATCCGTAAATCCACGTCCCTATCCCCTGCCTCGTCGCATATTTGCTTCGCCCGGCGCTCAAACGCGTTCATGATTGATTTGGCGGCGCCGTCTATTTTTCCTCTGGCCAGGAATTGTAGGGGGGCTAGTTTTAGGTTTACGTCTAGGGAGAAATCCAGTTGGGTTGAGCCGTCTGATAGTTGGTGGAATATCCATGTGTTTGTCAGGGTGCGGACGGCACCGCCGTGGCCAGATTTTTCTATGGTGATGCGCAGGTTTTCTCTGTCGGCTGTGGCGAGCGAGCGGAATGTTTCGCTGACGAATTTATATTGCACGGCTACATCTACCGTTAGGGCTTCGGTGGTTGGGGTTGGGTTTGTGCGTTTTAATATCCGCACGGACGAAATGAAATTGATGAATTTCGGGTAGTTTTCCACGTCGATAACCATTTCTAGCAGGTCTTCTGGTTTGTGGAATAATCTCTTCTGGCGGTGAATGCGCATTTAGTGACCTTTTTTAGCGAGACGAGCCGCGCGCAACTCTGCAAAGTCCGCATCGGCATGATAGCTAGAACGGGTCAGCGGTGTGGCCGAGACCATCAAGAAACCCTTGGCACGGGCGATAGTTTCGTAGGCTTTGAACTCGACCGGGGTCACAAAACGCTCAACCGCCGCATGTTTGCGGGTTGGTTGCAAATATTGGCCAATGGTCAGGAAATCCACACCTGCTACGCGCATATCGTCCATGACCTGCATGATCTCTTGCTTGCTCTCGCCGAGGCCGACCATAAGACCGGACTTGGTGAATTGCTCCGGGTCGCGCTCTTTGACCCGCTCTAGCAGGCGTAGAGAATGATAATAGCGCGCACCGGGACGGATTTTGAGATAATTGCGCGGCACTGTCTCTAAATTGTGATTAAATACGTCCGGCTTAGCGTCGATGACCATTTCCGCCGCGCCCTCTTTACGCAAGAAATCCGGCGTGAGAATTTCGATTGTAGTTGCAGGAGATTTATCTCTTATTTGGTTGATAACATTAACAAAATGCTCTGCGCCACCGTCCGCTAAATCATCACGGTCAACCGAAGTTATCACCACATGTTTCAAACCCATCTCGACAACGGCATTCCCGATTTCGGCGGCTTCGGCGTGGTTCACCGGACCCGGCAATCCGGTCTTGATATTGCAAAAAGCACAGGCGCGTGTGCAGGTATCACCTAAAATCATGAAAGTCGCATGGGCCTTTTCCCAGCACTCCCCGATATTGGGGCAAGCCGCCTCTTGGCAAACGGTGACCAGACCCTTGTCGCGGACGATTTTGTTGGTTCTGGCAAAGCCCTTAGATGTTGGGGCTTTGACCCGTATCCACGCAGGTTTGCGCAGGACTTCCGTGTCCGGCTTATGGGCTTTTTCGGGGTGGCGCAAAGCATGGGATGGTCGCGGTTTGCGGTTTTTCTTCTTATCAATGAGTACTGTCATAGGCATGAATATGGGTTTTTAGCCCCTTTAAAACAAGTGGAAAACAAGTAGTTTTAGCGCAAAACTTATTTAATCATTTTATGCTAGCTTACCAGCCATAAATAAGAATTTTGTGGGAATGAGTGGGTATATCTATGTTTAAGACAGTAACAATTAGAGACGGGCACGACAATTTTTTCACGCCGCTGCGGTTTATTTTCGCCTATATGGTGCTAATCGGCCATGCATTTGTTGTGGTGCTTGGGGGTAGCTCCGACGAGCCACACATATTTTACAAGTTGACCTTTAGCTATATGGCGGTGAATTTGTTCTTTATCGCGTCTGGTTTTTTGGTCACTGGCTCTATGATGTACCGTAAAAACATGGCGAGTTTCGCATCGGCGCGGATATTACGTATATTTCCGGCCCTAGTCGCACATGTGTTTATTATGATGTTTGTCTTTGGCCTGATGACTACGGCTCTGCCCTTTATAGACTATCTCACCCACCCCGATACACTCAAACAACCATTTATAGCCTTGTCTTTTTTGGACACCGAAATGGCGTTGCCGGGTATATTACCCAATAACCACGAACCTATTGCATCCGCGACCCTATGGACATTGCGCTATGAGGTGCTGGCTTATATCGGGACATTCATTGCGTTTTCGCTAGGTTTGATGAAAAAACGCTGGATGATATTGGCACAATTTCTTATCTTTGTTATTGCAGTGCCCCTAGCCTACCAGCTTGGTATTTACGAGAAGTTGCCCGCGACCTTGCAATCTTTACTGCGCTTTGGGCTTTGCTACGGGCTTGGTGCGGCGATTTACGCTTACCGGGATAAAATAAAACTCCATGTTCTGATGATTCCGCCATTGGTTCTTTTAACGTCGCTATTCAACAATACGGTAATATTCGAAGTCGTGGGCATTATAACGGCTGGATATATGCTGTTTTGGGCCGCCTATGTGATTATTCCAAAACTGGACTTTCTCAAGAAATATGCTGATATTTCCTACGGCGTGTACATTTACCACTGGGCAACGCTGCAAGGCATCAAGCATTATATCCCGGAAATACAAATTATGCCGCTCATAGTCCTAGCAACACCGATTACCATAGTCCTGTCCATGTTGTCGTGGAAATATGTGGAAAAGCCTGCCTTGGACTATAAGGGTAAATTTGCACAAAAACTAAGCTTCAAGAAAGTCAAACCTCTAAATGTGTAACGCCTTATCATAAGCGGCCAGCACACTTTCGTGCATCATCTCAGATAATGTCGGGTGCGGGAATACGGTTTCCATCAATTCGGCTTCGGTGGTCTCCAATGTCTGTGCAATCGTGTAACCTTGGATAAGCTCTGTGACTTCGGTGCCGATCATATGGGCGCCGAGAAGCTCTCCTGTTTTGGCATCAAATACCGTCTTGATTAGCCCCTCAGGCTCGCCGAGCGCTATGGCTTTGCCGTTGCCGATAAATGGGAAGCGGCCAATGCGGACTGCATGCCCCGCATCTTTCGCCGCCTGTTCAGTCATGCCGACACTGGCAATTTGCGGCTGGCAATAAGTACAGCCCGGAATGCGGCTTGCGTTGAGCGGATGCGGGTTGCCACCGTTTATTTTCTCGATACAAATAATCCCCTCATGGGATGCTTTGTGAGCCAGCCAAGGCGGTGTGGTTACATCGCCTATGGCATAGAGGCCGGGAATTTTGGTGCGCGAAAACTCGTCTACAGTGATATGGGTGCGGTCAATCTCGACGCCCAGTTCCTCTAGCCCCATATTCTCCACATTCCCGACAATACCAATAGCCAGGATAATCCGGTCAAAGCTTTCCACCTTGCCGTTAATTTCGGCATTAACCGCACCTGAACCAGGCTTCACATTCGACACTTGTGCCTTAGTTAATATGCGCATACCTTTCTTTTTAAAGGCTTTTTCTGCGAGAGCGGAGATTTCCGCGTCCTCGGCAGGTAATATCCGACCGAGCATCTCGACCACGGTTACATCACTGCCAAATGTGTTGTAAAACGACGCGAATTCCATGCCGATAGCGCCGGAGCCAACCACTAAGAGTTTCTTCGGCATGGTGTCTGGAATCATGGCTTCTTTGGCTGTCCAGATATATTTTCCATCTGGTTCTAGCCCCGCAGCGGGCACGGTACGCGCCCTTGCTCCGGTGGCCAGAATAACATGCTTGGCGGTATAGGTTTTATCGTTGACCACAACATTCGGGGCGATTTTGCCTTTCTCTAATTTGGCAAATCCGTCTATCAATGTAACCTTGTTTTTCTTCATCAAAAACTTAACGCCGCCCGATAATTGCCCGGCGATAGAGCGCGAGCGTTTGACTATAGCCGCCAGATCAAACCCAGCTTGCGCCGACAGCCCATATTCAGCAGCATGTCGCATATTAGTGTAAACTTCGGCGGACCGCAGCAAGGCTTTGGTCGGGATACAGCCCCAATTCAGGCAGACGCCGCCAATTTCGGATTTCTCGACCACAGCAGTCTTAAGTCCCAATTGCGCCGCCCGGATAGCAGTAACATAGCCGCCCGGCCCGGATCCAATTATAATGACATCGAAATTTGTAGACATGGCTATACTCGCTCTGGTTTGAGTTTTACTTACAGTATTGCGCACTACATATAAACAGCAAATTACTTTGGGTATCCGATTAGAAGTCGGGAATTTTGTAGGGTGGATTAGCCTCTTGGCGTAATCCACCATTGGCACACACCGCACGGCGGATAATGGAAAATATTATCCTACCGCCGTCCCAGGCCTGGCGGAAGTTTTTCCGGCAATATCAATGCTTCGATGACCTGCAAGCGCATGACATCACGTAATGTATCTATTTCTACAGCGTCTATGACCTCAAAAGCATCATCGGCGCGACCGTCCAGAGCGAGGCCTATGGCGATTTGACTCCGCGCCGTATCGCGCAGTTCTGTCTGGTCGATTTCCAGCATGGCGGCATCGGCAAATTTAAACTGCCGCTGGCTCACCGAGAAACTGACAATATCCAGATAAGCTTGGTCTTTTATCCCGACCGCAGAGATTTTTTCCGTCTGCTTCATTAAAAGCGGCATAATCTCTACCAAATTTAATCCAGTATCAATCACCGTCTCCGGTTCTGATTTTCGCTCTGGTTTTGTCATTTCCTCTACGGTTGAAACCTCTACAAGTTTCTCGGTAGCTTTCTGAGTGGGCAAAACAAATGCTTTTTCAGACACGGCTTCTGTCCGTTCAACCTTCTTCGGGGCGCGCAATTCCACTTCATTATCAGCAGGCGCAACACTATTGGTGCCATAATAAACCGCCCCACCGGCAAACCCGATGGTGATCAACATAGCAAGCGCAGATTTAACAAACATAGCAGTACTCATAATCTCAACATAACCTAATCATAGAATAAGGCAAATAAGAGGCAAGCCAAGACAGCAGTCGCGGACGAAAACGGGTTGTGATTCGCCGCACACGGGAAAAACACGCCCGTAAACGGTGAATTATCAGAGCATCATGGTAACGGGCTTTTCCACCAAGCGCTTAAACACGGCCAACCACTGCGCGCCGATAGCACCGTCCACGACCCGGTGGTCACAGGTCACCGTCACAGTCATTACGGTGGCAATGGCAAGTTCGCCGTCCCGCACGATTGGGCGCGGTGCCCCTGCCCCGACCGACATTATCATGCCTTGGGGCGGGTTGATGATAGAGCTAAAGGATTTAATCCCCATCATGCCCATATTTGATATGGAGAAGGTACCGCCTTGAAATTCTTGCGGTTTTAATTTGCGGTCGCGGGCGCGGGCGGCCAAGTCTTTCATTTCGGTGGAGATAATCGCCAGCCCTTTATTCTCGGCCTCCCTCACGATGGGTGTTATCAGCCCGCCGTCTATGGCCACGGCGACCGCTACATCTGCGTGGTGATGATAGGCGATACCGTCCGGTGTGAAGCTGGCATTGGCATCAGGCACTTGCTTCAGCGCAATGGCGCAGGCGCGGATCAGCATATCATTAACAGATATTTTCACGCCCTCGGGCGCTTGCGCGTTCAGTTCCTTGCGCATTGCCAACAGGGCATCAATCTCGCAGTCTATATTGAGCGGAAAGTGGGGAATATCCCGCGCACTCTCGGTCAGGCGTTTAGCAATGATACGGCGCATACCGTCCAGCGGCTCCAAGTCGTAACTACCCACCGGGATGCCCATTTTTTCAAGATAATCCGCACCCCCGCCGCGCAAGGGGCCGAGTTCTGTTGTTGTGGCTTCGGGGGTTGAGGTAGGAGCCGCGACAGGCGCTTGAGTTTGAACAGGAGCAACTTGCGCATTCTCAACATCAACTTTAATGATGCGGCCACTCGGGCCAGAACCAGCAATAGCAGATAAATCCAAACCCTTGTCTTTGGCTATGCGTTTCGCGAGGGGCGATGCTTTTATTCTATCACCCGCAGGTGCAGTATCCACAACACTCCGCTCATCCCCGCGCCCCGCAGGAAGTGCCCCTGGGGTGCGTAGGCGGGGACCTTTCTCGTCTTGCCGTGCTGGTTCAGGCGGCGTGACAACAGGCTCGGGAACCGCAGCTGAAACACTCCCACCAACAACATAGCCGTCCATCACAGAAACATCTTCACCGTCCTCCAAAAGCACAGCAATCGGCGCGTTGACTTTCACACCCGTAGAGCCCTCAGCCACTAATATCTTGACCAAAACCCCCTCTTCCACGGCTTCGATCTCCATAGTGGCTTTGTCGGTCTCAATCTCAGCTAACACATCGCCAGAGGAAACTTCGTCCCCCTCGGCAACTAACCACTTGGTCAAATTCCCCTCTTCCATGGTCGGGGATAAAGCAGGCATCAAGATTTCAATTGGCATGATTTGCTCCAACAAATACGCAAAAATCGTAGGGTGAATTAGGCTTCTTAGCCGTAATCCACCATTGGCTCACACCGCATGGTGGATTACACCTACGGCTAATCCACCCTACAACAGCTTGAATAAAAATGTTGTGCATTAGATGAGTCCCCCAATATTATTTATATAAACCCGCTCTTTCCATTCCCCCACAATCCGCTCATACCTGCGCATGCAGGTATCCATCGACGCAGCTAATGCGCACACCGATAGCCCGGCGATAGACCCCTGCATCCGCAGGGGTGAGCGGGGTGTTGGGGTAGTGGCTAAATCCTCAGGCATCAGGATTTCAATTGGCATTTATATCTCTCCCAAACTCGCTCATGCCACGCCCCCGCTCTCCGCTCATACCGACGGAAGTCGGTATCCAGTTTCTAGAATAATGAGCGAGCCTTGCTCGCACTTTTATGCGCTGGGCCCCGTTTTTCAACGGGGTGAGCGGGTATAAAAGAATAACTGTGAGGGTTTCAATCGACATAACAAACCCCCTTAGCCGCAACCACAACATCCTGCGCATTCGGCAAACTCAGCGCTTCCAAATTCCCCGCATAGGGCAGCGGCACGTCTTTTTGGAACACGCGAGTCGGCGGGGCGTCGAGATAATCAAAGGCTTGTTCGACCACACGGGTTGCGATTTCTGCGCCTATGCCGGATTGTCCCCAGCCTTCTTCGGCGCAGACTATGCGGTTGGTTTTTTTGACGGACTTGATAATCGTATCGCTGTCGAGCGGGCGGATTGTGCGTAGGTCTATGACTTCGGCGGAGATACCCTCGCCCGCCAGAATATCGGCAGCCTCTAACGCCCGGCCTACCATTCTTGAGTGCGCGGTGATGGTGACATCGGAACCGACACGCCGCACCAGAGCCTTACCGATTGGCACCAGATAATCGTCCATATCCGGTACATCCATAATCTCGCCGTACATCATTTCGTGTTCCAAAAACACGATCGGGTTCGGGTCGCGGATAGCGGATTTCAGCAAGCCTTTGGCGTCCGCCGCATCATAAGGCGCCACTACTTTCAGGCCGGGTACATTGGCGTACCAGCTGGAATAATCATGGGAATGCTGCGCACCAACCCGGCTGGCCGCGCCGTTAGGGCCGCGAAATACTATGGGGCAGCGCATTTGACCGCCGGACATATACAGGGTTTTGGCGGCAGAATTGATAATATGATCAATGGCTTGCATGGCAAAGTTCCAAGTCATAAACTCGACAATTGGCCTAAGCCCGCCCATAGCCGCCCCGACCCCGATGCCAGCAAAGCCGTGCTCGGTAATCGGGGTATCTATCACCCGTTTCGCGCCAAATTCTTGTAATAACTCGCGGGTGACTTTATAAGCGCCTTGGTATTCAGCCACTTCCTCGCCCATGATAAACACCCGGTCGTCCCGGCGCATTTCCTCAGCCATAGCATCGCGGAGCGCGTCGCGCACGCTAGTTTCAACCAATTCTGTGCCGGGGGGAACATCCATTTCAGTCAGTACAATTGGTGCAGTATCCACAACACTCCGCTCATCCCCGCGCCCCGCAGGAAGTGCCCCTGGGGTGCGAAGGCGTGGACCTTTCTCGTCTAGCTGAGGCGCTTCTGTTTCCGCCGGGGTGAGCGGGGTTGAAAGAGCCTCAACCCCCTCCCCGTCCTCTAGCAATTGCAAAATCACCGTGCCGACGGCGACATTCTGCGACCCCTCAGCCACCAATATTTTGCCGACCACGCCCTCGTCAATGGCCTCAACCTCCATGGTGGCCTTATCGGTTTCAATCTCGGCCAACATATCACCTGACTTAACCGCATCGCCTTCTTTGACCAGCCATTTTGTCAAAGTCCCCTCTTCCATTGTCGGGCTAAGCGCCGGCATTTGAATATCTATACTCATGCTTCCACCTCCAAAAGCACATCCGTATAAAGCTCGGACGGGTCTGGCTCCGGGGAGGATTTGGCGAATTCTACGGCGTCTGCAACGATGGCTTTAATGTCTTTGTCTATGGCTTTGAGCGCGTCCAAATCAGCCCAGTTTTCTTTGAGCAGGCGGTTTTTGGCCATGTCGATCGGGTCGTGTTCCTCGCGCATCTCGGAGACTTCTTCGCGGGTGCGGTATTTGGCCGGGTCGGACATAGAATGCCCCCGGTAACGATAGGTCATCATCTCTAATATCATGGGGCCTTTGCCGGAGCGAGCATGGGCGGCGGCCTTTTTGGTAGCGTCGCGCACGGCCAGAACGTCCATGCCGTCCACTTGAACCCCCTTGACCCCGAAACTTAGCCCGCGTTTATACAGATCTTTTTGCGCAGTGGAGCGGGAAATACTGGTGCCCATAGCGTATTGGTTGTTTTCGATAATGAACAATGTCGGCAATTTCCAAAGTTGCGCCATGTTGAGGGCTTCGTAAACTTGCCCCTGATTAGCCGCACCATCTCCGAAAAACACGGTGCTTATTTTACCGTTGTCGAGATATTTATTGGCCAAACCAAGCCCAGCACCAATGGGCACTTGCGCACCAACAATACCGTGGCCGCCGTAAAAATTCTTCTCGACGCTAAACATGTGCATAGAACCACCCTTGCCGCGTGAATATCCGCCCGAACGCCCGGTCAGTTCTGCCATAACCCCGCTGGCACTCATGCCCAAGGTCAGCATATGGCCGTGATCGCGGTAGGATGTAATCATTTGGTCACCCTCTTTGATAGCCGCATTGACCCCCGTCACCACGGCTTCTTGGCCTATGTAAAGATGGCAGAAGCCCGCAATCAAACCCATGCCGTAAAGCTGCCCGGCCTTTTCTTCGAAACGGCGGATTAGAAGCATTTCGCGGTATAAATGTAGCAGTTCTTTTTTACTGGTTTTGGGTTTTGTGGCCATAGTATCAAACCTCTTTAGTTTACATACGAAATACAATAAAGCACGAGTTAACTTCACCCTCACAATAAACGATATTTTAGGGGGTTTCGTCAAGCCAAATAACTATATCGTTCGCACCCGAAACATTTAACGTGCGACGTGCTTCTTCGTCTAACCTGTCTAAGTCAAGATTAGACGCCCGCAATTGCGAAGCCCGTAGTTCAAGGGTTTCACGTTTGGCCTGCAAGCGTGTAATTTCAGCATTCAGACTCTCGCTGCGTTCTGAGTAATCTGCCCATTTCAAAACACCAAGACTGCCGCCCAATGTATGATACCCTAAATAACCATAGGCAATCAACAAAACCATAAATGGCCAAGACAATCTGATTCTTTTTAGGACACGCGACATGGTGGCAATCTAGCGGGTTATGGTTAGCGGGGTGTTAAAATAAAGTGGCGTACACTACCTGATTTTATGAATCAACTTCAATTCCTTTTGCGAGAATCACATATCTGAAATCAATACTATCTGATTTTTTTTCATAGGACGCGTAGGTGATATACAGTGTGATTTTGACCTCGATTTCATCATATAAAACCAAATACGGGTCGAGATTAATCGTATTATCATCGCTATTGACGGGTTGTTCCCGCAGCCACTTCCAAATATCTTGCTCAGCAACAACAATATTGTTTTCATTATATACTTTCACAGTATCATTAGTGGTTTCCACTCTATAATCACCCATTTTATAATCTTTGCTTTGCCGCGCGCTTTTCCGGTAAATGTTGTGAGACAGCTGTAGCGAGACATATTCATAGTCAGACACCTTAATCGGTCGTAGTTGGGCAAATGGGTTATATTCAAATCGGTCATCACGATCATAGGCGTTTGCACTCGACACGCCCTTCAAGCCGAACCGTTTGTTGACAAAGCTATTATTCCAATAATTTCCTTTGTTCATTTCCGTTCGAAACTCAGCTTTTTCGGCGTCGGGCACGAATTTCATTATCGGCCTTTGCTTTTTATGGCGCACTAAATACTGTAAAGCCCCCTTGGCCTTTAGTGCTTGCGCATCATCCGTGATATTTAGGTTAGATAACGGCTTTAATTGCCCTGCATCATTCAACATTTCATTGGAGACGAGCGCAGATTTAAGCCGACTTGCTTGGCTAAAGGTCGACACACTATCCGCACCCCACGGCCCTATTGAGCCAAGCGCAAGAAGCAAGGCCGCAAATCCCGGAATGATGCGAATATCGCGCTTGGCTTCGCTTCGAAATATGAACCAGCAGGCGATACCGAGCGCCCAGACGGCTGCCAGCACCAGCAAATAACGCTCAATAGTCCAGCCATATTCGCCAATCCGCACAAAGACCGCATAGACCAACAACAGCGCCGCAGGAATACTGAGCGGGAACCAAAGCTTGGTATACCAGCGTGCCAGCCGCTTTCTCTGGATAAATGGCGGGTCAAGGATGAGCCAAGTCAGCGCCCCAATGATAAGAAACGGCGTCACCAATGCGGCAATCTCCCCGTCGGGTACGGATTGCGTCAGCACTATTTTAACACCGTAAGCCAGCAATATAGCGGCGTAAATAAGCGTCAAAGGTGCCAAAATCCACGCGCCGAGAAACCCGACTGCTTTGGAGATAAAGCCCGGATTGCGCAGGCTGTCATTATCTTCGTCGTCGTGGCGCGGCAACATGGATAACCACGCCATAGGCGCTAGGAAACCCAAGCCGATTGGCAACATCCAATCTTGGACAAGACCGCGAATATCAACGCCAAACAATGAGCGAAGCGCCCCGGTGATGGCGAATATCCCGAGAACGTATATAATAGACCCTGCCACCGTAAACAGTACGGCAGTCCATAATTTATGGGTGAAGTCCCAAACCGCTACATCGTCCCTTTTCCTTCGCCAAAATGGTGCATTGCCCAGGAATAATATGCTAGCACCAATGGCGGCTGGCGTGATAAATGCCATCTGCCTGAAAAAATATCCCAATAACAAGCACAACAATACCGCAACGACTTTAAGAGCAATCGGCACCGTCTTGCCCCTGCCCTCACCGTACAAAGTTAAAATCACAGATACATAACCAGCCAAGACAATGCCGCCGAGGAGGCGCATCATCATTTCATTAGATAAGCCACCAAAATTGGTCTCAGTGAGAATCACTCCTGTTAGTGCTGCAACCAACACTATAGCGAGCGGAAACCGCCTAAATACCGCCTGCGCATCCGGGACTATGCTCTCAACCCACTGTTTTAGCTTGCTCATATGTGCCTCCATGCGATTCGCTATGCCATAATAGACTACTCTATGGACATTTGTGGCGACAAGTAGGCGATTATATTTGTCTTTGCCGTAAATCTGCGCCTATACTATAACAAACAACCAAATAGGAGAACTCTACATGAAACTTTTTAAAGCATCTATCATTACCGCAACAACCGCAATTTTTGGTGCCGTGCCAGCATTCGCCCATGCGGGGCCGCATGAGGCTTCGTTCTTGACAACGGTTCTGCATTGGCTCACTAGCCCAACCCATGCTGCATTGGCAGTTGTTGGCAGTGTAGCCATTATTGCGCTCATTGTTAAATTAAAACGCACATAGGTTTTTATATGTTACACACATTAATCTCAAAATTTGACGACAAGATCGACACGGCTTCTGCCCATTGCGATATTCCGTGCGGTATTTACGACCCCCAGCCCGCGCTCTACCATGCACTGTCTGTTGTCCGCCAAATGGACATCTTGTTAGCCATTGATACCAAGGACATGAATGTCACAACGGCCATGCAGATTGCCCGTAATACGGCGGAAAAAGAAAAGCAGGCGGAAAAGGTTAAGGCCGAGGTTCGCATCATCTGGGGCGATTTCATTAAAGGCGACATCTTAAAGGATCAAGCCAGCGAACTTGCCCATAATATCATGATGAAAGCCAGTAAATGCAAACAAGACCTGCACCGCGAAGACGGACTGGCTCTGGTCGAACTAGTCAATGATTTCGCGGAAATGTTCTGGAAGATGAAAGATGTAAAAACCAAACGGGTTACGGCACCATACGCGCCCGGCCTAGAAGTGGTTTATCCAGACCTGTAAATGATCCGACTTGTCAAAGTCGTCGGTGACAGCATGTCGCCAACGCTTAGCGGCGGCGATTATATTGTCACGATAAAACCCCGGCTCTTGCAGCCGGGGTTTATTTATGTGGTCAACCATTCCGATTTAGGCCAGATTGTAAAACGGCTGGAGCGGATTGAAGACGGGCGCTATTATTTTGCAGGCGACAATCCGAACTCAACACCAGGGGCGATAATTGGCCCGGTGCAACGAGAACGCATAGCCGGATACGCCGTATTGGCCATATCAAATTTTGGCGTAAAAAAACTTACCAAATATAGCAAGTCCGCTAAATTGTAGCGACTTTCGGACTATTACTTGCGTCTAAACTCTTGATATAACAGCTTTTACACCTCTATTTCTCTCCAGAGAAAAAACTTATCCATGGTTTCTTGGGCTGGGGTATTCTCCAAATTATGAAACTTGATCTTATAGCAATAAACAAATTAACCCCACCCGGACTTTGGGATTTGGCGGCACTGTCGGCGTTGATCACGACCCTGTTGAGTGTTATTGAAGCGCGGATTGGCGGCGCGCAGATGGCACGGTTTTGTGAGCGCATGTTGGCGCGCCAATCGCGGGACTTGCGCATCAAGGCTAGAGAAAACCTCAATATGCGCATCAAGGCTTGGGTAATGCAAAGCCCGGAACGGATTGCCTTTGTGCGCCGCGTTATCGGCGAGGCGGCCATTAGGCGCTGGCGCAAAAACCGTTTGGCGGATTATGCGCTAACAAAACATTTCGGTGACTGGAAACGGAAATTTCGGGGTGGGTTTGGTGAAGCTCCACAAGAGAAAAGCCGCAAGCCTGCGGTAAAACCTACACCCCACACCTATAATTGGAAGCCCTTCGCCCTCGTCAAAATAGTCAATGTCGAGCGGTTTTTATACGGGCGGGCGCGGCCTGATCCAGAGCTGGAACAAAGCCGCGCCGCCTATCTAAAGCTTTGGGGTGTGGATATTCGTTACAAAAATAAAAGCGAAACACCGCGCAACAAGCGCACCGCAAAACCCGTAAACTTCACCCTCGATGAATTGGCACCAGAGGCCGCAAAGGGTGTGCTGCAAGGCGCAAAAAACCAAGGTAAAGTAAAACCGAAAGAAGCGAGCACAATCCAACCACACTCTCCGCCAAGAGAGCCGTTCGAACCGGAAAAATCAACAATGGAAAATGTTACGGTGAAGTTGGAACACAAACCACCCTAATATAAAACATTGGCCTACATTTTTAAACCACTTTGCTAATAACATTACGAAAAATAGTGTAAGGAATGCGGCACCCAACATTATACTCAGAATATTATTCTCACCTCATTTATGGCAGGACTATCCCAAATCCATATGCGATGGCCCTGCTTTGCCCCCTCTAGCGAACGGCCACAAACACGCTGTTTCTGCCACGTTGTACACTGAGGAACATTGCGCCTTTTTTCTTGGCTATTTGTTTTTTGAAACTGGCTAGGTCGCTTACGTCCTTGTTGTTGACAGCGCGGATGATGTCGCCTTTACGCAGGCCTGCTTCGAAAGCATCCGAGCCTCTACGGACACGGGTTACGACAACGCCTTTGTCACCGCCGCGTGGTTCCAAGTCTGCTGGGATGTCTGTGAAAGTGGCTCCGTCGAGAGCATCAAAGCTGGACGGTAGGGCGTCATTATCGTTGTCGCTTTCTACGGCTGATGCTTCTTCGTCGTCAGGAGCCTTTTCAATACCAATTTTGGTTGAATGTTTTTTGCCGTCGCGCATGTAGGAAATGCGCGCCCGCTTACCAAGTTCTACGGCGCCGACCGCATTGCGAATATCATTGCTATCAAGGATTTCCTCACCGTTAAACCCGACAATAACATCGCCGACCTTAAGCCCCGCTTTCTCAGCCGGACTATCAGCCTCAACCTGGCGCACCAATGCACCATCGCGCGATGCAAGACCCATAGCTTCTTGTAATTCGGGGGTAATATCCTGTATGCCGACGCCAATACGCCCGCGCCTAACCTCTCCGTAAGAGACGAGTTGATCCATAATCCCGCTAATCATATTGGCAGGAATAGCAAAGCCAATGCCGTTGGAACCGCCAGAGCGGGATAAAATCCGCGAGTTAATCCCAATAAGATCACCTTTGGAATTGATCAGAGCGCCACCGGAATTGCCTTTGTTAATGGCGGCGTCGGTCTGAATGAAATCTTGATACTCTCCCTGAGCGGCGCTGGAGCGACCAAGCGCCGAAACAATACCCGTGGTGACGGTCTGTCCGATACCAAAAGCATTGCCGATAGCGATAACATAATCGCCGACCTTAACTTTGTCAGAATTGGCCAAATTAATATCGGTCAGACCACTTAAATCTATTTTCAAAAGCGCAATATCCGTTTTCGGGTCAGAACCGACTACGGTCGCATCAGCGGTGCGGCGGTCGGTCAGGGTGATGGTGATCTCGTCCGCCCCGTCGACAACATGGGAGTTCGTCAATATATATCCTTTGCCCGCATCAATAATAACGCCAGAGCCAGCCGAACGCATAGTCCGCTCGTCTTGTCGGCCATCATCATTATTGTCTCTTTTGAACGGGTTGGCACGATCCCCGAAAAACCGCTCCATAAATTCATCACTCATCTGATTGCCACCAAATGGATTATTTGGTATTTTCACTTTTGAGGACACGGAAATATTGACAACGGCAGGCGTGGTGCGTTCCAGAAGTGGTGCCAAGGTCAAGACGCCGCGCGCCGGGTCAATTGTCAGACCTTGGGTGCTGGTGGCTTTTCCGTTAAATATAGGCCATTTTGTTTGGGCAGTTGCAAGCGGTGTTACCAGCATTGACGTAGCTAGGACGGTGGTTAGAAAAATAGATTTTCTCATAGTTATCTCCAATAGAGCTAATTTGTTTGCGCAGAATGTAATCTTCTCGTGCCCCGCTTCAAGCCTTATGGGCATATTGTTACCAAGATTTAAGGGCAAAGTTTTGTGCCGAAGCGGTACATTTGTCCCGCAATGATACAAATACCCACCGTAAATGTCCTTTATTGGCGATTATTATACAGGTTTCCCCAATTAAAACTGGCACGGGTGTTGCAAAGGTAAGAGGGAATGAACTGCTCCCACAGATCATGGTCAAGATTTCCCCGCGAAGTCTAGCCACCCACACCTAAAACCCTTGTGTTCGCACAAGGGCTTTTTTTTGCTATTTCAAAATTGGTTAGAAAGCCTTGACCCGTAACGTGACTTGCCTATGTATAGTCTATGAATTTAATTACAAAAATTATCCAAGAAGTAAAATTTATCCGCAAAATGAAGCGGATGTTGGCAGCGGTAGAGGATGTCGATTCCGCTTCAAACAATTTAGTGCCCGACGACATTGAACGCGTTGTCGATACTTACCCTGACAACATAGCTTTCCTCGACGACGACCAAGAGTGGACATATCGCGAATTTGATGATTACGCCAACCGGGTTGCTAACTGGGCTTTGACCGAGGGTGGCAAACGCGGCGATACCGTCGCATTTTTTGCCCGTAACCGTATTGAATATGTAGCCGTCTGGTACGGGCTTACCAAAATCGGCATGATCCCGGCACTGATTAATTATCAGTTACGCGCTGCACCTTTGGCACATTGTGTCACCATATCCCATGCAAAATTAGCGGTCGTTGACCATGAATTAATGGATGCTTGGGAGAGCGCGAAAGATAATTTACCCGATGGGTTGCTGGCATTTTGCGCATTCGGAAAAACCAAGGCTAAATCTAAAAACCTGCCAAGCTTTGATCAAGCGATCGCCGAGCAATCCAGCACGCGACCGAGCCGCAATATCCGCACCGGTATAGTGGCGGGCGATATCTTTATGAAGATGTTTACCTCTGGCACAACCGGCATGCCCAAAGCCGCCAAAATGACCCACACTCGCGGGCAATATTATCTGCGTGGTTTTGTCGTTGCTTCGGGGGCAAAATCCTCTGACCGGGTGATGATGGTTCTGCCTATGTATCACGGGACGGGCGGCCTTTGCGGCGTAGGGCTGGCACTAACCACTGGCGGCGCGGTTATTGTACGGCCAAAATTCTCTGCGTCGACATTTTGGGATGATGCAGTGCGCTATAAAGCCACCATGTTTATGTATGTTGGCGAACTGTGTAGATTTTTGCTGAATGCTGAGGAACATCCGCTAGAGCGCGCCCACACTATGCGCTGCATTGTCGGCAACGGTTTGCGTCCGGAGGTTTGGTCTAAATTCGTCGAGCGGTTCAATATTCCGAACGTAGTCGAGTTTTACGGTGCCACCGAGGGCAATATTTCCCTGATAAATTTTATGGGTAAAGTCGGCGCTGTTGGTCGTATCCCGGAATATATGCGCGATAAATCCAACGGTGATTTGATTAAATTTGATGTGGAAACAAATACCTACCCCCGTGATGAGGACGGCTTTTGTCAGCGCACAGATGTTGGCGAAATCGGTGAACTTATTGGCGAAATCCGCGAGGGCGAAACCCGGTTTAAATATGAGGGCTATGAAGACAAGAAAGCCAGTGCCAAGAAAATCATCACCGATGTTTTTAAAAAAGGTGACCGCTGGTTTCACACTGGCGATTTACTGTGGCGCGACAAGGAAGGTTATTATTATTTCGCCGACCGGATTGGCGATACTTTCCGCTGGAAGGCTGAGAACGTAGCCACGAACGAAGTCGCCGCTGCACTAACTAGCTTTGACGGCGTTAGCCAGGCCAATGTCTACGGCATACCCATACCGGGCTATGACGGTAAGGCGGGCATGGCCTCCATGGTTGCGGATGCGGATGTGGATTTGGATGCACTTTACAAGCATGTTGAGAACACCTTGCCGCCCTATGGCCGTCCTGTTTTCTTGCGTATAACCTCCGAATCCGAGACTACGGGTACGTTTAAATATAAAAAAACCGATTTGGTTAAAGACGGCTTCGACCCTGGTAAAATCAAAGACGATCTCTATATGGCCCACCCAGACGAAAAGAAATATGTGCGGCTTGATACGGATATTTTCAAGCAAATCGGCGCAGGCAAGTTTAGGTTTTAGGCAAGTTCAAATTTTAATGGTGTATGATGGTTTTGGCAAAGGACATACTTGATTTCTGGTTTGAACAAGCCGGGCCTACGAAATGGTATGCCAAATCCGATTCCTTTGATGCAGATATTCGCACAAAATTCGAAAATTTTTCTGTAGATGCGGCTGCAAAAATTAAACGTACCGGCGAACATAATTGGCAAGAAAACCCCGATACGGCATTAGCCCTGATCATTGCTCTCGACCAATTTCCCCGTAATATGTATAGGGATAATAAAGGCGCATTCGCATGGGACGCTTACGGGCTGGCTTGCGCCCAAAATGCGGTCGCCCAAGGCCATGATTTAAAAACCGGACAAGACAGACGGGCGTTTTTCTATATGCCCTATATGCATTCCGAAGACTTGGCCGTGCAGGACGAATGCGTGCGTCTCATGGACATGCGGCTCGACAGCGAAAGCAGTTTATTTCACGCCAAATCCCACAGAAAGTTGGTAGCAGAATTTGGCCGTTTCCCCCACCGTAACGAAATTTTGGGACGCGACAGTACAAATGCCGAGAAAGAGTTTTTAGCACAAGGAGGTTATGCACCGTGATACATATAGGCATTTTCATATTTGACGGAGTAGAAGAGCTTGATTTTGTTGGGCCTTACGAAGTTTTTACTATGATCAACGAAGTTTGTAACTATCAGGGTGAACCAGACGGCGTAGATGTACGGTTAATATCACAAGATGGCAAACAAGTGACCTGCGCTAAAAAGATGCGTGTGTTAACTGATGGCGCTATATCTGACACAATAGATTGGGATGTTATCCTTATGCCAGGCGGCGAAGGAACAAGGCCATTGTTGGATAATGAGCCAGTCATTAAATGGCTGCAATCACAAGCGAAAAGTGCGAAATGGATCACGAGTGTTTGCACCGGATCTATGGTACTTGCAAAGGCAGGTTTGACGGCAGGTAAAAAAATTACTACGCATCATTTAAATTTTGAAGAATTTAGACAACGCGAATTACCTGGAGAGCTTGTCTCGGGTGTGCGGTATGTATGCGATGGAAACCTTATAACGGCTGCAGGTGTTTCTGCCGGCATTGATATGGCGCTTTGGCTCACTGGACAAATGTTTTCGCCGACTATGGCGCGATCGGTTCAAAGTGCCATGCAATATGACCCGGATCCCCCTTATGCGAATTTAAAGGAAAACTAATGAGCCTTAAAGAGAGAAAAAGAAAGCCTTCAAAGAGAAAATTAAAGCTCGAAAACGGTAAGCTGAAGCTGGGCGAAGAGCCGCTCAATCTGGCCGAGGAGTGGAAAGTCCAGCTCGCAAAGATGAAGATGAAGCCGGATCAGGTCTACACAATTCATAATAAAATCCGCACCCTGACCAATAATTTCGATATGCCGGGGCCGGACATGCGCGATGTCTTGGACTTTGATGTCCACCACGAAAAATTTCCGGTGCCGGTACGACTTTATGTGCCCAAGGGCGCATCGCGCGGGGCCGGGCCGACTTTGGTCTATTTGCACGGCGGCGGTTTTGTCACTTGTTCTATGGACTCCCATGAAGGTTTGTGCTTGCGTATGGCGGACAGTTCCAAAATGCGGGTGCTGTCGGTAGATTACAGATTGGCACCCCAATACCCGTTCCCAGCTGGACCTGATGATTGCGAGCATGTGCTGAACTGGGCTTTGGCAGGTAAAGGACTGGAACACGGTATCGACCCGAAGCGGATCGGAATTGGCGGCGATAGTGCCGGGGGGACGATGTCGGCTTATTTGGCGCAAAAATACCGTGCAGATTTGCGCGCGCAAGTCCTGCTCTACCCGCTCATGCAAATGGCCGAAATAAAACCGCAAAAACCTGGCCCGCAGGACATGCTGCAATTGGGTGTAGTGGCGCTGAAATTTGTATTGAAATATTATGTGGTCGACGCGGATGTTCAGTCCACAAGGATTTCGCCTCTGTTCGAGAAAGATCTCAAAGGCCTACCGCCCGCCTATATCCTGACCTGCGGCCTTGACCCCCTACGCGCAGAGGGGCGTCTGTACAAAGAATATCTAGAGGACAATGGCGTTCCGGTAGAATACATCCACGAAAAAGCCATGCCCCACGGCTTTTTGAATTTTTCCAAAGCTTTTCCCAAGGCCAGAACCCTACCTGTGGACACAGGTAAGTTTATGCGCCGGACGATGTCTTAAAAAGGAATGCCCATCAGGTTTGCCCCGATGACAATTATAAGGGTTTTGCCCTAATCCACTCCTTAATCAGTCAGAGAAAAGTCCTTATATTCCTCTTTCAAATCTTTCTTCAGCACTTTACCCGTCGCGCCGATTGGTAGAGCATCTTTGAAGAAAATTTCGTCGGGGAGCCACCATTTTGCGCATTTGGCTACGATGGCTGCTTTAATCTCGTCCTTGTCCGGACTGGTGCCGGGCATAGCTTGCACGATGAGGATTGGCCGCTCTTGCCATTTTTCGTGATGCGCCCCGATACAGGCTGCCATGGCCACACCTGGGTGATCCATAGCGGCGTTTTCGACCTCGATAGAACTGATCCACTCACCGCCGGATTTAATCACATCTTTGGAGCGGTCGGTAATTTCCAAATGCCCGCTTGGGTGCAAAGCTGCCACATCGCCGGTCATAAACCAGCCGTCATCTGTGAAATCGCTACGGTCTTCTTTTTTGTAATATTGATTGGCAACCCAAGGGCCGCGTACATGCAAATGCCCATTTGCCTCGCCGTCGCGCGGCAGCAACTTACCCTCATCGTCAACAATACGCATTTCTATGCCGAATATTGCCCGACCAGCGAGAAGCTTAATGTCGATACGTTCTTCGTGAGACAATTTTTCATGACCTGGCAAGGGCGAATTGGTTACGCCGAGCGGGCTGGTTTCTGTCATGCCCCAACCTTGTTGCATAGGAATACCAAGCTCGTCTTCATAGGCACGCAGTAACACTTCTGGTAGAGCAGATCCGCCGACCAGTGCGGCTTTAACAGTGGGGAGTTTGCCCATCAATTCTCCGCCTTCGGCTTTTAACTCATTGAGGATACCCATCCAAATCGTCGGTACACCGAGCATATAGGTCACCTCTTCTTGGCGAATCATATTGATCAGGCTCTTCCCGTCCAGCCCAGGCCCTGGCATGACCATTTTGGCGCCCATCATGGCGCAAGAATAGACCAGTCCCCATGCGCTGATGTGGAACATAGGCACCACAGCCAGCACACTATCTACGGCGGAAATACCAACTACGTCTTTGGCGCAACTTGCCCACGCATGCAGGATTGTCGAACGGTGGGAATATAAAACACCTTTTGGGTCACCCGTAGTGCCCGAAGTATAGCAAAGCGTACAAGCCGTGTTCTCATCAAAACGCGGCCATTCGATTGTGTCCGCATGATCCGCAATAAAGCTTTCATAGCAAATCACATCGGTATTGCCGTGGGGCACATGGTCTTCGTCGCACATGGAAATCCAGCCTTTGACGTTCGGGCAAAAGCCGCCAATACCGTGAACAATGGGCGCGAATGTAGTATCAAAGAACATATAGCTATCTTCAGCATGGCCAATCATCCAGGCAATTTGCTTGGGGTCAAGGCGCGGATTGATCGTATGAACAATGGCACCAATGCCGGACACGGCATAATATATTTCAATATGGCGATAATTATTCCACGCAATTGTCGCCACCCGGTCACCGGGTTTAACGCCTGCTGCAAGCAGCGCATTGGCCAATTTTTTGACCCGCTTAGCGCAGTCTGCCCATGTATAGGTGAAATCACTCCCGTCGGTCTCGCGGGAGAATATTTCTCTGCTCCCGTGATTTAGGGACGCGTGTTCGATTAAATCGCTTATCATCAATTGCTGATGCATCATTAAGCCTTGCATATGTTCCTCCACTTTTTCTATGCTCATTGTTGCATATAGTTTTAACGCTCTAGCCCTACAGGTCAATATCGTTAAGTTATAATTATGAGGTTATTATATGGTATTAAAAATTCCAACCTACCTAGACGTGGTCGCAGCAAGAGCAAGATTAAAAGGCCATGCTCATGTCACGCCCTTGTTGCGGCACGACTTGCTCGATGAATTAAGCGGCGCAAATCTATTTTTAAAAAACGAAACCGTACAAAAATCCGGGGCTTTCAAGTACAGGGGCGCATATTCGCGGTTGTCACTATTAAACAAAGCCGAACGCAAAGCCGGCATCGTTGCATTTTCGTCCGGCAATCATGCCCAAGGTGTTGCCTTGGCGGCCAAAGAACTCGGCATATCCGCAACCATCGTCATGCCGAACACTGCACCCCTCAAGAAGAAACAAGGTACATTATCCCACGGTGCCAAGATCGTCGAATATGACCCGGCGACTACGGACCGCGAAAAAATTGGCGTAGAGATTGCGCGAAAACATGGCCGGATACTGGTGCCGCCCTTTGATGATAAATATGTAATCGCAGGCCAAGGTACATGCGGCATTGAACTGCTTGAGCAATGCGCAGAACTTAACATAGCACCCGACGCCCTGATCACGCCTGTTGGCGGCGGCGGTCTATGTGCGGGTATTAATTTGGTTTTTGAACAACTCAGCCCGCACACAAAAATATACGGCGGTGAACCCGTAAACTATGATGACCATGCGAAATCTTTGCTGGCGGGCAAACGTGTGACCAACCCACCTGCCCCGCTTTCCCTATGTGATGCTCTCATGTCACCCACACCTGGGGAAATTACCTTCCCGATCAATCAAAGACTCTTAAACGGAATATTTCCTATGACCGATGAGGATTGTTTGCGCGCTATGGCTCTCGCAAAAGAAACTTTGGACATTACCTTAGAACCCGGCGGCGCAATAGCACTGGCGGCGGCGCTTTCCCGCCCCAAAGACATCCCGTCCAAATCAAACATCGTCGTCATACTATCTGGCGGTAATGTTGACGATGCAGTTTTTGCACGCACCAAACACTATGAAAATAAATAGACAAAGCCCTCGAAATAATTACAAGGAAAATATGACTGACCAAAACACAACTTTTGAAACCCGGGCTGAATTTAAAGGTTTTGATAAATTTTATAAGAAAACCATTCATCCCTATTTAGTGGATAAAGAGCAAGACCGGATTACGCGGGTTGCCAAGGGTAAAAAATACGGTGCCATAACGGCAGGCCTCATTATTACTGTAGCATTAGTTTTGGCACTCAGATTCGGCATTTTTCTGGTTTCCCTGTTTGTCGGTGCGGTCGGCATATTGGCTGGCTGGGGTGTGAGTTATGCGATGCTCACCAAATTAAAGGGCGAAACCAAGCAATTTCTCATGGGGAATATTTGCGAGTTTTTAGGCTGGGATTTTCAAGTTGATAAATTTGATCCGCCAAATTTAGCACTTTATAAAACCAATAAATTGCTACCAAGCTGGGACAGAGTAAACTTTGAAGACCGGATGAGCGGCACTGTCGATGGTGTTGAATTTACATTTTGCGAAGCGCATATGGAACGGGAAAGCCGCGACAGTGACGGCGACACAACATGGACAACCGTATTTCGCGGCATATTAATGGAAGTTGGTTTCCACCGCGACTTTTTGGGTCGGACAGTCGTCCTGCGCGACGCCGGAATTTTCAATTTCAAGAAAAAGGCGGGCATGAAAAAAGTCGGTTTAGTTGATCCAAAATTCGAGAAAATTTTTGAAGCCTATAGCACGGATCAAGTCGAATCGCGGTATTTGCTAACCCCGGTGTTTATGCAAAAATTAGTCGACTTGGAAACTAGTGTGTCGGGCAAGAAAATCCGGTTTGGTTTCCTGGAGGACAAATTACATATTGCGGTAGAAGCCCCCAATCAATTCGAAGCTGGTTCCATGTACAAGCCCCTAACAGATACGGAGCGCACCCACAAAATCATGGGCGAAATTAGTGCTGTCTTTGATGTTATCAAAGGTGTTGGTGAAGACAAACGTCGCAAGCGTTAAATCTATTTATTTACGCTACTTAGCGGCAAAACATAAGCCATATCCAGCATATCTTCGCTCTCAAGGAACTCTTGCAAGTCGAGCCGTGTCGTGGTGAATATTTGCTTGCCGTGATCGGCCATGACCAGGCGCTCATCTATGAAAGGCGCGATATTTATGTGGATAAATCCGGCTTTAATTTCCGTTGGTTTGAAGCTTGTTGCCAAGCGGAATTTTATGGCATCGGCATCATATTCTCCCCAAGCGAATGCCGCCAAAACATCAAGCATAAACTCATTGCAGTTTTGAAAACGGGTGTCCAGCGGGTTAGAGATTAGTGAATAATTGGCCTGATGAACACGCGCGTAATTTACAGATTTTATATGGTCAGCAAGGGCAATTTGCACGCTTGGTTTCGGCAGTAAAATACCCACGTCATGTTCACGAGTTAGGCGCAAAAAATCGGCTGCCGTGTCGGTGACCAATGACGAGATTAGACGGTTATCTTCCCCGTGATACAGATTGTACACATCATAACTATCCCCATTTCTGAGCCAAAAAGCACTATGGGTAAAGCTAATGCCCTCTGGGAGTTTTTTGCGCGGCTGTCCGGAGCGTGAAACAATTGCCATTTCAACATTACTTGCGTTCAGATGTGCGATTATCTGCGCTCCGTATTCGTCCAATACAGCACGCGAAAACAAAGCATCACCCCTTTGGGTCGAGGCGATAACGGTACGGTATTCAAGATTAAGATATTGGCCAAATGCTATTATGCCGACAACAAGTGCCAATAGAAAAAGTAGTAACTTTTTCCTAAACCTCATAAATCAAACACACCAATAATAGGCACATGGTCCGAAGGTTTTTCGCGGTCACGAACATGGTCATCTATGCGCACCGATTTAAGCTGATCTATGGCCTGCGCCGAACACAAAAGATGATCAATGCGAATGCCGTGGTTCTTGGGGCGCGCGCCGCCCTGATAGCCCCAATAGGTATATTGGTGGGGCCGTCCGTCGATTTGTTCATAGGCGGACGTCAGGCCGAGATTAGTAATCGCCCGAAATGCCGCGTGAGTTTGGGGCAAATACAAGGCATCATCAACCCAAAGGGACGCATCATGCACATCATCCGCAGTCGGGATGACATTATAATCACCGCAAAGAATTAGCGGCTCTTCATAAGTCAGGAGTTTCTGCGCATGGGTTTTTAACCGTGCCATCCAGTCTAATTTATATTTATACTTTGTACTAATGGCTCCGTCGTCCATCACAGGGTTACCGTTGGGCAAATAAATACTAGACACCCGCACCGGGCCGTCTTTACCCGCGACCACGACTTCCAAATAGCGCGCCTGTTCGTCCTCGGCGTCGCTGGAATTTATGAGAGGCAGCCGCATATTAATCTCTTCAAACGGCAATTTTGATAAGACCGCCACCCCATTATAGCTTTTCTGGCCGTGCAGAGCCACATTATAGCCAAGCTCTTCAAACAGTTCGATAGGAAAATCCGCATCGACAGTTTTCAGCTCTTGCAAACAAACAATATCCGGCTTGGCCTCACGCAACCAAAGAGGTACAGCATGCAAGCGCGCGCGAATAGAATTAACATTAAAACTAGCAATTTCCATGGGGCACAAGTTCGCGATGTGAAGCCCGATGTCAAGTGAGAAAGATGTGTGAACACGCCATTCTCGAAATTATTTAAGCCCGCTCTTATTTAAGAACGGGCTTTAAGTGTGTTGATCACATCGACAAGAGTGAGGTTTTTTGCCGCGAGCAATACCATAAGGTGATAAAGTAAATCGGCGGCTTCAGCCGTCAGGGCTTCGTCGGTTTCTGCCAAGGCCGCGATGACGGTTTCCACGCCTTCTTCACCGACTTTTTGGGCGCATCTTGTTAGAGGGCCTTGTAGAAGTTCGGCGGTGTATGATGTTTTTGGGTCTGCGGATTTGCGGCTTTCGATTAATTTTGCAAGCTCGGCAAGCCAGCCAAGACCTTGGCGGCCATGATCACCAAAGCATGATAGTGTGCCAGTGTGGCATGTGGGGCCGGCAGGGTGGGCGCGCACCAGCACGGTATCATTATCACAATCTACGGCCATATCCACCAGAGCCAGCGTATTACCAGATGTCTCGCCCTTGCGCCACAGGCATTGGCGCGAGCGGCTATAAAATGTCACAAAGCCGCTGTCTTGAGTGGCTTGCACAGCGTCTTCGTTCATATAGCCGAGCATCAAAACTTGCTGCGTATCCGCGTTTTGGATGATAGCCGGCACAAGCCCGCCACCTTTTTCAAAGTCTATTTTCATATGCGTATCTCTATGCCTTTGGATTTTAAATCTGCTTTAAGTTTTGGAATAGGCAGGATATTTTTGTGAAACACACTCGCCGCCAGCGCACCGTCAACATTGGCCTGCTTAAACACATCCTCAAAATGCGCCGCCGTGCCTGCGCCGCCCGACGCAATCAGCGGCACATTGCAAATAGCCCGCACCGTTTGGAGCTGTTTTATATCATAACCCGTGCGTACCCCGTCTTTGTTCATGCAATTCAGCACAATTTCGCCCGCACCGCGCTCTATGACTTCCTCGACCCAGTCTAGTGTAGCGCGGCCCGTATCGCGTGTTGCATTGGCCGCCCCTGTGTGGGATTTTACCTTATAGGTGCCGCCATCATCAAAACTGTCTATGCCGACCACAATACATTGGCGACCAAAGGCGGCAGAAAGTTCATTTATTAAATCAGGCCGTATCAGCGCAGGCGAATTAACGGAAATCTTATCAGCCCCCGCTTCCAGCCGCGCCCGCGCTTGCGCGACGGACTTAATACCGCCCGCAACACAAAACGGAATATCGAGCAAGGCCGAAACTCTACGTATCCAGTCAA
Source organism: Robiginitomaculum sp. (assembly GCA_026982415.1). GTDB lineage: Bacteria > Pseudomonadota > Alphaproteobacteria > Caulobacterales > Maricaulaceae > Robiginitomaculum_A. Next base: position 26,972 of record JALSHE010000087.1, read on the forward strand.
GGCCAATAGTGCGGTCATCGACGCTGGCGGTTATGTCGTAAAAAACCAATTCATCTGCACCCGCGTCCCTGTATTTTTGCGCAAGTTCGGTGATACCGCCAACATCTTCGTGGCCGCGAAATTGCACGCCTTTGACAACTCGGCCCTCGCGCACATCAAGGCAAGGAATAATGCGCCGCGCTAACATACCATGGCCTGTTCCAGCGTAAATTTGTTTTCGTAAAGCGCTTTACCAACGATGATACCTGCGGGGTTCAAGGCTTTCAAATTTGTTATATCCTCAAGGCTACCAACACCGCCTGAAGTAATGAGATTAAGACGTTGATAACGTTGCATAATGTCTTTATATAGGCCAATATTCGCGCCCCTAAGCCCGCCGTCTTTGGCGATGTCTGTGACCAGAATAGTTTTCAGGCTAGCATCTTTAAAGTCTTCAATCACTTGCCATAAGGACTGGTCAGAGGTCTGCGTCCAGCCGTGGGTGGCGGGGCGGGGTGTGCCGTCTAAATCTACTATGACATCAATGGCGAGAACGATTTTCTCAGGGCCAAGTTCTTCCATCCAGCTTTTGACCAAAGCCGGGTCGTTCACAGCGAGGGAACCAATGACGACGCGTTCTATGCCGCCGTCTAGTAAAGTTTTTATCTGCTCAAGTGTGCGCAAGCCGCCGCCCGTTTGCACCTTCATATTAACGGCGCGGGCTATTTCGATGATTAAACCCGACTGTTCAGCCATCTGGTTTTTAGCGCCGTCAAGATCAACAATATGCAGGTATTCCGCGCCCGCTTTCGCAAAGCCCTGCGCGACCTCCAGCGGATCGGCGGCATAATCTGTCCGCTGGTCAAAATCACCTTTCAACAAACGCACACAACCACCGTCCATTAAATCTATCGCTGGGAAAATCATGGTTTTACCTTTAAAAAATTAGCCAGTATTTGCGCCCCGACCTTGCCAGAGCGTTCAGGGTGAAATTGGCAGCCATATATATTGTCTCGGCGGACAATAGCGCTAAAAGGATGGCCATATGTGCTAGACGCCAATGTGTTCTCGCTAATTTCGGCGGCGTAAGAATGGACAAAATACACATAATCGCCTTGGTTTATACCGGCCATTAACGGGTCATCATCAGATATATTTTCGAGCGTGTTCCACCCCATATGAGGGCTTGGTAGGTCGCCTGTATCCATTTGTTCTATACGCCCTTTAAGCAAGCCTAAGCCCTTGGCGCCCCCTTCTTCTGAACCTGAAAACAACATCTGCATACCAAGACATATGCCCATAAGCGGCTGGGTCAAGTTTTGCAAAACCTCCACAAGGCCGCGCGTGCGCAAGGCTTGCATAGCATAGGGCATAGCGCCAACGCCGGGCAGTATCACATGGTCGGCACTGCGGATAATATCTGCGTCTTTTGTGATGATACTGCGCGCACCTAGCCGCTCAAAGGCAAAGCCAACCGAGGCCAGATTGGCGCAGCCCGTATCAACAACCGCCAACATTACAGCACGCCTTTGGTGGAGGCGATGTCCGTGCCCTCGCGCTTAAACGCAGGAGCTAACGCACGACCGACCCCTTTGAAACAGGCCTCTATCATGTGGTGGGTATTGTCGCCCTCCACATCAATTTGAATAGATGCCCCCAAGGTCTGGGACAGGCTTTCAAAGAAATGCGGACACATTTCAGCGGGAAAATCACCAGCGTGGTCGGTCGGGAATGCGCCCTTAAACGTCATGGAGGGGCGCCCCGATAAATCAATAGCGACCTGCGCTTGGGTTTCGTCCATAGGCATAAGCAGGGGCTTCAGAAGCGGCATAGTAAAGCCAAACCGTCCCGCGCCCGCCTTGTCGCCAAGAGCGCGGGATAGCGCCGTACCGAGCGCAAGTGCGCAGTCTTCTATGGTGTGGTGAGCGTCGATTTCCAAATCCCCTTGGCAGGACAACACCAAGCCAAAGCCACCGTGTTTTGCCAGAGCTTCGAGCATATGGTCATAAAACCCGATACCCGTATCAATCTTTGTTCCTGCCGCATCGTCCAGATTAACCCGCACGGCTATGTCGGTTTCTTTGGTTTTGCGGTGGGCTTCAGCGGTGCGGGCGGGGCGCACCACTTTGACCTCAACACCAAAGGCCGACAACGCAATATCGTTTTCCTGCGGGCTGCCAATACTGACACGCATTTTACCGGGCAGAGTTTGGCGAAAATCGCGTATCTTGACTTGGTATTTGCCGAGCGCGCGCAACAAGGCTTCGTCCTCAACAATATCCAGCAACAGGAAATTAGCCTCGGACGGATAAATCTTTGTGACATAGGACGATGCGCTCAAAGCCTTGGCCATACGTGTCCGTTCGCTCTTCCATAGCTTAAGCCTAGCCTCATGAACAGGCATGGCCGCAGGGGTAAGCGCCGCCATTACCGCTTGTTCCACAGGCCGCGCAATCGGGTAAGGCGGCAGGACTTTCAGCATAAGATTGATAACACGCGGGTCGGCAATGGCTACGCCCATCCTTGCGCCCGCCAGTGAATAGGCTTTGGACAATGTGCGCAAGACGACCAGGTTCGGGTATTGATTAATCTGGCAAGCGAAACTATCCGCGCTGGAGAACTCTGCGTAAGCTTCATCTATCACAATCAAGATTTCTGGAAATTCTTGGCATAAATCAGTAACGATATTAGGCTCAATAACATGCCCGGTCGGATTATTGGGCGAGCATAGGAATACAATTTTTAGCCCCCTGCCCGCACTGCGTATTTCCGCCGCAATCAAATCACCATCATAGGAAAAATCTGCGCGCAGAGGTGCCAGAAGTGTTTGCGCACCTTGAATGGCGGCGCACGTTTCAAAATAGCCAAAGGTCGGCGGGCAGGTCAGGATACTATCTTGGCCTGCCTCGCAAAATGTGCGCAACAATACCTCGATCGCTTCGTCAGCCCCCCGCCCCGCCATAATTTGCGCAGGCTTTACGCCGTATAAATCAGCAAGGCGCGCAATCAGGGCGGCGGGCTGTTGCTCTGGATAGCGGTTAAATCCGCCCGTCTGTGTTACAGGCGGCGGCGCCCACGGAGATTCGTTGGCATCAAGATGCAGAGCATTAGTCGCCCCGCCCCGCGCACTATAGGGCTTGAACCCAAGCACCGCCTTGCGGGCAATATTATCTGGCCATGTCTTGCTCATGTGCTGGCTCCGCTCTTTAAACGCAGGCTAATAGCCCGTCTATGGGCTTCAAGCCCTTCCATGCTGGCCAACCTCTCAACGCACGGGCCAATGTTTTCCAGCCCTTTGCGGGTCAACGTTTGCACGCTAATGAACTTCATAAAGCTCTCGGTGCCGACACCGCTAAAGCTGCGCGCCGCGCCGTAAGTTGGCAAAGTGTGGTTGGTGCCGCTAGCATAATCGCCCACCGCTTCGGGTGTCCACGGCCCGAGGAAAACCGAACCCGCATTACGGACTTCTGGTAATATATCTTGGGGGTTTTGCACCTGCACGATTAAATGCTCCGGCGCATAATCATTAGCAATCTCAATCATTGTACCGCGCTCAGGGGCAATCAAAATATATCCATTTGCAAGCGCCTGCGCCGCAATGTCTTTGCGCGGCAAACTTTCAAGCTGGCTTGCTATTTCTAACGCCAACGCACGGGCAAATTCTTGTGACGCGCACACACACATCACTTGCGCCAACGGGTCATGTTCGGCTTGGCTGAGTAAGTCGGACGCGACGAAAACTGGATTAGCCTGATCGTCCGCTAACACCATAGCTTCGCTAGGGCCTGCGGGTAGATCGATCGCGGGGCCTCCCATTTCCGTGGATATTTGCGCCTTGGCCTGCGCCACATAGGCATTGCCGGGGCCAAAGATTTTGGCGCATTTGGGGATGGTCTGGGTGCCGTAACCAAGCGCAGCAATCGCCTGCGCCCCGCCGCCAATATATAAATCCTCGATGCCGCACAAATAGGCCGCAGCTAAAATATACCTATTCACCTTGCCGTCCCTGCCCGGCGGTGTGATGGCGATACGCTTTGGCACGCCAGCGATTTTTGCGGGTATCGCCAACATCAGCAAAGTGGAGACCAAGGGTGCGCTCCCGCCCGGAATATATAGACCCGCACTATCAATAGGGCGCGGTTCGCGGCGGCACATCACGCCTGGCATAGTCTCGACTTCAAAAGCTTTGGGGAGTTGGGCCTTGTGAAAAACCTCGATATTGGCCTTGGCGGTTTGTAGTGCAGCTTTATCAGGCGCAGCTAACGCGTCCCACGCCGCCTTCATGGCCGCCTGTGGGACTTTTAAATCCGTTATATCCACGCCGTCAAACCGTTTGGTATAGGCACGCAGAGCCGCGTCCCCGTCCGCGCGCACTGCTTTTAAAATGCTATCAACGCTGTGTATGAGCCGATCGTTGGCAACTGCGCTTGGCCGGGTCAAGACCGATTGCTGGCTCTTAGTGTCCAGATTATCCCATATAACAATCCGCATCATCAACTCATCATTTTTTCAATAGGCAAAACAAGAATAGAGCGTGCGCCGTTTTCTTTTAATGCCTCCAAAGTTTCCCAAAATACGGCTTCGGTACACACGGCCTGCATGGCCACCAAATCGTTGTCCGTACCGAGGGGGATGATGGTCGGCGCGTCCGAACCCGGCAAGATTTTAGAGATAGCCGCAATCTGGCTGCGCGGCGCATTGAGCATAATATATTTGGAGCCTTGCGAGCGGATTACCCCGTCAATACGGCTCAAAAGTCGGTCATATATGTCTTGTTTTTCACGCCCTAAGTCCGCGCTGGATTTAATCAAGACCGCTTCGCTTTCCAATATAGTCTCGAAAGCTTTCAAACCATTGGCCTCTAATGTAGCGCCAGACGAAACCAGGTCGCAAATAGCATCGGCGATATTGATGCGCGGCGCTAGCTCTACCGCGCCTTTCATTTCCGTACACTGGGCGTCGATGTTATTGTCTTTTAAATAGGCGGTTAAAATCCCCGGATAGCTCGTGGCTATTTTCCGGTCATTTAGATCTTTGAGGGTCTGAATAGGGCCGCTTTCATCTGCGGCTAAACAAAGGTTACAGCGCGAAAACCCTAGGCGGCGGATAATTTCAACCCCTGCAATATTAGCGGTTAGCTTTTCTTCCGCAAAAACATTCTCACCAACAAGGCCAATATCGCTGGCACCATTGGCGACAAAGTTGGGAATGTCATCATCGCGGACGAGCAATAAATCTATAGGCAAGTTCTTGACCCGCGCCAGAAGCCCGTCGCCGCGCACGGAAAATTTCAGCCCGCACTTTTTGAGCATGGCAAAGCTTTCATCAGCCAGCCGGCCCTTTTTCTGCACAGCAATGCGTAATCTATCGTTCATTTACGCCTCCTGCGTTCTATCAAGAATAGCGCGGTAGCCCTGGTGCGGCTCTTCATTTAAAAACCGCGCCACCCGGCCAATCGTGGTGGTGCTAACACCCGTTTGTGCATTAATGTCCCGGTAGGACAATTCGCCCTTATCGAGCAATATAGCCACATGCCAACGCTCGGACAGGGCCCGCAGTTCTGCGGGTGTACATAAATCAACTAAAAATCGTTCAAGCTCTGCCGCATCTTTGGCGGAGAAAAGCGCTTCGGACAAACGCTTGCGGTGGCGTAAATTTTGCTTTTGTATAGGCATATTTTAAATAATCCATCAATCACTGTATTAACACGCTAATACACCACCACATGCGCAACGCAAGAGGAAATGCACGAAAACCAATTTATTTTTGAGTTTTTATCAAACTTCGTTTAGAGTATTTTTCTTTGAAGTGGGCCCCCCTCTTCCTTCCTCCGTTTTCCACGGGGGAAGTCCCCCTTGGGGAAAAACGGAGGAAGGAGTAATGAACAACTCAATTAAAAGGAAAATGCTCTAATTTTTCCAGTCGCCAGATCCGCGCTTACCCAACTCCTTTACCCAGATCCTAGTGCTTTGCGCGCCAACTCATCAACCACTGGGCGGTGCGCTTTAATCTCGTCTGGGCTAAGGCCGTTCAATTCGTGGGGCATAACCAGCCAATCATCGCTCTCGTGCAAGACATAATCCGGTACCCTGCCTGTACGGTTATGACTTGGTTTGTACCACGGCACGGCAATGCGCACGTCACTGGCCATATTGCGCCGTAATTTGCGTTTCAAACGCTTGATAACTGCCTCGACGCTACGGCCCGACGAATAGACATCGTCGACTATCAGGAGCGAATCGCCTGCATTGACACGGTCGACCAAAAACCGCGTATTATGAACGCGGGTTTGTTGTTTTGGGCCTTTGGGGTTATAAAATTCCATACCTTTATATGAGGTGCGCACGGAAATGTGATTAGCCTTGACGCCCACATAGGCCAGAAAATCATGGACAATAATCCCGACAGGTGTACCCCCGCGCCAGATGCCGACTATATAATCCGGGCGAAACCCGCTCTCATATATTTTCACAGCCAAGCGGAAGCTATCTTCAAGATGCTCCTGCGAACCAATAAATCGTTTTTCCATAAGTCCCTCTCCTGAAACACACTTACATTTTCCAGCCCTTGAATGTAAAGCCTTGATGCATAAAAAAATCTGCTCTAAGAAACCAACACACATTTAAAACGGCGGAAACCATGGTTGAAAAAGTTTATCTCGATTCCCAAGAACTGCTAGACGATAGCTATCGTCTCGGCGCAAAGGTTTTGGAGAGCGGGTTTCGCCCGAAATTCATTATCGCTTTGTGGCGCGGCGGCACGCCCATTGGTATCGCGGTGCAAGAATTTCTCGATTATTACGGCAATTGCAAATCCGACAATATCGCTATTCGCACATCCTCATACCACGGCATAGCCGAGCGCCGGAACACCGTTGATATTTACGGCATGTCATACTTGTTGAAAAATCTCGGCCACAAAGATTCCGTGCTGATTGTCGATGATGTATTTGATACGGGCAACACAATCAAAGCGGTTATTGACCAGCTTAAAGAACGCGCCCGGAAAAACGCGCCCCATGATATTCGCGTCGCTGTCCCCTATTACAAGCCCGAAGCCAACCAAACCGACCGCGAGCCGGAATATTATCTCTACACAACGGATAAATGGCTCAACTTCCCTTATTCAATCGAAGGCCTAAGCCGCGAAGAAATCAAGGACAACATCCCCGAAGTCTATGATATTATTAAAGCTGCGATATAGTATCTCCCCTTCCTTCGTTTTTCACGGGGGAAGTAAAAAGCAGAAGCTTTTTCCATTGCAAAACCCTTATCCGCACCTAAAGTACGCTTTATGTTTGGTGTGAAACAATTTTTTGTTCTTATTATATTTGCTCTCGGTTTGGTATGGTCTCTGTCAGCACATGCCCAAGAAGTTGAATTAGATCTGATACTCGACGAAACGATCAATCTTTCTTATCCTGAATTCACATTTGAAATGCCGCCGGAATACCAAACCGAACTGCCCCAGGACAAAGCCCGGCTGGCTCCTAAACCCAAAAAGCGAAATGACCCTTGGTTTAGTCTTGAATTTTTAGGGCCCTTATTCCAAATTATATTCTACGGGCTACTCGCACTCGCCGTTGCCTATATTCTATACCTAATACTGGCTGCCGTAATCATCGCCAAGCGCAGCCATGTAAAAGCGGACAAGATCGAAGACATACCCGATATACCCGTCTATCAACCCGACGCAGAAACTGCGCGGGTTTTGATGGACGATGCAGATAGTTTAGCGGCGCAGGGTAATTTTGCCGAAGCCGTACATATTCTCCTGTTTCGCAGTATTCAAGATATTGAAGACAAGCGCCCACACCATGTCAAACGCTCTCTGACCAGCCGCGAAATTGCCGGGCTTTCTATCCTCAGCCCGAAAGCCCGTGATGTGTTTTCGCAAATCGGTCAGTTGGTGGAAAATAGTTTCTTTGGCGGCAAGCCGCTCGGCGCAAAAGATTACGAGCTTTCCAAGGCCGCCTACAAAGCCTTTGCGTTCGAAAATGTAGCCGCCGCTAAATCGGTGCGCTCGGCGAGGTCGCGCCGATGAGTAATGCAATAAAAAATACACTGGAAGGCCGCAAAAACGGCGGCGCTGTACAGGCTATTTTCAACCCACGCACTATCATACTCTTGGTCATCCTCGGAGTGTTTTCATTTGGTGCATTCTTTACCTTAAGCGGGTTTTCGGGAGACCTGAAAAGCGGTAATAATGGCGGTGCCCATGCCCTGTCAAAATCTGCTGTCGGCTATGGCGGGTTGTTGCATTTGCTTAAGCAAAACGACAATACGGTGAATTTGTCGCGCTCCTATGTAGTACGTGATGACGATAGATATGCGGTTAGGATTGTATCGCTAACAGGTGGTTGGTTTTCTAATGACCTTGACGAAATGGCGCTAGATACACCGACCTTAATCATCATGCCGAAATGGCGCACCCGCAACCACCCCAAGCAAAAAGGCTGGGTGCAGAGGCTCAACAAGCCCAACCCGGACATGATTAAGTTAGATAAATTAGCGTCGATACTGAAGCCCGTTGTCGAGGATATAGAATTTAGCCGCAGCGAAGAAGACAGTGTCAAAGTTTCTATATTTGCTTCGGTTAATCTGGGCACTGACGAAGACACTAGTTTTTATAATTTCGAACATTTGCAAACCATTATGGGCGACGGTGTCGTCTCGGTTATTGTCAGCGATAAGGGCACAATATTGGCACAAATACCAGACACGGAGATTTATATTCTCTCTGACCCGGATTTCATGAATACGCTTGGCTTATCCCATCCTGACCGCGCCGAATTTGCCTATGACATTCTACAGATGATCGAAGAAGAAACTGGCACAACTGGCTATGTATTTGACCTGTCTTTGCACGGGTTTGTACGCTCGCAAAACCTGATAAAATTGGCAATTACCCCGCCGTTTTTGGCTGCAACTTTGTGCTTGCTGGCTATGGGCTTATTGATCGCTTGGCAGGCGAAATTTCGTTTCGGCGACCCAGCACAGGCTTCGGGCAACCTCGCTATGGGCAAATTAAGCCTGATTATGAATGCTGCTGGCTTTATTAAACTGGCCGGGCGCGAATATAAAATGGCGGCGGACTACGCCGACTTAACCCGCAAAGTCGCGCTGGACAAATTACATATCCCGTCCGCCTTACCTGAAAAAGACAAAACCAAACGGCTGGACGCCTATAGCAAACATGCTGGCGCCGAAAGTAATTGGACGGACTTAGAGGCCGAAAAAACCAGTTCTAAAAACGCGAACGACCTTATGAAGAACGCACGAAAATTATATAAATGGCGAGGAGACATAACCCATGAACGTAACTGATGTACAAAATTTAGCAGAGCATATTCGCGCTCAAATAGCCAAAGCAATTATCGGCCAGAAAGACACAATTGATTTAATGTTGGTGTCCCTATTTGCGGGCGGGCATATATTATTAGAAGGACCACCGGGGACAGCAAAAACCTATTTAGCCCAATGTTTTGCCAGTGCCACTTCGCTTAAATTTGGCCGCATCCAGTTCACACCGGATCTCATGCCTGGCGATTTGCTGGGTACGAATTTGTTTAACTTTCAAACCAATGAATTTTCCCTGATCAAAGGCCCGGTGTTTTGCGATCTTTTATTGGCCGACGAGATTAACCGCACGCCGCCGAAAACCCAAGCCGCTTTGTTGGAAGCCATGCAAGAGCGGCAAATTACCATTGACGGAAAATCTTTCAATCTTGGTGCCCGTTTCACGGTTATCGCCACCCAGAACCCCATCGAGCAACAAGGCACATATCCCCTACCCGAAGCCCAGCTTGACAGATTTCTTTTCAAGCATAATTTGGGCTATCCAAACCGGGACGAGGAGATTGAAATCGTCACGAGGCACGGCACTAAAACCGGCTCACAAACCGCCAAAAGTTTAGGCATAAAATCAGTGGTTAGTGCTAAAGACTTAAACGCTGCGATTGCTGTCACCAGCAATGTACGCTTGACCGAAGACGTGATTTTATATGTGGTCGATTTGGTGCGTGCCACCCGCGAAAACCCGTTGTTCGAGACCGGAGCCAGCCCGCGCGCCGCGGCCATGCTGGCCGCCGCTGCACGGGCTAAAGCCACATTGGACGGTCGGGATTTCGTCATACCAGATGATGTGAAATCTATCGCCCTGCCCGCTTTGCGGCATAGGGTTATCCTGTCACCCGTCGCCGAAATTGAAGGCCGCAGCGCCGACGAACTTATCCGCGACATAATCGAACAAACCGAAGCCCCGAGGTAGAGAGGTTGGATTGATGTTGAGACAAGAGATGACCAAATTCAAACCCAACAAACCCGCTCATACCCAGCTTGACTGGGTATCCAGTCTCTTAGTCAAATATGTGTGCGCTATGCGCACTCTTTACTCGCTGGATACCCGATCTGGGTCGGGTATGAACGGTGCGTGTGGGAAGCCCCACGTTAGGTCATTTTAATGTTCTACCCAACCCAAAGAGCCGTACTTCTCATGGGCGCAGGTTTTCCTGTGACTTTGCTGTTGACCGTGCTTAATCCCAATTTGTGGGCGGTGGGCGCTGCCTGGATTGCTTTGGTGTTTGGGTTGATTACGTATGATGTGATAATGTCGCCCGCCCCTAATCAACTTGAACTTAAAACCAAAATTCCAGCCTCGCTTTATGTAGGGGCGCAGACAGATATTGCCTTTATCTATACCGTGGGCGGGCGGCGCAAACCCAGTACAATAGAGATGAAATTGACGCTGGGAAAGCGCTTGCAAGCACGGCCAGATGTCTGGCACCCACCCTTTGAGCATGGGAAAAGTGGGGAAGACGGCAAAATTCTCGGCGGGTTTAGGGTTACGGCTCTTAGGCGCGGCGAGGGTGTTGTGGAGAATATATGGACGCGCTGGGTCGGGCCGCTCGGTCTTATGTGGCGACAGCTAAAACAACCACTGGGTAAAACCATAGCCGTCGTCCCGGATACAAGACTGGTCAAACAAAAGGCCATAGAGATTTTTTCCCGCGATGCCGCCCACGGCCAAAAAATGCAAATCGAGCGTGGCCAGGGCACGGAATTTGATAGCTTGCGCGAGTTTATGCCCGGCATGGACAAACGCGCCATAGACTGGAAACACTCCGCCCGGCACCGTAAATTACATGCCAAGGAATTTCGCACGGAGCGCAACCATAATATCGTTTTTGCCATCGATACGGGCTATTTAATGTGCGAACCACTTAAGGGTATCACCAGGCTTGACTGGTCGATTAACGCATCGCTTTTAATTTCTTATGTGTCTCTAAAATACGGTGACCGAATTGGCTATTTTGGCTTTGACAAACGGCCATATTTGTTCACCAAACCTGTGTCCGGAACCAATAGCTTCCCCCATTTGCAAAGCCTAACCGCACAGCTGGAATACTCCACCAACGAAACCAATTTCACCCTGAGCCTATCGTCCCTGTCAAAGTCCCTACGCAGACGCTCTCTCATCATTGTGTTTACCGAGTTCGTCGATACGACCAATGCGGAATTGATGATTGAGAATGTTAGCCGCCTGATAAAATCCCATATCGTTTTGTTTGTGACCTTCAAAGACGTGGAGATCGAAAATCTAATTGCGGCAGAACCCAAAAAACCGGAAGATGTCACCAAAGCCGTCATCGCTGCGTCCATGAATAAAGAGCGCGACATCGTGCTGGCGCGGCTGGAACGTATGGGCGTACAAATCGTCCGTACCGATATAGAGCATATGAGCACGGCGGTTCTGAACCGGTTTTTGGAACTAAAAAGGAGAGAAATGATATGAGCGGTATTTCTCTCAAAAGCCATAAATTTCGCCTCGACCGCGAGGACGACTGGAAGAAGCTGGAACTGCTCTTGGGGCGTTTGGAAAACCGCTCTATCCGCTCGCTCACCGATGCGGAAATGATTGCCCTGCCCGCGCTTTACCGCGCCACACTGTCGTCCCTCAGCGTTGCGCGTGCTACTTCTCTCGACCAAGATGTCATTGCTTATTTGGAAAGCTTGAGCACCCGATCTTATTTTGCCATTTACGGGAACCAAACCCGTATGAGCACCCGCTTACGGCATTTCTTTATTATTGGCTGGCCGCAAGCCGTGCAAAATATCACCCGCGAAACCATAGCATCGGCGCTGATTATGTTTCTCGGCGCATTGCTGGCCTATGTCTTGGTGCGCAATAATATGGACTGGTATTTCTCGTTCATGCCGGAAAGCCTGATGGGTGCGCGTACCCCAGCCAGTACGGCGCTGGAACTGCGCGACACTCTCTACCACGACGGGGACAAAAGTGGCTTGACCGAATTTGCCAGCTATTTGTTCTCCCATAATTCCCGCGTGGCGATATTAGCCTTCGCGCTTGGTTTTGCTTTCGCCATACCGTCTGCTGCATTGGTGTTGTATAATGGTTGTACACTCGGGGCTTTCGTGGCTCTGTTCGTCGATAAAGGACTGGGTTTTGAACTGGGAGGCTGGCTCATCATACACGGCGCTACAGAACTATTTGCTATTGTGCTGGCGGGTGCGGCGGGCATGAAAATCGGCTGGACAGTGGCTTTCCCCGGTAAAATGTCCCGTATGGAAGCGGTTGGCAAGGCGGGCGCAGAAGCCGCCTCTGTACTTGGTGGTGTGGTTATTATGCTGTTCTTGGCCGGGCTGCTTGAGGGCTTTGGCCGCCAGCTTATCACCAATGATTATGTCCGCTATGCCATTGGCCTGACAACACTCGGCCTGTGGTTGGCTTATTTTTATATGCCTAGAAATTTCGACACCCTCGAATTGGATGATACGGCAGGGACATCATGAGCCAAGCCAAAACAAAACCGCGCACAAATTCAACCTATAATGCCGATAAAAATGTCCGCACATTAGTCACCCCCGAGGGCATAGATTTACGCTTGCGGATCGCAGACGGCGGCGCACGAGTCGGTGCATTCACCCTCGATTTGACCATAATGATTGTCACCCTTATCGCTGTGACATATGCATTATCATTCACGACAATAGGCATGGGAGATAGCGGCGAAGAAGTCGTGGTTGCCGTGTGGATGTTATTCGCATTCTTCCTGCGCAATTTCTACTTCATGTTTTTCGAGATGGGGCCAAAGGCGGCAACCCCCGGCAAGATGGCCATGAAAATCAGGGTTGCCAACCGGCGCGGTGGTCATCTCAAAGCCAATGCGGTCTTTGCCCGCAACGCCATGCGGGAATTGGAGTTTTTCTTGCCGCTATCGTTTTTCTTGTCTGCCCTATTCATGATGAACCAGGGCGTAGACGGCTGGTTGACACTGCTTGGCCTGATTTGGAGTTTTATCTTTTTGCTGTTCCCGCTGTTCAACAAAGACCGCCTGCGGGCGGGTGATCTCATTGCCGGAACCTGGGTGGTTCAATCTCCCAAGCCATTTTTGTCCAAAGATTTGGCAGAAACGCAGAAGCCCGATGGACGTTACCGTTTCAGCCAAAGCCAAATTGATGCTTACGGGGTAAAAGAACTGCATGTCCTTGAAAACGTATTGCGCAAAAACGACCCTAAAACCGTCGAAGAAGTCACGGGGCGTATCATGGGCAAAATAGAGTGGCCTAACCCTGAAAAAACTGAAAATACCAACGCAGCAAGGCGAGAGTTTCTAAACGCCTATTACGCAGCTCTGCGCGGGAAGCTAGAAACGAAATTATTATTCGGGGTAAGGCGCGAAGATAAATTTGATCGGCGTTAAATTGCCCTCACCCATCCATTTCCCTTATTTGTCATCCCGGGCTTGACCCGGGACCTCGTCGGTTTGTCTAAAGTATGAGGTCCCGGCTCTGCACCGCAAGAGCGGCTTGGCCGGGATGACAAATAAGTTTAGACTAAATTTTTTCCAACCCATCCCTAAACCGCCGTGCGTTCTCCACATAATGCAGCGCACTCATTTTGAGCATTTGCACTTGTGCATCGCCGAGAGTTTTCATGACACGTCCGGGCGAACCTACCACCAGTGAATTATCGGGGATTACTTTGCCTTCGGTTATCAGCGCATGAGCACCGACTATGCAGTTTTTGCCTATCACCGCGCCGTTGAGAACGGTTGCACCAATACCGATGAGGGAATTATCGCCTACCGTGCAGCCGTGTAGCATAGCTTTGTGCCCGACTGTGACGCCTTTGCCTATGCTCAGCGGCATGCCGGGGTCGGAATGCAGAACCGAGTTGTCTTGGATATTTGTGTCTTTACCGATAATGATTCGTTCATTATCACAGCGAATAACCACGCCGAACCAGATGTTCGCATGCTCATCCAGATGCACATCACCAATCACCGAAGCATTTGGGGCAATCCATACGCCGCCAGCTAATGTCGGTGAAACCCCATCAAGAGTATACAAATTAGACACTTGGCTCATGCCTACATTTCGTCCAGGTCTTGCTGCAGGATCGAAATATTGAGGTCGTAGGAAATATCGTCTTTATCCTCGTCGTCAATATAAAGAATACCGAGAATTTCGTCGTCGAGATAAACCTCGACACTGTCCGCAACTTTGCGCGGGCTAATGGTTAGTTTCTCTGTTCCGAGACGTTTTTTTAGATAGGCTTGAACCTGCGCGATTTGCTCTGCAGTCATGATGTGCTCCTGTTATTTGAAGCAAGTTTACCGACTTGGTGCGGCAAATCAAACTGAAACTTTATTCATCACCAAGTATTTGGTCCATTTCTGCCGCCGGGTTTTCACAGCACGGCCCCCCTACTGGTTTAGCAGGAACCCCGGCCACGGTGCAATTGGCCATGACGTCTTTGAGAACAACCGAACCAGAAGCAATCCGCGCCCCATCACCAACAGTGATATTGCCGAGAATTTTCGCGCCCGCCCCAATCAATACATTTTCGCCAATTTTTGGGTGCCTGTCTTTGTGGTCTTTCCCCGTTCCGCCGAGGGTAACCCCGTGCAAAATAGAACAGCCATTACCAACTCGACTGGTTTCGCCCGCCACCAGCCCGTCCGCATGGTCAAGCATGATGCCTGCGCCAAAAACTGCCGCCGGGTGAATATCAACGCTGAACAATTCGGTTGAACGGTTTTGTAGATGATAAGCCATCACTTTGCGCCCTTGCTGCCAGAACCCGTGGGCAATGCGGTAGGTTTGCAAAGCGGTAAATCCTTTGAAATACAAGAAGCATTGCAGATATGATGTGCAAGCCGGGTCGCGTTCACGAACTGCGATTAAATCTTGCGCCGCCGCATCGACAATCGCGCCGTCTGCACGGTAAATATCGAGGAATAATTTGCGTAAATGTAGAGCCGAAACTTCGGGCGTAGCCAGTTTCTCGGCCAGATAACCCGCCAATGCCCGGCAGAAACTCTCTTGATTTAAAATGGCCCCATAGAACAATGACGCCAATGCCCGCTCTTGTGCGGCAAATTCTTTGGCTTCTTCTTTCAATGTTGTCCAGACATGTTCACGTACATTCTGCGCGGCTGAAAATTCAATTACGGACATAGTGCCCTCCTGTTTATACCTAAATAGGAACGACCAAGCATAACACCAAGGCTTGCCGCCCGCATATCACAAATTTGTGTTACCCACGCCCCCGATAAGGAGCAACGCCTTGATCCGGAACCCACAGCCCGTCTGGTTTTTGGCCGTTCTGGTAAAATACATCAATAGGAATACCGCCGCGCGGATACCAATATCCGCCAATCCGCAGCCATAATGGCTTAATCTCTTTGATAATACGTTGACCTATCCCGACCGTACAGGCTTCATGAAAATCTCCGTGATTGCGAAACGATGTCAGGAATAGTTTGAGAGACTTGCTCTCGACTATCCATTTATCCGGTGCATAGTCTATGACCAAATGGGCGAAATCCGGCTGGTTTGTTACCGGGCATAGGGACGTGAATTCCGGGCAAGTGAAACGGATGAGATAAGGCACATCAGCAGGGTTCGCAACCCGCTCCAGCTTAGCTTCGTCCGGCGTTTTCGGCGTATCGGTATGGCTTCCGAGTTGGCCTAATTTATCATATGGTGTATCTGTCATGGGCGCGGACTAGCCTAATTTGCGGCAGGCTTCAAGCGTCTTGCTTGGCGGGGATCCGTTTAAACCATTTTAATTTCGCACCAAAATCATAGGCCAGAATAGCTTTGCGCCCCGGCATTTCTACATATTTAAAAGTAAAGTGTGAGGTGAATATCACCAGAGCTAGATAAGGAATGAGCAATAACGAACCCGGAATTTGCGTGGCATTCCACAAAGGTCCGAACAATCTTGGCAAGACCATTTCTGCCGCAATAGAGAAACACAGAGAGATTAGGATATGCACCATATAGATTGAGTAGGAAATCTTGCCAAGATAGCGCAAAACTCGCGTCCCCATAAATCTTGATACGCCCCCCATATCAAATGAAAATCCAAGCACAAATATGAAAGCTATAGGGGCGATAAAAAACTGGGCTTTGCCGGGAAAATATATCACAAACCCGACCATAACCGCAAGTAAAACAAGCTCGATTAAAGTCGCTAGCCAATTGGTCAAGCTTAGTTTTTGGAACTTGGGAACCACCAAACGGTACACATAAGCCACCAATACCCCAGTAAAGAAGCCGCCGAGACAGCGCCAAAACCCAAGGTCATAATGAAAGTCCATATCTGGTTTTAGACGGGATAAGACAAAATAATTCACACCCACTAACCCCGCTATCACCATGAAATGCCAAGGTTTTTTAGGCCGCGCCCACAGCATCATGCCGAGGAAAACAAAATAAGTCCAAAACTCGACACTGACCGTCCAGCTCGGCATATTATAGGATAAATGCTCATGAAACCCCATAGATTGGGTCAGGGTTAGATTGGAGATAAAGCTCTGTAAGGTCTCGGTCGCCCCCGGCTCGAACGGCAATACCTCGCCCGGTGTCACCGTCGCCAGCCCGACCCAATGGGCGGCAAGCCTAGCGAATGCATATAAGAACGCGACGATGAGCATGACAAAATGTATCGGGTAAATCCGTGCGAAGCGCCGCTTAATAAACGCCCTGCCCTCTGCCCCCGAATTGAGCCGCCCGTCATAAAGCGTGAACATCAAAAACCCAGAGAACACAAAGAATATATCCACAAGCACAGGGCCGTTGGTCAGCAAATCGGACGAATTAGCATGGCTCATCCACATTGTGTGGTAAACCGCAATCATCAACGCCAAAACCCCGCGAAACCCGTCAAGGGCGGCGAAATAGGCAGGCTTACTCTGTTTTGCGGCTATTTGACCCAAAACCAATCTCACTCATCTTTACGCTAAAGCCCTGTTTTGGGCTTTGTTTTGTTGTTATGAGCGCTTGTATAGTTCATTAAGGGAAATATTAGATTAAGATGCCGCATCAAAGCTGGCACAAGATGGGGGAATACTGTGCAACTCGTCACACTTGACTGGATAATAATCGCTTACATCATGGCGCTCATCATTGGCGTAGGCCTTTATGTCAGCCGCCGTGCCGCGCAAAGCAGCACATCATTTTTCCTTGGTGGCCGCAATATGCCGTGGTGGTTGCTCGGTACGTCCATGGTCGCCACCACATTTGCCGCCGATACGCCTAACCTGGTGACAGGTCTGGTGCGTGAAAACGGTGTGGCGGGTAATTGGGGGTGGTGGGCATTTTTGATCACCGGCATGATCAGCGCATTTATCTATGCAAAGCTTTGGCGCAGGCTGGGTGTAGTCACCGATATCGAATTTTACGAACAGCGCTATAGCGGCAAGCCCGCAGCTTTCCTGCGCGGATTTCGTGCCGTCTATATCGGGGTGTTTTTCAACATTATGGTCATGGCCAATGTGACATTGGCGCTGATTAAATATGCCAATGTCCTGTTCGGTGTCTCACCAGAAATCGTCGTGCTGGTCGCCGGGTTGGTTACCATTACACTATCCGTTTCGGGCGGTTTACTCGGCGTATTAGTCACGGATTTCTTCTTGTTTATCCTCTCCATGATTGGCGCACTTTGCGCCGCATGGTTCGCGGTCAACCATATAGATGTCGGCGGCCTAGCCGAGATGATGAACAGGCCGGAAATAGCTGATAAGAAAAACTTTTTTCCTGATTTCTCCGACCCCAACCAATATGTACCTATCCTGCTTATCCCCCTGCTCATCCAGTGGTGGAGCGCTTGGTATCCCGGCTCTGAGCCCGGCGGCGGCGGTTATATCGCCCAGCGCATGTTGGCGGCCAAAGACGAGAAACACGCCACAGCCGCAGCCGTGTTTTTCAATGTGGCCCATTATGCGCTGCGCCCGTGGCCTTGGATATTAGTGGCTCTGGCCTCGCTGATTGTGTTCCCAAATCTGGAAAGCATGGGCACCGCCCTGCCCCATGTTGACAAATCCCTCATCGACAATGACCTTGCCTATCCGGCTATGTTGACCTTCTTGCCCAAGGGCATATTAGGCCTCGTCGTGGCCTCCATCCTAGCCGCCTATATTTCCACTATGTCGACCATGCTTAATCTGGGTGCGTCCTATGTGGTCAATGATGTTTACGGGCGTTTCGTCAACAAGGAAGCGTCCGAGAAACGCAAAGTCCGCGTTGGGCAATTGGTGACAGTGGCCTTGATGATTGGCGCGGCACTGCTGGCGTTGCAGCTTGAGAGCGCAACCCAAGCTTTCCGGCTACTGCTAGCCGTCGGTGCGGGTACGGGATTACTGTTCTTCCTGCGCTGGTTCTGGCCGCGCATCAATGCGTGGAGCGAAATCAGTGCAATGGTGTTGTCCTTGCTTGTGGCGTTCGGGTTTGAGTATCTGGGGCCAGAGAACATGCAAATCTGGCATAAATTCGCGCTCAGCGTCGGCGTCACCACGCTTGGCTGGATGGTCGTCACTCTACTGACCCCGCCGACCGATGCAAACACCCTCAAAAAATTCCAGGAACGCACAAAAATCACCGAGGGCGTCAATATACGCGCCGGATTGATTGCCGCCCTAACCGCCAGTCTTGCAGTCTACGGATTGATGTTCGCAACGGGCAGTGTTTTGTACGGTCAGGCTTTACCAGCACTCGGTTTTGGCCTAGTCAGTTTAATCAGCGGGTTTATATGTATCCGCACATACCGCAAATCAGTCTAGGAGGCCAAAATGAAATCACGCGCAGCAATTGCCATCAAAGCCGGATCAAAGCTTATCATTGACGAGGTTGATGTGAGCGGCCCGCGTGACGGCGAAGTCTTGGTCGAGATTAAAGCCACAGGCATATGTCATACGGATGCGTTCACCCTATCGGGCGACGACCCGGAAGGTGCTTTCCCGGCTATCCTCGGCCATGAGGGTGCAGGCATTGTGCAAGAAATCGGCAAAGGTGTAACCTCCCTCAAAGTCGGCGATCATGTCATCCCGCTCTATACAGCAGAATGCCGCGAATGTGATTATTGCCTGCACCCGAAAACCAATCTATGCCAAAGCGTGCGCGCCACTCAAGGCCAAGGCGTGATGCCTGACGGCACTTCACGCTTTAGCTATAAGGGTAAGCCGGTACTGCATTATATGGGCTGTTCGACATTTTCCAACTACACGGTTCTCCCGGAAGTTTCCCTCGCTAAAATCCGCAAAGACGCCCCGTTTGACAAGGCCTGCTATATTGGTTGCGGCGTCACCACGGGTGTGGGCGCAGTGATTTATACGGCCAAGGTTGAGACGGACACGACAGCAATTGTCTTCGGACTTGGCGGCATTGGCCTCAATGTGTTGCAAGGTCTTAAAATGATCGGGGCAAGGCAAGTTATCGGGGTTGATATTAATCCGGCCAGAGAAGCTATGGCTCGCAAATTCGGCATGACAGATTTCGTCAACCCCAATGATATCAAGGGGGACTTAGTCGGGTATCTGGTCGAACTGACCGGCGGCGGCGCAGACTATACATTTGACGCCACAGGTAATGTTCAGGTTATGCGCACGGCCCTAGAAGCCTGCCACAAAGGCTGGGGCGAAAGCATTATCATCGGCGTAGCAGGCGCCGGCAAAGAAATCTCCACGAGACCGTTCCAACTGGTCACTGGCAGAAGTTGGCGCGGCACAGCCTTCGGCGGCGCCAGAGGCCGCACCGACGTACCCAGCATAGTCGACATGTATATGGACGGGCGCATCAACATAGACGACCTGATTACGCATAAAATGCCGCTGGAGGATATAAACACGGCGTTTGATTTGATGCACAAAGGCGAGAGTATAAGGTCGGTGGTGGAGTTTTAGTGGTATCTACTCAATGTTTGCGACGAGTCGGCTAATATTTGGCACTTGTTTGTCCAACTGAGACTGGTTCACAGTTACTTTCCTTCCAAAAAGAGTTTTTTGGCCTGCGGTTAACCTACTAATCGGTATTCCCATCGCACCTGAAAACACTGATGCTGTGTTTGCATCATTTACTTCGTATTGAAACATACGTTTAAATTCGCGTTGTGAACGAGGAGTAGCTGCACCAGAGGGATGGATGCAGAAATTATTCGGTGATTTTTGCCAAATGCCCCAAATTTCATCTCCTATCTCATTGACAACTGTTTTAAAAGCGGATGCGGAAGAATTATTCATTTGCGTAAGCCTATTACCTATATACATATATATTTGAGGTAACGCCATTCTTTCACGAGACGAATTTAGAAAAAATTCGGATTGCTGATCCCCTGGATGTCTTACTACCCCGTATACCAATGACAATACTGCTTTAGCCGATCGTTTTGAAGACCCATCTGCGGAAAAAGGAATTAACAGCCTTTTAGCCGCAGTAAGTGCCAACTCTGTATAAATAGAAAAACTAGGATTACAGTCAATAAACACAGTGACATCTTCGTCCTTCCACATGGTTACTACATCATATATTAGATCTCTAATCCATAAATGAACTGCTCGCCATGCATCTTGCGGGCCAGGAAATGTTGCTCCCATTACCCGGGAGGACTGAATTTCTAACCTTTCGTCACCAACAATGAGAAATAGATTGTCGGATATTTTCTTATTATACGTTATCACTTGCGTTGCATATTTTGCACCAGAATTGGGGGATACATATGGGCTCGTTATGCGCTCATCAATATAGCCAGATATCGTTTGGCGACTCATTCCGGGCAAAGGGGCGTGAATTTTGGCTAGGTTATTTTCACCGCGTTCCATACCGCCCAACAACATAGAGGACGAATTAGCTTGCGGACACAAATCGACAACCAGAACTTTTTTGTCTTTGTTTTTCCAAGCATACTCTGATGCAATTTGAAAGGTTAGATAACTTTTCCCTACCCCGCCTTTATTATTCCATATAGCATATATACTCATTGATTGTCCTTACACATATTTACATTACGAATCTAATATACACTATTCATATCTACTACTGTTAGTAAAAATGATTTTTTATAACTTGCAATGACGATTACGCAAAATATAAATGAACAACCCCGCCCCAAGGGGCGAGGTATCAAACCATTTTATGTTTAATTTCGCCCCAAGGGACGGGGAATGAAACCCTCAAAAAGATTCAAAATAAGCATACCGTGCTCAATAGAAAGAAACCATGACCCCAATCTCCCAAAATAAAATATTTGGCGGGACACAGTCCGTCTACTCCCACCGTTCTGATGCCAATGACTGCGATATGCGGGTGGCTGTATATTTGCCGCCGCAAGCTTTGGGCGATAACCCTGCCCCTTGCCCAGCTGTTGTTTGGTTGTCTGGGCTTACGTGTACTGAAGAGAATTTTACGGTTAAGGCCGGGGCGCAGCGGGTGGCGTCGGAGCTTGGGATTATCTTGATTGCGCCGGATACCTCTCCGCGTGGGGACGATGTGCCTGACGATAAGAACAGCTATGATTTTGGTAAGGGTGCCGGGTTTTATCTTGACGCTACGCAAGAACCATGGGCGAATAATTATCAGATGCAGACTTATATCCGGGACGAGTTAACCGTGTGGATGCTCGCCAACTTCCCCATAGACAAAAACCGTATCGGCATTAGCGGCCATTCTATGGGCGGACACGGCGCGATTACGCTACACCTCAAAAACCCTGATCTCTACAAAGCCTGCACAGCCTTCGCCCCCATCACCTCCCCGTCCCAAGTCCCGTGGGGGAAAAAGGCGTTCAAGGGTTATCTGGGAGATAACGAAAACGATTGGGCGAAATATGATGCGACTGAACTAGTGCGAAGGCCAAGCAAAGCCAACATCCTAATCGACCAAGGCACAGATGATAATTTCCTAGCCGAACATTTACGCCCTGAAATATTTGTGGATGCCTGCAAAAAATCCGGCCAAGCCACAACCTTGCGCATGCAAGAAGGCTATGACCATTCCTACTATTTCATCGCCACGTTTATAGAGGATCATTTGAGGTGGCATTTGGATGGGTTGGGGTAAAACCAATCTTGTAACACCAAATGAAAACTTGTTTTCATCACCTCTCCTAGGGGAGAGGTCGAGCGAAGCGAGGGTGAGGGGAAATATTCTTCATATTTACTCAAATATTACGGGTAGCTAAATATCTATCATTATATCCCTCACCCGCAGTTTGCTTCGCAAACGCGTCCTCTCCCAAGGGAGTGGAAATTTAAACCAACTCCGCGACAATATCAGCAAGCGCCAAACTGGCCGTTAGGCCGGGGCTTTCTATGCCGAATAGATTGACGAGGTTTGGTATGCCGTGGTCTTTGGGGCCTTGTATCATGAAATCTGCGGCGGATTCGCCTTTGGGGACGAGTTTTGGACGGACGCCTGCGTATCCCGGTTGTAGGCTGGCGTCTTTTAGGCCGGGCCAGTAATCGCGGATATCGCCGTAGAATGCCCGCGCATCACGCGGGTCGACTTCGTAGTCTATTTGGTCAATCCAGCGTACATTGGGGCCAAACCTAGCCTGCCCGCCCATGTCTAAGGTCAGATGCGTACCTAGCCCGCCGGGGACTGGGACCGGGTATATTAAGTGTGAGAACGGGGCTTTGCCGGTCATGGTGAAGTAGCACCCCTTGGCGTAATACAGTGGGGGGATTTTGTCTTTGGGGAAACCGTCTAGATTGGCACACAAATCATGCCCCCCAAGACCAGCCGCATTTATCAGAGTTTTACAGCTGAATTGATAGCCATCTGACAGAGTAAGCTCAAACCCGTCTTCGATCACCCTCCCCTTAGCAATGGTGGTTTGCAGTACGAGCGCCCCGCCTGCATTTTCCATATCACCTTGCAAGGACAACATATAAGCATGGCTATCTATAATGCCTGTGGATGGGGAGTAGAGAGAGGCTTTGGCATTGAGCGCTGGTTCTCGGGCAAGAGTCGCTGCTTTGTCCAAAAACACCAAATCATCAACCCCGCACCGCGCGGCGCGGGATTTTATCCTATGCAGTGTATCGACTTGTGCGTCGTCGGTCGCCACAATAAGCTTGCCGCAGTTTTTGTGGGCGATACCGCGCTCATTGCAATAAGCGTAGAGTAATTCTTTGCCTGCAATACAGGCGCGGCTTTTTAGGGAATTTTCGGGGTAATAAATACCCGCATGAATGACCTCGGAATTGCGCGAGCTTGTCACCATGCCAATGCCGATTTCGGCTTCGACGATGAGGACTTCGTGCCCCGCCAAAGCCAAAGCACGGCCAATAGCGAGGCCGATAACACC
>JALSHE010000088.1 GCA_026982415.1 Robiginitomaculum sp.
CTCCACCCAAAAACTTTCTTAGCCACACACCACCTCGCATACTTTATTAGTAAAGTAAACTAGTTTTCTAGTTTTCTAGTTTTCTAGTTTTCTAGTTTTCTAGTTTTCTAGTTTTCTAGTTTTCTAGTTTTCTAGTTTTCTAGTGCAGGGTAGTTCAGTCAAGGTATTTTGATGAATTTATGATAGCATTTCGCAGGTAAATTCAGTCAAGGTGTGACGGAAAATTCACTTAGCATATTTGGGAAGTCCCATTTATTTCGCACAATCAATGCTTCGGCGTCTCCATTAACTCTATTAGCGTTCCGGTGAATTCTTTGGGGTGGATGAAAATTACCGGGGTGCCGTGGGCGCCTATTCTTGGCTCATTTAACACGGTTGCGCCTTTTTTCTCCATATGGGCTTTGGCGGCGTAGATGTCTTCGACCTCAAAACAAATATGATGTTGGGCGCCTTTGGGGTGTTTTTTGAGGAAGTTTTCTATGGGAGAATTTTCGCCGTAGGGTTCGATAAGTTCTATTTGGCCTGTCGGTAGATTGACGAAGCAAAACCTAACACCTTGCGCCGGAAGAGCGCGGGGGCGGCTTATGTCTTTGATGCCGAATATTTTGCGGTAGGGTATGACGGCGGCTTTGATGGACGGCACGGCGATACCCACATGGTTGAGCGGGCCGATAATGTTTTTCATGCTACACCTTTATGACTATAGTTTCTATGAGCGCCCGTTTGCCAGTTTTGTTGCGCACCCATTTGCGCACGCGAGCGGTGATTTTTGCCTCGACCGTATCCTCGTCGGTACGGTCATTTTTGCGCAAACCGTTAAACGCCGCCTCAGCACAATCGGCCACATCGTCGAGCATTTTATTGATAAGCTTGTACTCCGCCCCTTCCGGAAACCCGGCAATACGCACGTCCGGCCCGCCGATGAGGCGCCCCTTATGGTCAATAACTAGGCTTGTGCTTATGTGCCCGGCATAGGCCATTTTCTTGCGTTCGCGCAGGGAGTGGTCGTCGGCGCTGATGATCTCACCGCAGTCTTCGTGCAGGCGGCCATTCGGTACTATGTCGATTATTTTTGCGCCTTTTTCGGACAGCAAAATCAACTCGCCGTTATGGGGCGCCAACGTGTGTTTGACCTGTAGGGATTTCGCCAATTCTTCGTGCCGAAGTAAATGCCGCCGCTCGCCGTGAACCGGGATGGCGATATGGGGTCTGGCCCACGCATACATGTCCTTCAGTTCGTCTTGGCACGGGTGGCCGGAGACATGGATATCCCGGTCTTTTTCCGTGATGATTTCTATGCCTTGGTCGACCAAAGAGTTTTGCAAAGCGAAAATACCTTTCTCATTGCCCGGAATAATTTTGGACGAAAATATCACCACATCGCCCTTGCCGAATTTCACCGTGCGGTGAGAGCCGTTGGCAATGCGGGTCAAGGCGGCGCGCGGTTCGCCTTGGGAACCCGTGCACAGATAAAGTATATGTTCGCTTGGCAAGCTTTGAGCTTCGTCCTCGGAAACAATATTATTGATATTTTTCAAAAGCCCAACCGCCTTAGCAGCTTCGACCATGCGGTGCATAGAGCGGCCAATCAGGCTAATGGAGCGGTCGTTTTCCTGCGCTGCCACCATGACGCTTTCCAGGCGCGCCACATTGGACGCGAAGCTCGCCACGGCGATACCGCGACCTTTATATTCGCCGATAACCTTTATAAGCTCGTCGCGCACCCCGGCTTCGGAGCCGGACACGCCGGGCGAAAACACATTCGTACTATCGCAGACCATGGCCAACACGCCCTCATCACCGACCGCGCGCAAGGCCTCTATATCCACCCCCTCGCCGATTTGTGGTTCGGGGTCTAACTTCCAGTCCCCCGTGTGTAAGATAAGCCCAGCGGGGGTGCGGATAACCAATGCATTTGGCTCCGGGATTGAATGGGTCAGGGTGATTAATTCTATGTCAAAGGGGCCTAGGTTGAAACGCCCGCGTAAGGGAATTTCGTGCAAGGGCACTTCGCCCAAAAGCCCGGCTTCGGACAACCGCCCCTCGGTCAGAAACATAGTGAAAGGCGTCGCATAAACCGGCACGCGGATACGTGTCCACAACCGCGCCAGCGCACCCATATGGTCTTCGTGGGCATGGGTCAGGATGATGCCTAGAATGTTTTTGCGTATCTGATACAGAAACTCAATATCTGGCATGATGATGTCAATGCCGGGCGTTTCTGCATTGCCGAACGTCACACCAATATCAACAATAATCCATTTGCGTTTATGGGACGGCCCAAAACCGTATAAATTTAAATTCATACCGATTTCGCCGCACCCACCAAGGGGGAGAAACACCAGTTCGTCTGGTTTTTTTGTCATATTCATTCTTTCATTAGGCGCTTTAGGCGGCGTTTCTCTGCCAAATCAGATGCAGACCATCAATGGTCAAATGCGAATCATATGCATCTATACGCGCCGATGCCCCCTCAAACAAGGAGGCAACCCCACCCGTACCAATAACGGTAAATTCGCGCTTATCTTCGGCCTGAATGCGTTCAATCAAGCCATCAATAAGAGAAATATAGCCCCAGAATATACCTGACTGCATAGCCTCAACTGTGTTACGACCCACAATTTTTTCAGGTTTTTTAATAGCTATGCGCGGCAATTTCGCCGCTGCATCATGCAAAGCCCGCAAGGACAAATTGATTCCGGGCGCAATGATGCCGCCTTCAAAATCCCCTTGTTCGCTGATAATATCAAATGTTGTCGCCGTACCCGAATCAACCAAAATCAACGGCCCTTTATATTTAGCGTGCGCGCCTACCGCATTGACCAACCTGTCTGCGCCCACTTCTTTGGGGTTGGCGAGTGTGACCTTGGCACCCAAATCCACCCCCGGCTCGCCCACAATCATCGGCTCCACCTTCAAATGCCGCCGCGCCAAATTGCGCATATGAAACAAAGATTGCGGCACCACGGTGGAGATGACACAACCCTCAATATCCGAAAACTTAAGCCCTTGCATCATCATAAGGTGGTACAGCCAAACCGAATATTCATCCGCCGTGCGCCCATCATTAGTCTCAATGCGCCACTGCACCGCCCACTTTTCACCATTGTGAATGGCAAAAAGCGTATTGGTATTACCTGCATCTATAACCAGTAGCATAGTGTCTCCTTTTTATATCGCTCACGGTAGTGCTCAAGAGCGCACACCTGCGCGGGCGCGGCGCATGGGCGCCGACGGGCGATCGCCCTTGCCTCGCTTCGCTCGGTACATGTTCTCTTATAGTGTTCTTCACGAAAAGAAAACATCTCCGGCATGTATTTTAATTATCTCGCCGGATGGTGTTTGCACTTCTAATGCGCCGCCTTTGTCCATGCCGAGCGCTGTGCCTTTTATAGTTTCGTTTGGTAGGCGGGCTGTTACTGGTGCGCCTATGCCTTGGGCGCGGTCTAGCCATGCGGTGCGCAGGGGTTCGAACCCGCCCCTTGCGTGAGCATCCCGCCAATAGACGAACCATGTATATAGTTTTTGCTTTATATCCGTGAGCAAAGGCCAATCTAACCGCCCCATATCCGCACGTAAATATGTGGCGGGGTAAGGCGTATCCTTTGGTGCGGAGCCGATATTGAGACCAATGCCGACCGCCACCCATAACTGGCCATCCGCCCCGCCGCTTTCTAATAATATTCCGGCTATTTTCGCACCGTTCATCAGCACATCATTGGGCCATTTTATTTTGGTGTCGGCATCTGAACGAAATTGCGCAACTGTATCGTGTACGGCCAAGGCGGCGGCGAAGCTGAGTTGCGCCGCCGAGGCTAGCGTGCCTTCATGAGGGAATAGTCCCGTGCAAAACAGATTTCCCGGCTGGGATACCCACTGCCTGCCGCGCCTGCCCTTGCCGCCCGATTGGCGTTTTGCGGCTATCCATAGCGGGCCAAAATCGCCCGCCGCCGCCATGCGCCTAGCTTCAAGATTGGTGGAGTCTATCGCGTCAAATTCTAGCTGGCGCATGAGCGGCACCAAAACATCATTGGCGGAGTACCAATGCTCGAAGCGTTGTAGGGTGGATTAGCGCCCTTGCGCGTAATCCACCGCGCGGTGGATGCCAATGGTAGATTACGGCTAAAAAGCCTAATCCACTCTACATTTTTTACGATCCTCAATCTTTCGTCCACCTAAAACAGACTAGCCGCAGCCGTCTCGATCAACGCCAGCGCTGGCGCCGATACGAAAGGTAACCACAAAACCGGGAACAACAAAATAGCCGCAAATGAACTTAGCACTGCCAAGGAGCGCACCGGCTTGACAAATTCATGGGCTTGGTCGTCGAACCAGATAACCTTGACAACCCGAAGATAATAAAACGCACCGACAACAGAGCTAAGCAGTGCAATCACAACCAGCCAGATCAGGCCTGCATCGAACGCAGGCGCAAGGGCAGACCATTTACCAAAGAAGCCCACAAAGAACGGAATGCCCGCAAGTGAAAACATCAAGATGGTCAGGATGAGGCTGAGTGGTAGATTGGATTTGGACAAACCGCCCAAATCAGCAATACCCTCAAGGGCACCTTCGCGGGTGCGCATCTGTAAGATAGCCGCAAATACACCGACAATCGTCACCAGATAAACCGACATGAAAATCAACATGCCCGTAACGCCCGCCGCACCACCTGCGGCTAATGCCACCAAAGCATAGCCCATATTGGCGATAGATGAATAGGCCAGCAAGCGTTTGATATTGGTCTGGGTTAGTGCGCCGAACGCCCCCACAACCATAGACATCACGGCCAGCACGATAATCACTTGTTGCCAAGAATGCTGCATTTCGCCGAACGGCCCGGTTATCAATCTTGTGATCAAAGCCAGCGCCGCCAGCTTTGGCGCGGCAGCGAAAAATCCGGTGACGGGCGTTGGTGCGCCCTCGTAAACATCTGGCGTCCACATATGAAACGGGGCGGCGGATATTTTAAACGCCATCCCGGCCAACATAAAGACAAGACCCGCGATAATACCGGCGCTCATATTGTCCCCGCCCCCTATCACTGCGCCGATTTCCGTGAAGGATAATGTGCCCGTAAACCCGTAAATCAGCGACATACCGTATAGAAGCATGCCCGACGACAATGCACCCAGCACGAAATATTTAAGTCCGGCTTCGGATGCCCGCAAACTATCCCGGTTAAAGGCCGCCATCACATAAAGCGCCAGCGCCTGCATTTCCAGGCCTATATACATGGTCAGTAAATTGCCGCTAGAGACCATAATACCCATGCCGAGCACGGCGAATATCATCAATATTGAATACTCATATTGGTCCAAACCCTCTTGCTTGAACCAATCGCGGGAAAACCATAGAGCAGCCGCTGCCGACAAGCCTATAAGCGCTTTGACATAATGGCTAAAAGCATCGGAGATAAATGCGCCGTCAAATGCGGTTCCTGGATCGTTAAAAACAAATCCGGAAAACGCGAATATTAGCAAGACGGCGATACTCATATAGCGGACAATCGAAGCACCATGTTTGCGCGCAAAAACGCCGATGAGCAACAGCTCGCCGACAGTAATGGCCAAGACGATTTCACCTATCAGGAATGATAATTGTCCAAAATCAAATTCGTACATGGCCTAACCTCCAGCCAGTTTAGCATTCACGCCGGCCAAGAGGGCATCGACGGAAACCGCGGTAATATCAGTGATAAGCGACGGATAGACACCGAGCAAAATCGTCATGACCACCAACGGCGCCATGATGACAATCTCGCGTGCGGTCAAATCTTTTATGCCCTCAAGTTTCTCGTTCCGGATCTCACCGAAGATGACTTCGCGGTAGAGATGCAGCGCATAAACGGCGGACAATATCATGCCGAACGCCGCGCCGAACGCTATCCACGGATTAACCTGATAGGCGCCGACCATGGTCAGGATTTCTCCAACAAAACCGGACGTGCCGGGCAAGCCGACATTGGCCATGGTGAACAGCATAAACACCGCCGCATACATGGGCATGTATTTCACGATGCCGCCGTAAAACGCAATCTCGCGCGTATGCATACGCTCATAAATAACCCCGACCGCAAAGAACAATGCACCAGAAACGATACCGTGGGAAATCATCTGGAATATAGCACCCTGCACACCTTGCATATTGAGGGCGAAAATCCCCATAGTCACAAAACCCATATGGGCGACCGAAGAATAAGCGATTAGCTTTTTCATATCGGTCTGGCGGTAGGCCACTAGGGACGTGTAGATAATCCCGATTATACTGAGCCAGAAAACAAAGGGCGCAAAATACAGTGACGCATCAGGGAAATACGGAATGGAGAAGCGCAAGAAACCATAGCCGCCAAGTTTCAGCAATATACCCGCAAGGATAACAGACCCAGCCGTCGGCGCTTGCACATGGGCATCAGGAAGCCAAGTATGCACGGGCCACATGGGCATTTTAACCGCAAAACTTGCGAAAAATGCCAGCCAGAGCCAAGTCTGTGCGCCTGCTGGAATATCCATCTTGCCCAAAGCCGCTATATCAGTGGTCGGGCTACCCAAAACTTGCCCCGAATACCAATATAGCCACAACATAGCCGCCAGCATCAGAACCGAGCCGAGCAAGGTATAGAGGAAAAATTTATAGGCCGCATAAACTTTGTCCTTGCCGCCCCAAACCCCGATAATGATAAACATCGGCAGGAGAACGCCCTCGAAAAACACATAAAACAACACCATGTCAAGCGCACAAAATACGCCAATCATCAATGTTTCCAATATCAGAAACGCCACCATATATTCGAGCATGCGGGTTTTAATGGCTTTGGCGCTGGAGAGTATGCACAGCGGGGTCAAGAATGCGGTTAACAAGATAAATAAGATGGAGATACCGTCCACACCCATGCGGTATTTGATACCGCCGCCGAGCCATGCGACGTCTTCGACAAATTGATAATCCGCCGTGTCTTTATCAAAACCCATGACCAGAAAAATAGTCAGCAACAGCACGGCCAAGGTTGCGGCCAAGGCAACGCGCGGTGCGTTTTTCTCGATCTGGGCTTTGCCCTCGACCCGGGATATTTTCGAGAATATCATCAGCATCACAGCGGCCAAAGCCGGGATGAATGTGATGATTGAAAGAATAGGAATTCCTGTAAACATGGCTATCCCCCCGCTTTCATAGAGACAAAGGCCACAAGCCCTGCCACACCTAGTAACATAACAAAGGCATAATGATATAAATATCCGCTCTGGAGTTTAGACAGTTTCTTGCCGACCGACAAAGACATCGCCGCAAAGCCGTTAGGGCCAAAGCCGTCTATGATTTTAATGTCGCCGATCTTCCAGAAAATGTCACCAAGCTTGCGCGCACCTCGAATGATGGTGGCTTCATAAAGCTCGTCAATATACCATTTATTCAAAAGGAATTTATAGAAAATACCGCCGCCGCCATTGGCCTGTCCGGCAATGCGTTTTACTGTACCGTTATCCCGGATATACATGAAGTAAGCGAGAATGAAACCAAGCACGGTCACGACAAATGGCGCCCACAATACCCAAACCGGGAATTTATGTTTACCGTGGCTTTCGGGTAAAGCATGCCCCCAAAACCCGGTGTCCTTATAGAGCATGAACTGGTCATAAAATACCACACCGGCCAGCACCGCCCCCACGGCCAACAGAACCAAGGGTATAGTCATATTAAACGGGCTTTCATGAGCATGATCCAACACCTCTTTTTCGCCACGGTGCTTACCGTGAAATGTCATGAAGATTAAGCGCCAAGAATAAAACGACGTCATAGCCGCCGCAGCCAACCCAGCCCAAAACGCGAATACCGCAGGCGCATTATGCCCCGCCGCACCAGCCGCATAGGCGGCTTCGATAATCGCGTCTTTGGAATAGAAGCCAGCAAAACCACCAACCCCCGGAATACCCACACCCGTAAGCGCTAGCGTCCCGATTATCATCAGAACATAGGTAACCGGGACAAGCTTATAAATGCCGCCCATTTTGCGCATGTCTTGTTCGTGGTGCAGGGCAACAATAACCGACCCAGCACACAAGAACAGGAGTGCCTTAAAGAAGGCGTGGGTAAATAAATGGAACATAGCCGCGTCATAAGCGCCAATCCCGGCGGCGAAAAACATATAGCCAAGTTGCGAGCAGGTCGAAAACGCAATGACCCGTTTGATGTCGTTTTGCACCAAACCAATGGTCGCCGCGAACAAAGCCGTAAACGCACCAATAATGGTGACAAATCCAGACACCACAGGTGCAGCTTCAAATATCGGGGCAGCCCGGCACACCAAAAACACACCCGCCGTCACCATAGTCGCAGCATGGATAAGTGCGGATACGGGCGTCGGGCCTTCCATGGCGTCCGGCAACCAAACATGCAAAATAAATTGCGCCGACTTGCCCATAGCGCCGATGAACAAAAGCCCGGCAATCAATTCCATGGCGCCCAATTCCATACCAAGGAACGGCACAACCAAATCTTTTTTATCGGAAATTTGCGAGAACACCTCGTCGAAATTGACCGAGCCAAAGACCAGATATATCGCCATAATGCCCAGCGCCAGCCCCACATCCCCAACCCGGTTGGTGACGAAAGCTTTGATAGCGGCGGCATTGGCGGTAGGTTTTTTATACCAAAACCCAATAAGTAAATATGAAGCAACCCCCACACCTTCCCAGCCAAAGAACATCTGGATAAAGTTATTGGACGTCACCAAAACCAACATGGCAAAGGTGAAATAAGATAGATATGAGAAGAACCGCGCCTTGCCCGGGTCATCCTTCATATAGCCCCATGAATACACGTGTACGAGCGCCGATACGCTGGTGATTACCACTAACATAATTGCAGTAAGCGTGTCAATTTTCAGCGCCCAATTGGCTTTGAAATCACCCACATCTATCCAGCGGAACAAGTTTATTTCTGCCGTCTCATTGCCGTATCCAACCTGAACAAAGGCGAACCATGACAGAACGGCGGACAGTATGAGCAAACCCGTGGTCACAATTTGCGCAGACTTATCGCCGAGACGACGCCCAAAAAGCCCGGCAATAAGTGCGCCAATGAGCGGGGCAAATAATATAATTTTATAGAGCATTATTAAGTCCCCTAACCCTTCATCAAATCAATGTCTTCGACGGCAATATTGCCCCGGTTGCGGAAATACACCACCAAAATAGCCAACCCGATGGCCGCTTCGGCGGCGGCAATAGTCAGAATAAACATAGCAAAGACCTGCCCGGCAATATCGCCCATATGGGTAGAGAACGCGACAAAATTAATATTCACGGCCAGCAAGATAAGCTCGATACACATCAGAATAATAATGACGTTCTTACGGTTAATGAAAATTCCGAACACACCAATAGTGAACAATATGGCGGCAACCACCAGATAATGGGAAAGCCCGATAATCATGATCCAATCCCCTCGCCCGGTTTAACATCCACAAGCTCGACACCGCCCTCGCGGGTTCGTGCAATCTGCGCCGACACGTTTTGCTTCTTGACGCCGCCCCGTTTGCGCAGGGTCAGGACGATCGCCCCGACCATAGCCAGCAATAATATCAACCCGACAGCTTCAAAGAAAAATGCGTATTGCGTATATAGAACATTGCCAATGGCTTCGATATTGGACGTGCCGCCTGTTGCGTATTTCACGCTTTCGCCGGGGTTAACCAAGGACGCCGCTCCGACCATAATCATCTCGGCCAATAAAATACAAGCCACCACGCCGCCAATGGGCAAATATTGCAAGAAGCCTTGCTTCATTTCAACGAAATCTACGTCCAGCATCATAACCACAAACAAGAACAATACGGCCACAGCGCCCACATAAACCATTATCAAAAGCAATGCTAAAAATTCCGCCCCCATCAGAACAAACAAACCCGCAGCCGAGAAAAACGTCAAGATTAAATACATCACAGAATGTACAGGATTACGCGCCGCAATCACCATAAATGCAGCTGCCACAGCGACCGCTGAAAGCGTATAAAAGGTCAAGCCCGGGAGTATTTCTACAAAATTTTCCATTCTTTATTTCCCCCTATCTGTAGGGTGCATCCTTTTTCAAATTCATTGCAATCGCAGCTTCCCAACGGTCTCCGTTGGCGAGCAAGCGCTCTTTATCGTAAAATAATTCTTCGCGGGTTTCGGTAGCGAATTCAAAATTCGGCCCCTCGACAATCGCGTCCACAGGACAAGCCTCCTGACACAGACCGCAATAAATACATTTGGTCATATCAATATCATAGCGCGTGGTGCGGCGCGAGCCGTCTGCGCGGGGTTCGGCCTCAATAGTAATGGCTTGGGCAGGGCAAATGGCTTCGCACAGTTTACAAGCAATACAGCGTTCTTCCCCGTTTGGATAACGGCGCAGAGCATGTTCACCCCTGAAACGCGGGCTGAGCGGGCCTTTCTCGAACGGGTAATTAATCGTGGCTTTTTTGGCAAAGAAATATTTCATCGCCAGAAAATAAGCCTTGATAAATTCAAGGAACAAAGCGCCTTTGATAAATTGTTTTATGCGTAAAAACATCTATGCGCCCCCCACTAAACGACCAAACAACATCACATATGTCGAGACCAAAACCACCGCTACCAATGCGGACGGCAAGAATATTTTCCAGCCCAGGCGCATAAGCTGGTCATAGCGGTAACGCGGCACCATGGCCTTGGCCATGGAGATAAAGTAAAATATCAAAACCACCTTGGCTGCGAACCAGAAGAACGGCGGAATTTGCGGCAAGAAAGAAAGCTTCCAATCAATCGGCGCGTGCCAACCACCCAAAAACATCACCGTCATCATAGCGCACATCAGCACAATATTGAGATATTCCGCAATCATGAACAACAAATATGCGGTGGAGGAATACTCGACCTGATACCCCGCAACCAATTCGCTTTCCGCTTCGGGCAGATCGAACGGCGGGCGGTTTGTCTCCGCCAAAGCCGAGACAAAAAACATCACAAACATGTAAAACATCACCGGGAAAAGCAGCAAGGATTTCGGATTGCTAAAGTCCAGTAAAGAAATATGCCAATGCCAGAACCCGCCCGATTGCGCGTTGACGATTTCCGTCAAATTCAACGAGCCTACCAGTAATAAGACTGTGATGAGGATAAAGCCGATGGAGACCTCATAAGAGATCATTTGCGCCGCCGACCTAAGCGCGCCCAGGAACGGATATTTGGAATTGGACGCCCAGCCACCAATGATAATCCCGTAAACCCCAAGGGACGAGATGGCCAGAATATACAATACGCCGAGATTAAGGTTGGCTATGACCCAACCCGGAGCTGCGGGCATCACTGCCCATGCGCCAAATGCAACCACGAGGCTGATAATGGGCGCAATAATAAACAAAACTTTGTCTGCACCCGCAGGAATTATCAACTCTTTGAATACGAATTTTAGAAAGTCAGCAAAGGACTGCAACAAGCCCCACGGCCCGACGACATTGGGGCCGCGCCGCATTTGCACAGCCGCCCATATTTTGCGGTCAGCCAATAATAAAAACGCCAAAGCGACCAATAGTACAATTACAAACAAAATAATCTGCACCATCTTCCAAAGCAACCAAGGCCACTCCATGCCAAACAGTGTAAGGT
>JALSHE010000089.1 GCA_026982415.1 Robiginitomaculum sp.
CCCCCCCCACGCCCTCTTGGAAGTACCCTTGCGGTATAAATGGGGTGAGGATGAAATCGGGTTTCCCCCTCCCCGTTTGGTGGGGGAGACAATAGACGCTCCACCACAAAACGCGCAAAAAACAAAATACAACTTATCACTTGACTCTCTCTCTCTCTAGTTATGGTTAATACACGTTAACCATAATATTGGGAGGTCAAAATGGATGTATTTTCAGAGATTGAAATAGAGGCGCTGATAGAAGAAGCGCTCGCAAATGAACAGGCGCTAGCGCCGGAAAGCCTGGTTTCGGGTGATGTAATAGCGTTGGAATCAGAACTTGACGCCATTACAACATTTTTAGACGGCACACAAAACTTTGACCCATTCGAACCCGAATGGTTGGACAATGCCGAATATGTTACACCAGCTACAAATTCGGATATTGCTAATTGGCTAACGGCATTTATTGATGGAGATGCTGCTGTCGCCAGCGATGACAAGGCCGTAGTGACATTTATTGAAGATACAGGTGGAGACGAAGATGAAGATGATGGCGACCCGGGTATTATTTCTTGGGGCACCTGGTTTGCTATAAATGTAGGAGATTTGGGGGATTACAGTTTAGGTAACACGAACATTGCCGTCTATGATGGTGACGCTAACACAGGGCTGGACGGAACACCTGATGGGGATGTTGACGATGAAGTGATTGCGGTAGGGCAAAGACAAACACCGCCTGATATATCAATCATTAGAGGCCCGGTTGGAAGTGGTACATTTACTTATATTTTTGGAGACCTGTCTTTTGACAATGAAGCGATTGGTTGAATGCTATGCGTGATTGGATTTTGGCTGAACTGGAAGCTAATACGCCACTGAGTCTCGATACAACCGCCGGGATTCCAGGCACTCCCCTTAGCCTAGATTGGTGGGAAGTTCAACCAGCCAGTGTTCGGCGCGCTATTATTGAAGGGTTAATTGGACGTCCTTTGCCAAGAGCGGGTTAAGTGTTGCCCTTTAATTTTTAAATAGTTAGAAGCTGCTATCTATTTTTACTTTGGGCTGGAAATATGCACACAATTCCGGATTGGCATGAAATTATTTTCATCTCCACGGCTGTGATGGTTTTGGTGTTTTACGCCTGTATTTTTACAAAAACAGTTAACAAGCCAACCTTGCTATTAAGTGTAGTAATACTCGTAGTTACAGCTATTGTACAGTTCAATGTTTCACCGTTTCCTTTTTATTATACCTTTGCTCTGTTGGGTTTATTGAAACTGGAGTTTTTAAGGCCTTACGGGCTTTTGCTCTTTAGCAGTTTAAAATCAGCTTATAGCGGACTGTTTGAAGAATTTTTCCGATCTGTGTTTGTGGTGCTTTATGTAAAAATCAGGCGGAAAAATGCGGCTAAGAAAAATAAAGTAAATTATACTCACATTAAAACTCTTGATAACCAGGTTTATGGACTAGCCTTTCTCTATGGAATTATTGAAAGCGGCAGGATGGTTTTGCAAGTGTTTCCGGGTATGCTTACAATTTTCCAAGACCGTACTTTAAATGTCGATATTTTGGGAACATCCCAACTGGCGCCTATTCACCCCGTATATATAGTCGTTTTCGCATGTGCTATCATTTTGAGGTATTATATACATCTCCGGTTTTTGCAATTGAGCATTTATTCTCTGGCAGCCAAACGAAAATGGCTTTATCTATTGGCGCTATTGTTTCATTTTTCGGCCGGGGCAATATTTGGATTTTATGAGGTGGGCACCATTGAACGTACCATAATATCGCTCTTGGTGATTGAAATTATATTTGTTGGCATTATGACACTCCTGCTCAGCAAGTTCAATTTGCGTGAACAAATTATTGCAAAGAGTATGAATAAAGTATGCTAAACCGGAACCCCCTCTTTCTCACAAAACGCCCGCACGGTTTCGCGTAAACTATCTGCATCTGACCCTGAGGTTATTTTGGGTTTTATTATGGCGGCTAGCTTGCTTGCATCCAGCGCCAAGATAGCGCTTTTTACTGGGCCTATGCCTGTTACTGGCATGGAGAGATTTTTGAATCCTAGGGCAGTTAGGCAGATGGCTTCTAGGGGTTTGCCGGCTATTTCGCCGCAGATTGTGACCTCGGTCTTGTTTGCTTTACAGCGCCCCGCAATATGGGACAGCAGGGACAAGGCGGCGGGGTGTAGGCCGTCATATAGTCCGGCGACGCGGGGGTTGTCGCGGTCGGCGGCGAAGAAAAACTGCATGAGGTCGTTAGCGCCGACCGAGACGAAATCTGCGTGTTTGCAAATGGCGTCTATTTGCCACGCCAGCGCGGGGGTTTCCAACATGACGCCGACTTCCAGCTTGTCCGGCGGTTCGCCCCCCAGTTTTTTGTGCCGGGCTAGCTCTTTATCCAGTAATGCCCGCGCCGCCTGAAACTCGGAAACCACTGCCACCATGGGAAACATAATGCGCAAATGTTGGCCTGCGCCTGCTTGTATCAAGGCCCTAAGCTGATAGCGTAACATGCCCGGACGCTCTAGGCCGATGCGAATGGCGCGCCAGCCAATGGCCGGGTTTTCTTCGGGAATTGGGTCGCCGTAGGGCAGGATTTTATCCCCACCCAAATCCAATGTGCGAAAGGTCACTGGACGATCACCTCCCCCTGTTTTGGCTACGGTCAAAGCTCGTTTATACAAATCAACTTGTTCATCAAGGCGCGGCATACGCTGGGAGACCATGAACTGGAACTCGGTGCGGAACAGGCCGATACCGTCTGCGCCAGCCGCGTCCAGCCCCGGCAAGTCTACCAATAGCCCGGCATTGAGCAAGAGCGAGACGGGCTTGCCGTCTTTGGTGACGGCTTTTAAATGGCGCTGCTTCTCGAATGCCAGATCGAGCTGGGCGCGGATACCGACCCGCACCATAAATTCGTTAATGTTCTCTCTGGTTGGCCGAATAGCGACCTCGCCTATTTCGCCGTCAACCAGAACTTCGTCGTTCGCTTCGACCCTGTCCAGAACACGCTCGGCCATGCCCACCAGCGGAATACCCAATGTGCGGCAAATAATGGTGGCGTGGGCGGTGCTTGACCCCTCTTCAAGCACTATGCCCTTAAGCTTGCCCCGGTCATAGTCAAGTATTTCAGCCGGGCCAAGATTGCGGGCAAGTATGACGGCATTGTCCGGGAGTTGTCTTTGGCCCGGCTCCAGGTTTTCTCCGCCCAAAGAGCGCAACATGCGGTTGGCCAGATCTTCGAGATCGTGCAAGCGGGCGCGTAAATACGGGTCGCGGGCTTTCAGCATGCGGGCGCGGTGTTCGTTCCGCACACGCTCTACGGCGGCTTCGGCGGTCAGGCCGCTATGGACGGCTTCGTGTAAGCGGTTTAGCCATTGCCTGTCATAGGCGAACATGCGGTAGCTTTCGAATATCTCTTGGGAGGCAGTGCTCATTTCACCGTCAACCATAGCATCAACAGAGCGGCGCATTTTGCGTATGGCTTTGGATAGCCTTGCTTGCTCTTCGGCAGTATTGGTCGACAGCATTTTGCCTACGGTCACAGGCGGTAAATGCAAAACGGCGCGGCCTTGAGCAAGACCACCTGCATATGCTTGGCCTATAATGGTTTCGGCACCCGTAGGTGTGAGGCGTATGCCTTTGAGCCTAGCCTCTGCACCGCCAGCGCGTTCGTCTTCGACCGCGATTTCGGCCAGCAAAGTCGCGGCGGTTAACAAATGCTCTACTTCGGCTTCGCTATAAACCCGCGCCCGTTTGCCCTGCACCACAAGGACGCCGAGATTGCGACCCCCGCGCAATAAAGGCACGCCGAGGAAAGATTGAAAGCGTTGTTCGCCAGTTTCTTCTTT
Organism: Robiginitomaculum sp.; assembly: GCA_026982415.1. Classification (GTDB taxonomy): domain Bacteria; phylum Pseudomonadota; class Alphaproteobacteria; order Caulobacterales; family Maricaulaceae; genus Robiginitomaculum_A. The sequence continues at coordinate 3,845 of JALSHE010000089.1, forward strand.
GAAAACAAAATCAGGGTGATCTGAGGCTTCTGCTAGATTAAGCAGTTTCGCGCGCCGCGCCACATAACCAACCAAACCTTCATTTAGACTAAGTCGTGTGCTGTGGACGGCGCTTTGCTTCAATCCTTTGGTGGCGCACAATTCAAGATCGTCACCAGAGCGCAAATAAATTGATGCCACATTGACCTTCATGGACGCGGCAATAATTTTTACAAATTTGTCCAGCCGCATTTGCACTCCGGCTTCAGAAGCCATTAAGGCGCGAATGCGCTTCAGTAATACAATGCCCGGATCGGACTTAATGCTTATGGGGCTTGGAATTTTAATCAAGACGCTCCTAATTCAAAAGCGCTGTGTAGCGCTCGCACGGCCAATTCTGTCATATCGGAATCTATCAGCACACTTATCTTTATCTCGGATGTGGCGATAACCTCGATATTGATATTTTTCTCCGCCAGAGCAGAGAACATTGTGTGCGCCACACCGGTATGGGAGCGCATACCGATACCGACTACGGAAACCTTACTAACCTTCGCATTGACCAATAAATCGTCAAAGCCGATTTTTTTCTTGTTAGTTTCCAGCGCAGCCAGTGTTTTGTCCAAATCTCGTCGTCCAATTGTGAACACCAAATTGGCGCTGTCTTCGCGGCGGGATGTGCCTTGGACAATCATGTCGACACTGATATTCGCCTCGGCCATTACGCGGCAGACACGGGCGACAACGCCCGGTTCATCATCGAGCCGTAATAAAGATATTTGCGCTTCGTCGCGAGAATATGCGACGCCGCTTACAACGCGTTCTTCCATAGTTTCCTCCTCTGCACAGACGAGAGTGCCCGGATTAGGCTCGTCGTCTTGTGCAAAACTGGTTAATACCCTGATGGGTAAATTATTATTCATAGCCAATTCGACCGACCTTGTTTGCAAAACTTTGGCACCTTGTGAGGCCAGTTCCAGCATTTCCTCAAAGGCAATCCGTCCCAGCCGCCTAGCCTCGGGCACTATGCGGGGATCGGTAGTATAGACCCCGTCCACATCTGTATAAATATCGCAGCGGTCAGCGCCCAGTGCCACTGCGAGCGCCACAGCAGATGTATCCGACCCGCCGCGCCCCAAAGTCGAGACACGCCCCTCAGGACTAATGCCTTGAAAGCCCGCGACCACACCCACCACCCCGTCTTTGAGAGATTGGTTAAAGGCCAGAGTTTCTATACCTTTTATCCGCGCCGATGCATGAGCGCCGTCGGTTTGCAGGGGGATTTGCCAGCCCTGCCATGAGCGGGCTTTTACGCCTCTCCGCCTAAGGGCAATGGACAAAAGCCCGCTGGTTACTTGTTCGCCGGATGCGACAATAGCATCATATTCGTCGTCTATATCGCCGCCCGCATTCGAGTCTGCGTCGAGGGCGTCCACATAGCCAACCAGCCGGTTGGTTTCTCCCGACATAGCCGAAACCACCACGGCCACTTCATTACCGTTGGCGTGTTCTGCCGCCACAAGCGCAGACACACGGCGAATCCTGTCCAGGTCCGCCACAGATGTACCGCCAAATTTCATGACTATGCGTGCCATAAATCCTCTTTGTTTATCTGCACCATTGTCTATAAGGGTTTTTCAAGATTTGAAAGACCAATATGACTTCTGCTGCTCACAAAAGCGCTACACATAAAACGGCGACCAGCGTTGATGCGTCCGAAATGGCGCATTTCGCCAAGATGGCCGAGGATTGGTGGAACCCGAACGGCAAGTTTAAACCACTACACATTATGAACGGCTGTCGGGTTAAGTTTATCAAGGACGAGATTTGTACGCATTTTCTCAGAAACCCCGAAAGCGAGTTGCCGCTCAAAGGTCTGCGTATATTAGACGTAGGGTGCGGCGGTGGTTTGCTGTGCGAACCTATGGCTCGTTTGGGCGCAGAGGTAACTGGTGTGGACGCGCTGGAAAAAAACATTAAAACTGCAATGGTGCACGCGGAGAAATCCGGTCTTGATATAGACTATAGATACTCGACCATAGAGGCTCTCATCGACAGCGACGAAAAACCCTATGATGTCGTGCTGAATATGGAAGTGTTGGAACATGTCACCGACCCGGCCTTGTTCACCAAACATTGCGCAAAAATGGTGCGACCAAATATCAAGGGAGTTGGCGGCATCACATTTTGTTCAACCATCAACCGCACCGCCAAAGCCTTCACCTTGGCCATTATGGGCGCAGAATACATCATGAACTGGCTACCCAAAGGCACCCACCAATACGCAAAATTCATCAAACCGCTAGAGATGGTACGCATGCTAAAAGACGCAGGCTTAACCCCTGACGAACCCCTAGGCATGACCTACAACCCATTCGGCGGCACATGGAAAATCACGGACGACACCAGCGTTAATTATTTGGTTCGTTCGGTGAAGTGATGGAATTTTAGACCGGAAATAGTAAGGACGGATGCCAAAGCTAAAAATTTCTAATGTACAATGCACTTGTGACAAAGGGCAAAAAATTGTACTTATGCAAACTTAACAGTACGAGTTGCTTAACTGACCATGAAAAAAACATTGTTTGCTACAATAATTGCCCTAATGTCTCTGATGCAGTATGGGCACGCTTTTAGTTCGCCGAAGCCGCCTGTCTCTATTATTACCCAACAAGAGGCTGATCAATTAAATGCGAAGCTAGATAAGGCTAATAATCTTATAGAGCCATATATGTTTTTGGCAAACACAAAACACAAAAAGGCCAATAAAAAGAAACTCCGACAGGCTATAAAACTATATGATGAGGTATTAAACCGGATACCAGACCACTGGGTTTCGCTGTTTTTTCGTGGGAAAGCGTATCAAGCGTTGGGAGAACATGAAAATGCATACCAATCTTTAAAACTCGCCTTTTACTACCAAGCAGAAAATAAAGACGTCCTAAACGAGTATGCCTTAGAGGCCATGGAACTGGGTTATTTTAAGGAAGCTCTAAGCGTTTTGGCGCAAGGGCAGAAAAGATACCGATCAGATATTGGGGTTAGGGGAAATTATGCACTCGCCTTGATAATGAACAACAATATTGAGGATGGGTTAAAAGCCTTACGCCAAGTCCAAACTCAATGGCCGGATGACCCAATAACTAAGAATATCATTGTTATTGCAGAAAAAATTGAATCCGGTGAAGCCAAATTGCCCACTACGGTTCATGGGTTGCGAAAAATTAAGTAAGAATATTAAACGAGCAGGCTTTTTAAATTTCGATATTGTTAAGTAGCTGCATCTAAAAACGCTCGCATATTGCGGCAAATGCCTTTACAGGTTTGGTCAATGTAATTTGTTGTTGAGCCAATATGTCTGAGACACCCATAATCGACCCTATCGATCTAGCCCGCACCCTTATTCGTTGTGCGTCTGTCACGCCAGCGGACGCGGGCGCGCTTGGGGTTTTGCAGGATGTGCTTGAGGGTATGGGGTTCCGCTGTACGCGTTACCCGTTCGGCGAGGGCGATATGCGCGTTGATAATCTTTATGCGCGGCTGGGTACGGATGCACCTAATATTTGTTATGCTGGTCATGTTGATGTGGTGCCTGTGGGTGATGCGGGTGCTTGGCGGCATGACCCGTTCGGCGGTGTGATAGAGGGCGGGATATTATGGGGGCGCGGAACTGCGGATATGAAAGGCGGCATTGCGGCCTTTGTGGCGGCGGTTTCGGAATTTTTAGAGGACGGCAAGGAGTTTGATGGCTCCATTAGTTTTCTGATTACGGGGGACGAAGAGGGGCCTGCGGTTAACGGCACCCAGAAAGTTTTGCAGGCCATTACTGCGGCAGGCGAGATTATTGATCATTGTTTGGTCGGCGAACCAACCAACCCGAATACGCTGGGCGAGATGATTAAGATTGGGCGGCGCGGTTCTTTGAACGGGGTTTTAACCGTTATCGGCACTCAAGGCCATGTGGCGTATCCCGACTTGGCGGGCAACCCCGTGCCGACGTTATTGAAATTGCTGACGGCGTTATCGTCTAAAAAACTGGACGACGGTAATGAAAGCTTTCAGCCGTCTAATCTTGAGATTACGTCAGTGGATGTTGACAACCCAGCTCATAATATCATTGCCGGTGCGGCCAGCGCGAAATTTAATATTCGCTTTAATACCGAGCAAACCGGAGGCGATTTGCTGGACTGGATCAATTCGGAAATTGAAATCGCCCAGCACGGATTTGACGGTCGTATCGAAGCCAACCTTTCTGTCCCCGGTCACCCGTTCTTGACCAAGCCTTGCAAGCTCTCGGATAAATTGTCAGCCGCCATAGAAGACATTACCGGGCATAGGCCCGCACTTTCTACCAGCGGCGGCACGTCCGATGCCCGCTTCATCACCCATTATGCGCCCGTGGTTGAATTTGGCCTTATTGGCAAAACCATTCATCAGGTAAATGAACATGCAGAAATAGCTGATATAAAAAACCTCAAGCAAATTTACAAAGCGTTTTTAGTGCGCTACTTTGGGGCATGAATTTAGTTCGTATATTTAATGGTGTGGTTAACGCCTTACGTGACAAACCGTGGGAGGACGGTTTCGATTTGTCGCCTCGTGGTTTGCAGCGCTCATTTAACGCGGTTGCGGCCTATATTCCGCTGGGGCTGGTTGCGGCCAGGGCCGCGGTTAAATATAATGATAATACGGCGTCTATGCCTTACGGTTCAATCGCGATGACCTTGGGCTTAATAGCTTTGACATTTCCGCTCATCGCTTATGTTTTGTGTATGCTCTTTGATAAAATGGACAGGTTCAGGCCGTGGGTCATCGTCCGAAATTGGACAAATTTATTCGTATATGCAATGATTGCTGCCGCCCTCGGCTTGTATTTGTTTGGCGTGTTGCCGTTTTTCCCGGCCTATGTTTTGGCGCTGACCCTGTATGTCGGTACTTTGGCGATTGATGTACGGTTGGCATGGCGGATAGGCGGGTTTGATTGGATAGGCGCGGTATTTGCAGGTATTCTCATTAGCACCGCCACCATGATGGTGCTTTTGCTGGCTATTAGCCAGAACATCGCATAGCTTAAATGGTGGGTGCGAAAATAGACTTATTTGAACTTTTGGTGAAGCACCCTTTTTTATTTTTACGGGATGTCCACCGCCGATTTGTAGCGGACGACGGGTTTGCGCTTTCTGGCAATATTGCATTTTCATCGCTATTGGCGTTTTTCCCGTTCCTGATTTTCTTGACGGCTCTGGCCGGGTTTTTGGGCAATGAGCCTTTGGCGCGGACCGTGATAGATTATCTATTATCCGTCGCCCCCGCTGAAATCGTCGCGCCTGTGTCCGACGACATCCATTCTATCCTCACCGTGTCCAATAAGCGGGTGTTGACATTGTCCATCGCCTTCACACTGTATATTGCCACAGGCGGGGTCGAAAGCTTGCGGGTTGGGTTTAACCGTGCTTATGGTCTGGGCGCAGAAATGCGCAGGCCGTGGTGGATGCGGTTTTTGCAGAACTTGGCCTTTGTTATCGGTGGGGCGGGCGTATTATTGGTGTTGGCGGTGCTGATTGTGTTTGCGCCTTTGTGGTGGGACGTTGCCGCATCCCGCGCCGAATTTTTAGACAATCTTTCGGCCTGGTTCCATTTATTGCGCCTGCCTGTTGGCATGGGCGTCATGTTTTTAGCGCTGAGTGTCGGGCATTTGTTTTTGCCCCGCAAACGGCTTAGGTTCAGACAAGTCCTGCCCGGCATATTGGCAACCATGGTTTTGTGGCTATTGGCTGCAAAATTATACGCCCAATATACGGCAGAATTTTCCCGCGCCCAAATCATGTATGCAGGGCTCGGCAGTGTTGTCATCGCCCTGCTTTTCGTTTACATTTCCGCCGCACTGGTTATTCTTGGCGGTGAATTTAACGAGGTCTTGATGCTACGCCGCCAAGAAAAAGAGAACAGTCAAGAAGAAAAACGCGAGCCAAAAAAAGAAAACTGGCAAGCAACAAATACAGGGAACTAAAATGGAAATTTTTGCAGACTATCATATGACGGGCATTGCCATGGCTGCGGCAGGCGTTTTGTTATTTATACAATTATTGGTCGCGGATGTGGCGGGCATGAAAGTGCCGCACATACCCGGCGCACCCATTGAGGCCGACCATAACAAATTCATATTCCGCGCCCACCGGGCGCTCGGTAATATGAATGAAAGTGTCTCCATATTTATTATCTTCACACTGGTCGGCATTCTATCCGCCGCAGACCCGCTCTGGTTAGGTCGTTTGGCGTGGGTGTATATTGCCGCACGCGCCGCCTATATGCTGTGCTATTGGTTTAATATAAAGCTTATGCGCTCCGTATTCTTCGGGATTAGCCTGGTTGCCCTGCTCGGACTTGGCGGTATTATGGTGCGCGGCTTGATGGGTTAAGGTTCGCGGCAAAATAATTATCTTGATTTTATATTTATCTTGACTTTATGTGACAGACGTCACATTAAAGAGCATGAAACACATACCTAGCCCACCTGAACTTGTTCTGCTTAAGGCCTTATGGGCGCGCGGTGCTTTGCCTGTGCGTAGTCTCCACGATATTTGCGCATCAGAGCTTAATTGGTCATTTTCCTCGACCCGCAAGACAATTGAGCGCATGGTCGACAAAGGTTTCGTTTCCGTTTCAACGACATCTAAGCCAGCCAGTGTATCAGCACGGATATCAAAAACCACGACCCTCGCCCATATGGCGCGCGAGTTTTTTGGCCGTGTCCTGGAGGTCGACGGGCCACTCCCGGCCTCAGCTTTCACAGGCAGCACCCTACTTTCCGACGAGGAGCTGGACGAACTAGAAGGCCTTTTGGGCGGCCTGTCTTAATCTCTGCGGGACACCAAATTGAGGAAAATTGCCGCTGATAATCCAGCGCTGCCGTAGAGCATGGCCATGACCATGACCTGGTAGCGGACTGCGATTAGGGGGTCTATGCCTGATAAAATCTGCCCAGTCATCATGCCGGGCAGAGAGACCAAACCGACGGCAAACAGGGCGTTGGTGATCGGGATCATGGCGGTGCGAAAAGCGCTGGCACGGGCTTGATTTATGCTCATATTGCGTCCGCGCTCTTCATAATATCGTTCCGCCGCCAGTGCGATTGCATTCATGGAGCCTGCAAATATCATGCCTGCCAGCGGTATCATCATATCGGCGCGGTACCACGGTGTTAGCTGTAAAACACCTTGGGTTATCAGGGTGAGCACCGACGCTCCACCAACAAGAACGGAAATTAAAGCTGTGAAAAACAAGGCTTTGCGCTTTTCTTTCACAGTGCGTAGGGCAATCCAACTGGCGGCAATTACCATGACGCTGAGCACTAGAACAAGAATCCAGACACTGTCTGCACCGAATATATATAATAAAAAATACCCAATAATCAGCAATTGTGCTAACATGCGGCTGACCCCGTAAACCCCTTCCTTCCAGGCTAAGCCCCAGCGATATTGTATGGCCAAAACCACCATGACCGGGACTAAGGAAAGCGCCAATAAATTTAGCGGGATGGTTGTTATCGTGTCTGACATCTGGTAGGTCTTGTGAAAATTATGGGAAAGCAATATGACAAATCCAATCACTGTTTATCACCTTCCGCGCTC
>JALSHE010000090.1 GCA_026982415.1 Robiginitomaculum sp.
GTCCCATGACGGGAATTGCAGCACCTCAATATCAGGCGCAAAAAACGAGACGGCGCTGCGAAAAGCCCCTGCCCGGCTATCATCCCGCGCCACAAATATATGCAGACCGCCGCGCCGTTTCGCTGCCCGCGCAAACACATAAGCATCAGCCCCCTCAGCCAATTCCCCAACCTGCCACAAACCTTTGGCATCTGCATATGTTTGGATTGCGAGCATTATTTCACGAACTTTCCAAATTTGTCGTAGGGTTGATTAGCGCTCTTGCGCGTAATCCACCGTGAGGGGTGTGCCAATGGTGGATTACGGCAAAAAGCCTAATCCACCTTACGAGGTTCATAGTATATGTTTTTAAACTGCGCATTATTTCAAAATATCCGGCGTGAAATTCATAAGCTTAACAAAAAGCGGCGTATCAAATTCGGGCGGCGTTGGTTGTGTGCCTGTAATCCAGTCATAAATATCGTGGTCTTTTTCTTCGAGCAGGGTTTCGAATTGCAAGAACTCATCGTCGTTTAACTCTGCGGCATGGGCTTTTGCAAAGCCGCCGAGAATAAGGTCGACCTCTTTAAACCCCCGATATCCGGAGCGGTGTATAAGCTTTTTAACGCGCAAAGTTTTTTCTGTATCTACCATAAGAATCTCCAACCACGTTCCTATATTCCTTGCAGTCACGAAAAACTAGGCGCAAAATGCATTTATGAGACCTGATATTTTATTTCCGATGTTTGCAGACATTAGCACCGTGTCCGGTGTTGGGCCGCGCTCGGCTGATTTGTTGGAAAAAGCTATGGGGCGGCGCATCCGTGATGTGGTTTTGACCCCGCCCAGTGGCTTGATTGAGCGCAAACGTCTGCCCGGTATATCCAGTGCAGTTGACGGCGATATGGTGATTTTGACCGTGCATGTGGATACCCACAGGCCGGGCGCGACACGGCGTTTACCCTATAGGGTGTTTGTCTCGGACGGCTCCGGGCAGTTAGAACTTACATTCTTCCACGCCCGGCCTGATTATTTGCGCCGCCAGTTACCTGAGGGTGCAGATATAATAATTTCTGGCAAGATCGAGCATTTTCGTGGCCAGCCGCAAATGACCCACCCGGATTATATATTGCCGCTTAAGGACGCTTGCGACATCCCGGAATTTGAAACTATTTATCCGCTCACCTCTGGTCTATCCCAGAAAATGGCGCGCAAGGCGGTCATCGGCGCACTTGAGAAAACATCTGAACTGCCAGAATGGCTGGATCCGACTATGCGCGCCAAAAATGAATGGCCAAGCTGGCTGAACGCACTCAAACGCCTACACGCCCCTGCTAGCAAGATCGAAGCGGGCGAAGACACCTTACACCGCCGCCGCCTCGCCTACGACGAATTACTAGCACGGCAATTGGCTTTGGCCTTGGTGCGTGAGCATACGAGACGTAAATCCGGGCGCAGTTTCACAGGAGCAGGCGAATATGTGCGCGAAGTGCTGGACGGCGCACCGTTCAAGCCCACAGGCGCACAATCGCGTACATTCGAAGAGATAAAGGCTGATTTGAGCGCAGAAACCCGTATGGCACGTTTGTTACAGGGTGATGTGGGCGCGGGTAAAACATTTGTCGCAGCCCTCGCCGCCGCCCATGTCTGCGAAGCCGGGGCGCAAGTGGCGATTATGGCGCCGACCGAAATCCTGGCGCGGCAACACAAAAAATCCCTGGAGCAATTCCTCGCCCCTGCCAATCTCACGGTCGAAGCCTTGACCGGGCGCGATAAAGGCGGACAGAGAAAAGCTATTCTGAGCGGGCTAGCAGACGGGCATATAGATGTGATTTGCGGCACCCACGCCCTGTTCCAAGACCATGTGGAGTTCGCTAATTTGGGGCTAGCCATCATTGATGAGCAACATCGTTTCGGCGTGCGTGACCGGTTGCGCCTCAGCCAAAAAGGGCAAAAGCCGGACATATTGGTGATGACCGCCACACCTATCCCCCGCACGCTCGCCCTCACATCCTACGGCGATATGGATATATCGCGCCTCGACGAAAAGCCCATGGGGCGTAAACCCATAGAGACCCGCATTGTCCCCGTAGAAAAAATGCAAGCCGTTATAGACGGCCTACAAAGGGTGCTAGATAAAGGCGAACAGGTGTATTGGGTGTGTCCATTGGTTGAGGATTCGGACTTGATCGACCTCGCCTCCGCAGAAGAGCGCTTTCGGCATTTATCCGCACGGTTCGGGGATCGGGTCGGCTTGTTGCACGGCAAATTAAAAGCACAGGAAAAAGAAGCCATATCCGAAGCCTTCAAGCGCGGGCAATATGATATTCTAGTAGCAACAACGGTTATCGAGGTCGGCGTCGATGCGCCCGGCGCCACGGTTATGGTGATTGAACATGCAGAACGGTTCGGACTGGCACAACTACACCAACTTAGAGGACGGGTCGGGCGAAACGACAAGCAATCGTCCTGTATCTTGCTGTATAAAGGCCCGCTCGGTATCAATTCCAAGGCACGGCTCAATATTATGCGCGAGACCGAGGACGGTTTTCTGATCGCCGAAGAAGACTGGAACCTGCGCGGTTCTGGCGATCTGCTCGGCGCTCGGCAAAGCGGCCTGCCTGTCTATAAGCTGGCAAACTTGGACAAGCATAAATCCCTGCTGGAAACCGCTGTAACAGACGCCCGACTATTCGCAGCCACAGACCCTAATTTAGCCAGCGAACGAGGTAAGGCAGTGCTGAATTTGCTGTATTTATTTGAGCAAGATGTCGGCGTAAAATTAATGCAATCGGGGTAATGTTGATACAGTTAGATCACATCGAAGGCGTGGGGCCTTCGAGTTTCTTTATGTCTTCATCGCTTGTGACCATCCCGCCAGAAATAATCATTTTGGCGCCCTCTTCCGGTGTCATATCCAAAACTTTTAAATCTGTACGTTTGACGAACAACAAAAACCCAGATGTTGGGTTGGGGGTTGTCGGTACAAATACACACACATAGCCGTCCTTTAAATGTTTTTCAGGCGCACCCTTAAGGTCAGACGTGATAAACCCGATCGCCCACAAGCCTTTGCGCGGATACTCCAATAAGCAAACTTCCTTGAAAGCCTGATCCTTTTGGTTCGCCATTGTCTGGACGATTTGTTTCAGGGTTTTGTAGATATTCCGCACAAGCGGCACCCGCGACACTAAGTTTTCCCCGTACCGTAACAAACGGCTACCAAAGAAATTGGTCGCAATCGCCCCCAATAACCAAAGTGCGACAACTGATATGATAATCCCCAACCCCGGAAGCGCTACAATCCATTCCGGTACATAATGTGACGGGATGAGCGGCTTGACCCTAGTATCAACGATATTGACAAACCATGTGATTAGCCAGATTGTGATACCAATAGGCAGAGCCACAACGACGCCCGTGAAAAAACTATTGCGCAAGGACGCAAAGAAATGGTGCCTTTTAGCTGGGTGTTCAGATGGCGGTTTTGTCATTTTGATTGCTTTCGTATTGATGTATGCTGTTGTAAGCTTGTTTAAGCGATTCAGTAAATAGCAATTTAGTGATAAAGGTGAAATTTGGCCAAATTAGGGTATATACATATTCGCATCATTATCAGCGTGCTTATGGGGTTCTTTGCTTTGCTGCTGATATTCGCATCATGGTTTTACCGGGATGACTTGTTTCGCTCTATTTATGACCCCGGTGAGCCGTTTCAAACTATGGCAATGCCACCTGCGCCAGATTATACTGTGGATACGGCTTGGCTTATTAGGCCCGATACGGATATTGACCCTATTAATATACCCGGCGGAGATATATTTGTTGTTTCACCAACTATATTTTTGGGGCGTACCCATTGGAATGCACCCATTAGTTCCAAAAAACTAGCCGATAATTTCAAGCGCGTCGTTTTGCCAAATTATGTACTCCCCTATACATCATCGGGGCGCGTTTATGCACCGCAATATCGCCAAGCTGCCCTCTATACATTCCTCAACAATCGTGACGATTCCCTACTCGCCATGCAATTTGCATACAGTGATGTGCGGCGTGCATTCGAAGTATTTTTAGCCGAGAATCCACCGGAGCGGCCAATCGTTTTGGTAGGGTATGGTCAAGGTGGCCTGCATGTAAAACGGTTATTGCGTGAGTTTTTCCAAGACGGCTCCCGCATCAATAAATTGGCTGTAGCCTATGTCATTGACCATCCGTTTTTGCTCGAAAAACTATCCCTCATAAAGCCTTGCGCACGCAAACAAGATACGAATTGTGTTGTAGCTTTCGGAGCGTTTGAACCAAAAGAAAAAAAACGCGTTCAAAGATTCGTCGATCGCACTCTGGTTTGGGATGCGGCTGGTATGCAAGCTGTGAGTGGGCGCCCGCTTTTATGTGTTAACCCACTACTTTGGACAACGGATAACGATTATGCACCCGCAAGACTACATCTTGGCGGCGTGGCCGCTGAAGGGTTTGGATTTGATACCATGCCCGTACCTATGCCGCATCAGACCGGAGCGCAATGTCAGGACGGCGTTTTGCTTTTGGATAAACCCAAACAAAAAGCCTTACGCAGACCCAGCCGTTTTGGCGGAAAATACCGCACATTGCCGTCTAATCTATTCTACGAGGATTTACGGGTCGATGCGGCGCGGCGGGTACAATACTTAATCGATAAAGATATATTGCCGAAACGCGCCCCCTTGCTGGACCTAGAAACTATCGAGGTAGAAGATAGCCCGGTTACTTTACCGTTAAAACCGTTAAAACAATAACTTACATAGACTTACTAAGGCGGTCAAAGGCCATAATATCCGTCAGCAAAGCTTCAAATTCACCTGTCGGTATCATATTCGGGCCGTCGGAAGGTGCGCTCATAGGGTCGGGATGGGTTTCCATAAATATGGCCGCAACACCAATAGCCGCAGCCGCGCGCGCTAAGGTCGGCACAAATTCGCGCTGACCGCCGGACGTGCCGCCCTGCCCGCCGGGTTGTTGCACACTATGGGTGGCGTCGAACACAACAGGCCCGCCAAAACTTTTCAGGGTCGGGAGCGCCCGGAAATCTGTGACCAATGTGTTATAGCCAAAACTAGCACCGCGCTCGCAAGCCATAATATTCGGATTACCAGCCTCGACCAATTTATTCAGGACATTTTCCATATCCCACGGCGCCAAAAACTGCCCCTTTTTCACATTGATAACGCGGCCCGTTTCGGCGGCGGCAACCAGTAAATCTGTCTGGCGGCACAAAAATGCCGGGATTTGCAATATATCCGCAATTTCGCCGACGCGGGCGCATTGTTCCGCCGTATGCACATCTGTGATAATAGGCAGGCCAATGGTTTCTTTAATCTCGGCGAAAATCGGTAGCGCCGCATCAATCCCGATACCGCGCGGCGAATGGATGCTGGTGCGGTTGGCTTTGTCATATGACGATTTATAAACCAGATTAACGCCAACATTATCGGCGATTTCCTTAAGCATGCCCGCAGTCTCCAGCGCATGTTCCCGGCTCTCCATAGCGCAAGGCCCGGCAAAAATCGTCAGCGGCTTGTCATTTCCAATTTCATAAATCTCGCCGCCTGGTGTCTTCAAACGTATCGTCGCATTCATTTCAGTCATATAAATCTCCTGCCCTACATATGGGCTAAGCTTACGGCTTTGCAAAGTGAAAATTTCGTATCAAACTTTAGTGAGCGGATATTTATACACTTGAACGCGGGCGGGGAACGTCATACCTGTTGGTTTAAGGAGAGACACCATGACCGCACAATCTATCATCGACCTCATTGGCAATACGCCGCTTATCCGCCTGAACAAAGCGTCGGAAATCACCGGGTGTGAAATCTTCGGAAAGGCCGAGTTTTTGAACCCCGGGCAATCTGTTAAAGACCGGGCGGCTTTATCTATTATCCGCGCCGCCGAAGCAAATGGTTCATTAAAATCCGGCGGCACAGTGGTTGAGGGTACGGCGGGCAATACGGGCATTGGACTGGCTATGGTATGTGCGGTGCTTGGATATACTTGCAAAATCGTTATACCGCGCAGTCAGTCTCAAGAGAAGAAAGACGCTATTCGGTTGGCCGGCGCAGAGCTTATCGAAGTCGACGCCGTGCCCTATTCCAATCCGGACAATTATGTGCGCTATTCCGGGCGGCTGGCCGAAGAATTGGGGGCGCTGTGGGCCAATCAATTTGACAATACCGCCAACCGCAACGCCCATATCCAGACCACGGCACCGGAAGTTTACGCCCAAACGGACGGTAAAATAGACGGGTTTATTTGCTCCGTAGGCTCAGGCGGTACGCTGGGCGGTATGTCCATGGCGCTCAAGGGCATGAACCCGGATATTCAAATCGGCATCGCGGATCCGGGCGGCTCCAAACTGTATTCATTTTATAAAGACGGCGTTTTGGAGAGCGAAGGCGGATCTGTCACTGAGGGCATCGGCCAAGGGCGGATTACCGATAATCTTGCGGGCATCGTCGTCGACCGTGCTTACCGTATAGATGATGCGGATGCGCTTAACATCTTGTTCGACTTGACCAAGCACGAAGGCATGTGCTTGGGCGGCTCGTCCGGTATCAATATTGCGGGCGCAATTGCCATGGCCAAAGATATGGGGCCGGGGCATACTATTGTGACAATGCTGTGCGATTATGGTGCGCGCTATCAATCCAAGATTTACAATCCAGATTTTTTGCGCCAGAAAGGCCTACCCATAGCTGACTGGATGGAATGATATGAAAGACGCGACAAAACTTGCCCATTTAGGCCGCCCCAAAGTCGGCGTTGGCACCAGTGTCAATCCGCCGATTATCCGCGCGTCTACGCTGTTATTTGATAAAGCCGACGATCTTTATAATGGCGGGCACCGGATATATGGCCGCCATGGTTCTCCGGTTCATGATGCCTTAAGCGAAGCTTTTTGCGCCCTAGAAAACGGTGCAGGCACGACCCTGACCCCGTGCGGGCTAGCCGCCAATACTGCGTCCATTTTAGCCAATGTTAAGGCTGGCGATCATATTTTGGTCACCGACAGCACTTACGGCCCGGTTCGGCATTTTTGCAATACGCAACTGACTAAATTCGGTGTGGAAGCAGAGTATTACCCGCCGGGTATCGGCGCGGGCATAGAGGCGCTAATCCGTGAGAATACGAGCTGTATATTGCTAGAAAGCCCCGGTTCTCTGAGCATGGAAATTCAGGATTTGCCCGCGATTGTCAAGGCCGCCAAAGCCCACGACATTGTCACCATCGTCGACAACACATGGTCGGCGGGGCTGGTCTATGCGCCGCTAGATATGGGCGCAGACATTGCCGTGCATTCCGCCACCAAATTCTTTAGCGGCCACGGCGATATTTTATTTGGTGCCGTGGTTTCGCGGACAAAATCTATGGCAAAGAAAGTCGCGGCGACCGCCATGGCATTTGGCAATTCAACCTCCCCCGACGACACCTACCAGATTTTGCGCGGCTTTCGCACAGTTGTGACGCGCTTTGAACAGCAATCAAAATCGGCGGTCGCTCTGGCCACATGGCTAGAAGCCCACGACAAAGTCCTGCGCGCCGTCCACCCTGCCCTGAAATCCCACCCCGATCACGCTATGTGGCAGCGCGACTTTACGGGGGCGTCTTGCCTGTTCAGCATTGTGCTAAAACCATGCCCAGAGACCGAAGTCCTCGCCCTGCTCGACCAGTTAAAATTGTTCGCCAAAGGCTTCTCGTTCGGCGGCTTTGAAAGTCTGGTCATTCACTGTGACCCACAACTCACCCGCAATCACGACCCAAAATTCGAAGGCCCGCTCATCCGCGTTTCCTGCGGCCTAGAAGACATAGAAGACATGAAAGCCGATTGGCACCATTCGCTTGGCTTGTTAGCCTAAGCTAAAAAATATAAAAATGGCGATTCCGGTAGGACTCGAACCTACAACCCCCTGCTTAGAAGGCAGGTGCTCTATCCGGTTGAGCTACGGAACCGTTTGCGGGTGTATATGGCCTGAGCCTTAGTGTGTCCATAATTAAATGGGTATCTAATGCGTCCACGGGAATTTACGGCTAAAGTCAAAATTCTCACCGTATGACCGACCTCTTGGTTCGTGCTTGGGGCGCTCTATCACTTGAAAAGCGATGTTGTTAGCTTTAGCATAAGCTACGGCGTCTTCTTTGCTATCAAAGCTTAGGTGTACAGAGCGCATCATGTCGGAACTACCCGCATTCCCGGTCAGCGGATCAAGAGTAACTTTGTGATCCGTTGGAAATTCGATGACCCATTTGTCAGTGCCGTAACTACCGGATTGGACTGTGCTAGGGGCTGGTTGGCGAATAATAGAATACATGATTAATCCTCATAGATTGAACCATTAACATACATCCGTACTTCGGCTCTGTAAATTCTATAATTAGATATTACTATGAAAAGCCTTATTGAGCATTTTCTTAACATCGGTCAGCCTCTCATTCGAGGTTCCGAGTACAGATTGGTTATCTACCGGAGCTTTTGGCGCGTGTTGTTGCCTAAATTGGCTTGTGGCCGTCTCCGGCATTACAGGTTGTTGTACTTGATTGGATGTCACGGGCTGTAAAGTTTGTCTGGGCTGTGAAACTTTCCCTCCCATGGTTCTGGTACGCCAACTTTCAAATACGCCGTTCATATATTCGGGGGATATTTCGCCAGAACTCCATAGTTCGGTAAATTCCGCGCTGGAACTATGGGGTCTGCGGTCTTCTGCTAGCGTGTTCAGGATCACCCGCATGGGCAAGTTTACACTTTCGCCGAACACCATGGTTTCGGCTGTACCGAGCGATGGCAAGAAAGAAAGCAAATCCGCCGCCCCGTCCGGAATAGCGGCGCGGACGAAATTTTGGTCCCGTTCATTACCGAGCCGCATGGAGAAAATCGTACTACATTGAGAAAGCGTAGACGGTTCAAGCTCCGACGGCCTTTGAGAAATAATTGCCAGTGAAACCCCGTATTTACGCCCCTCCTTGGCGATGCGGGAAATCGAACGGCGGGTGGCCGCAAAGCCGCTCTCCACATCCGCAGGAATATATCTGTGGGCTTCTTCACACACCAGCAATATAGGGATTTTACGCTGGCTCCACATGGCAAGTTCAAAGGCAAGCCGACTGACCACAGAGACAACAATATTCAGTGTTTGCGCCGGAATACCGGAAAAATCGAGGATACATATTGGTTTCCCCGCCACAGGAATGCGGAAAATTTCGCCAGTAAGTTCCTGAATAGAGCGCGGTGCGGCCTGGTTCCTAAACACGAATTGATAGCGCGGGTCGGCCATCAAGCTGTTAATCTTCCGGGTTAAGCGCTTATAGGGGCCGATATTACCAGAATTTTCCAGCCGCCCCATATAATATTCGAGCAATTTTAAAATATCACGCATCCGGTATGGCACTGGCGAATCCAGTGAAATATGTGCTGCCGCCCGGTGCAGGTCTTTCTCGATGTCCGCCATTTTTGACTGGGCGCCAATGTTGGAGCCAGCCTGTTTGGAACGGTCATAGAGTTGTTTGGCCTTTAATATGACCTCTTGTAAAATATCCACTTCCTCGCGTTTATGATCGAGGATTTCTGAGGTTAAAAGCTCCGCAGTTTCCTCAAAATCAAAGAGCCAAATGGGGAGTTCAAAATCGGCTTGCCCGATAACTTTGGCTTGGTCGCCAAAACTTTGGGAATATTCATTGTGCGGGTCGAACAACACCACATGAGCATTTGGGTTTTCGTCTAATATAGCTTGTAAAACCAAAGCAACCGTACAGGACTTACCCGAACCCGTAGAGCCAATAATAGCGAAATGCTTGGACAGTAAATCATTGGTCTTGACCCGGGCAATGATATTGTCGTCCTGCTGCATACGGCCAACCGCGATGCTCGGGGCGCTCCCGGTTGAAAAAATCAACTCCAACTCATTGGAACTCATCGTTAATACGGGCTGGCTAAGCACAGGAAATGTCCGCACGCCTCGGAAAAATTTAGTTTGTCTGGTCGTTTTATTGGTAGAGATTTCACCCAAAATACTGAGATGGGCAATACAGCCGTCGTGCATACCTTCGTCGTCAACCGCGCCGACTTTCAAAGTCGACACCATCGCCACGACAAGCGAACTATTGGTCAAAATTTTCAAAACAGTACCAAGCTCAACCAAATGCAATTGATTGTTACGAATCACTGATTTATTAACAGAGATGACCGCAGAGGATGACCCAACGGACATAATGCGACCAACTTCAACTTGTTTTGCGGGACGTTTTAACGGCATAATTTTTGTGTTACTCTTTGCAGTAGTTGAATTTTGCAGTGTCATAAGCGTTTCCCAATCCCATTTCGGACAATAAACCACAACAGCGTTAGGAAATGCTTACCGAAAATCGAGTGTTTTGCGCCAAAAGCAGTCTTATCAGCACTATATGTCTGATTTTACAGGAATATATGATTTTACAACAGAAAATGGTCGGGGAGACAGGATTTGAACCTGCGACCCTCTGTTCCCAAAACAGATGCGCTACCAGGCTGCGCTACTCCCCGACGGAAATAATGGGTTTAAAGTCTGCCTGACAAGACTATATGGCTACCTAGGCAACCGATGGTGCTTTTAGCGGCTTATTATAAATACGCAAGCCCTCAAAACAGAAAATGTCGTGGTTTTTTGCTCTAAGGCGCTGTAGAAAAATAGTTGTGCTGCACAACATCACCCGGGCGTATGCCAAGAGCATTCGCCTGCCCGCCTGCGATTTCGAACACGGCGGTCACAGGCGCTTCCGAAGTTATAGAGCGCAGGGAATATGGTTTGGCAGAATGTTCGATTTTCAATATCCGCCCGTCTGCACGAACAAAGATCACGTCGAGAAAAACACTAGTGTTTTTCATCCAGATACTGGCAATACGCTCATCACCAAATTCAAATAACATGCCTTCATTGGGCGCGACAACGTCTCGGTACATCATGCCCCGAGATAATTCGGCTTGGGTATCAGCAACTTCAATATCAAAAGCATGAGGCGTACCATTGGATACAATCGTTAAGCTTTCACGCGGGCCAAAATCCATAGCGGCAGGCATGCTTTGTGCCAAAGCAGGCACAGCAAAACATAAGCTAGCGGCAAGAACGGATGTTTTAAGTATATTTTTCATAGTCGTGTCATACCCGATGCATTTTTACGATGCAAACACTTCATGATAAAATCTGCGGGTAATTACAGTAGGTGAATGTCTGTTTTATCCTCAATTGCAGACGTTAGGAATGCCATAATGTAGTCGCGTAGTTCTCCCTTTTAAGTTACGGTAACATACGTGAAATAACGAATCGTTTTATTTGAGGTATGCACATGTTAGGTTCTGCCCTTTATTTTCCACATATAGATATTGATGACCCAGTGTGGTT
>JALSHE010000091.1 GCA_026982415.1 Robiginitomaculum sp.
CCGTTCATTAGAGTATCAATATTGGTGCCATAAGAACGACACAGGCGCAATAGGTGCGGCTCGCTTAGGAACGGGTATTTTACCGCTTGGGTTTTGACGAAGCCCTCAAAGTCTGTGCCGAGCGCCCCACCCGGTAAAGCCTCATCGCCCGTCCAGTCTTTCCCCATTTCCGGAAAATATTTCCCCAGCTTGCGCAAAGCGTGTTCGGCAAGCTCGCGGTAGGTGGTTATCTTGCCGCCGAATATTGAAAGTATTGGCGGGGTGGTGTCGTCTTTGACATCAAACACATAATCACGGGTCACGGCGGAGGCATTGCCTTTTTTGTTGTCGTATAAAGGCCGAACCCCGGCATAGCTCCAGGCGATGTCTTTTTTTATGATTTCCTTGGCAAAATACTGATTAGCTGCATGTAAGAGATAATCAGTTTCCTCTTGCGATATTTCTATAGGCCCATCGCTCAGCTCGTAGGGCGCGTCCGTGGTGCCGATGAGGGTGTAGTCTTGCTCATAGGGGATAGCAAAAATTATCCGCTTATCCGGGTTTTGAAACATGTATAATTGCCGCCCCGGATAGAGACGCTTGGTGATGATATGCGAGCCTTTGACCAAGCGCAAATGATCCGGCTGTTTCCCGCCCAGTGCTATTTCCACCATTTCGTCCACCCGAATACCGGACGCATTGACAATACATTTTGCTTTGACGGTGCGCTCAATCCCACCCGGATGCTCGCTAATGGTGGCGTGCCAAATATTGTCTTTGTGGCTAAGCGCTGTACATTTACTGCGCACCAAAATTTCCGCGCCGCGCACCTGTGCCCCCAGTGCATTAGCAACCACCAGCCGCGCATCATCAACCCGGCAATCTGAAAATACAAACCCGCTCTCAAATTCTGGCTTGAGCACATCCTTGCCCGCACCCGTCCGCAAATTGGCTACGGACGTGCCGGGCAATGTCCGCCCACCGCCAATATGGTCATACATGAAAAGACCAAGCCGCAGCACCCACTTTGGCCTTAGGCCTTTGTGGTGGGGTAGAATAATACGCAGAGGCGACACCAAGTGCGGGGCAATCCGCATCAGGGTTTCGCGTTCCCGCAATGCTTCGCGCACCAACCGAAACTCTCCGTATTCCAAATAGCGCAACCCCCCGTGGATTAGCTTGGAGGATTTGGAGCTTGTGCCGCTGGCCAAATCGTTTTTCTCGACCAAGCACACAGACAGCCCGCGCCCCGCCGCGTCCCGCGCAATCCCCGCCCCGTTAATACCGCCGCCAATGATGAGCAAATCATATGTTTTATTTTTCATTCTCTGACTTTAAAACCAGTCCCTATCTATTGGCAAGGGCTGTTACGATCAGGGGCTGGATTTGTCGTTGCAGTGCCGCAGCACCGTGGGTGCCGGACGTAACCTCCATGGCGATTTGCCCGAAATAATTATTGTTAAAATCAATCCAGGGACGCCAGCCAAATGCGCCGCCGCTGGAGATAATGATATTATCCGCACAAGTATTGTTCCACTCGGGAATGTCGCATTGTCGCCAAAACCCAAGGCCATAATGCCAATCGCGGCTCGTAGCTCCGGCAGCGCCCGGACGAAACCCAAACACCACATTAGCGGTGCGGTCTTGGGTGAATGTGTTTATATCCGTAACAATCTCTGCCGCTAGCAAGGCACGCAAAAACTTGGCATAGTCTTCAGGCGTTGATTGGGCGCCGCCCGATGCGCGCGGATTCGTGGTGCTTGGGAATGCAAAAACCGTATTATTGCTTAACCCCAACACGTCAACGATTTCGGCTTTGAAAATCTGCGCATAAGACATGCCCGCCGCCAGCTCTGCCATATGCCCGGCGATTTGCAAATGAGCCGGGCCGTAATAATATGCGTCCCCTGGCGTAGTGCCAATTCCGCCATTATAAAATTCTTGCGCACACGCGCCCATGCTAGTCGTAGCGTCAGTTATGCATCTGGTACTGGTCGGCGCATCATTAAACCCGGAGGTAAATGACAATAAATGTTCCAGCGTAACTTGGCTGCGCGCATCTGTGCTATCGCTTGTCCACCACGGTATGATGTCAGCGGCGCGGCTATCCAGTGACAATGTCCCGTTTTCCACCAAACGGAAAATGGTTGCGCCGCTTAATAATTTTGAGGACGAGGCCAGAAAATATTGGCCCTCTGCTGGAAAAGAGCCTTTTTCATAGGAAAATACTACGCCGCCGCCGTCCCCGACCATCAAGCGAATATCGGCAACACTGGATGCGTCAATGGCCGCTTTTACATCTTTCCAAATATCAGTTACGGGCGGCGGGGGAGGAGGTGTCGGAGGTGGAGGCGGAGTTACAGAACCACCACCACCGCAACCAATGAGAAACAAGCATGTTATAATGCTCGCACCCAGCCATTTGCTTAATTTCGCCATAAACCCTCTTTACATTCCTTGTTAAACGCGGCGACATCTAAAACCCGTCGAATTTTTATATCACATTGTTTGCCATTTGTGTATATGTCTACAAAAAGGATATTTCATGACCCACATCCTCGCTATTGACCAGGGCACTACGTCTAGCCGGGCTATTGTTTATGACAGTGATGCGGTGCCCGTGTTTAGTGCGCAAAAACCCTTTACTCAATATTACCCCAATGATGGCTGGGTTGAACATGACCCGGAGGAAATATGGTCGGGTGTTCTGGAATGTGTGCAGAAATGTTTAGTCCACACGCCGGACATTGCCGCCATTGGCATCACCAACCAACGCGAGACCTGTGTGGTCTGGGAACGGGCGACAGGCAAACCGATTTATAATGCTATTGTCTGGCAAGACAGGCGCACGGCGGATATTTGTGCGGCGTTGAAAGAGGCTGGTCATGAAGCTATAGTGACCGAGAAAACAGGTCTCCTGCTCGACCCGTATTTTAGTGCCGCGAAAATAGCCTGGATATTGGACAATGTTAACGGTGCGCGGGCGCGGGCAGAGAACGGCGAATTGGCCTTTGGTACGATTGATACATTCCTCATCTGGCGGCTCACGGGCGGGGCTTCCCATGTAACCGATGCGACCAATGCAAGCCGCACATCGCTTTATAATATAAAGACAGGAGCGTGGGATGATGAGCTGCTTACCGTGTTTAATGTGCCGCGTGCCTTATTGACCGAAGTTCTCGATTGCGCCGCAAATTTTGGTGTGACCAGCACAGATATACTCGGTGCGGAAATCCCGATTACTGGCGTAGCGGGAGATCAACAGGCTGCGGCCATTGGTCAAGGCTGTTTTAGCGTCGGCGATATTAAATCCACATACGGCACGGGTTGTTTTGTGCTGCTGAATACCGGCACCAATAAAATCACCTCAACCAACAGATTGCTGACCACGGTGGCTTATCGTTTGAACGGTGTCCATCATTACGCCCTCGAAGGCTCGATATTTGTTGCGGGCGCGGCGGTGCAATGGCTGCGCGACGAAATGGGTTTGATAAAATCCGCCAGCGACACCCAAGCCATGGCGCGGGACATGGACAGCAATAACGGCGTCTATCTGGTTCCCGCTTTCACAGGCCTCGGCGCACCCCATTGGGATCCGAATGCCAGAGGCGGCATATTCGGTATTACCCGCGACACCGGCCCCAAAGATTTCGTCCGCGCCGCGCTGGAGAGCGTCTGTTACCAAACCCACGATTTGTTAGCCGCTATGGCCGCAGATGGAGCAACACCAAGTAGCCTAAAAGTAGACGGCGGCATGGCCGCCAATAACTGGACCATGCAATTCCTCTCGGACATTCTAAACATCCCCGTCAACCGCCCCGCCAATATGGAAACCACCGCACTGGGTGCCGCGTTATTGGCCGGACATCAATGCGGCCTCTACGGCGATGTGCGAAAATTCAAGAGCAAAACCGACAAACGGTTCACGCCGGATATGGGGGATGCGGAGCGCAAGAATTTACTCGCGGGTTGGGATAAAGCGGTGGGGCGGGTTTTGGGTTAGGCGCAAAATAAACACCCCTAAAACCCGCTCATACCTGCGCATGCAGGTATCCATCGCAGGGTAATTTGGCTTCGCCTGGTAGCTCATAGATAGACCCCTGCATGCGCAGGGGTGAGCGGTTTTATTTATTATCTGCAATAATTTTCTTGGGGCTGTCCCAGATAACTATGTCAAATACCTCTTAACCCATTGGTTTAACAATCTTTTTTGTGTCAGTGGGTCACTGTTATTAAATCGCCACTCACATTCCTTTAAATATAACCCAAAATGGGCCTTTGGAACACCATTAAATTTGCGCATATGACGCTTGGCCTGGTTCCAGAAATTCTCAATTCCATTGATGTGATTGTGCCCGCTGGCAAACAGTTTTGAATGGTTGATCCGGTAGTGTTTGAACTCAGACGTATCCAGCACATTATAGCCGCGCCAGCAGTCGCTATAGACGATACTGTCAGGCACAACTTTACGCTCGATGATGGGGCATAAAGTCTTGGAAGAGGCATTCGGAATAATCTTGGTGTAGACCTTGCCACCGCGCTTTAACAGCCCAAATACTGGGATTTTACCGCCTGCGCCGCGTCCGCGCTTACCTTTACGTTTGCCGCCAAAGTAACTTTCGTCCACCTCAATCTCACCAGCAAAAACCTCTTGCTCAGCTTGCTCCAACTCGTAGGCAATAATCTCACGCAAACGATGGAAATAATAGGCCGCTGATTTACGATTAACACCGCAAAGATTAGCTGCACACCGCGCCGTAGTCCCAGCCACAAAATGCTCGACCAAACGCCGTTGCTTATACTGACTTAATCTGCTCTTTCTCATACCGTCCTCCATAACACATTTTATGCGTTATCTGGGACAGCCCCATTTTCTTTAACTGCTTTATGGTGTATGGCGGGGTATTTTTATGGAGCATTGCGTGGCAGTTCGGACACACGGGTCTTAAATCTTTGATGGGGTTAATTTTGTATTTTTTCTTAATTGCACTAAGTTCTACCAAGTGATGTATGTGGATGAAACCATCACCAATTTTCCCATAGAAGCCTTTAAAATCAAATTCACATACACCACATAAAGAGCCGTAATGTTCAATACATTTCCCTCTAGCGCTTGAACTTCGTTCATAGGCATTTACTTTAACAGTTCGCATTGTACCTTCGTACAATAAAGCCGTATTTTTAATTTCGTCTGGGAATGTAGCGTTACTGGTAATATTTAGTTTTTTAATATGCTTTTTATAAATTTTCCGTTGACCTACTACTTTCCCTT
Source organism: Robiginitomaculum sp. (assembly GCA_026982415.1). GTDB lineage: Bacteria > Pseudomonadota > Alphaproteobacteria > Caulobacterales > Maricaulaceae > Robiginitomaculum_A. The sequence goes on from JALSHE010000091.1 coordinate 5,252, forward strand.
TAGTTTTTGTTTCATAATATATTATGTGTTTGTCCAAAGCTGTAAGTGCATTTTTTAACCCTATATTGCCAAAGTCCAAAAAAATATTTCTCAAATAATATTCTATAGCTTCATTTTTATATGTACTTTTAAACTCCTCTCCATTCATCATATGAGGAAAATTTTCAATATACCTACTTGCTGAGCTAATATTCATATTGAACTCGCTAGCCAAAATTTTAAATGCGTCTTTTTTTTCAACCCGCTTAGCAAAAACATCCTTTGCTAATTTATAAGATGCTTCAATCATTTCTGTTGTAATAGCTACCATATCCTCAACCTAAACCAACAACCCATAACAAATCAATCCTATCACCACCGAAATGCTGAAACTCAACACCGCGCCTTCTTTCACCATGTCGCTTATTTTTATATCGCCCAATCCGTAAGCAATCGCATTTGGTGCGGTGGCTACGGGGAGCATGAAGGCGCAGGACGCGGCCATTGTTGCGGGGATCATGAGTAGAATTGGGTCTATGCCTGTGGCGATGCCCGCCGCCGCCAATATAGGCATGAGCAGGGTTGCTGTGGCGGTGTTCGACGTGATTTCCGTGAGATAAGTGACGACCAGACAGATGGTGAGTATCATCAGGATGAGCGGCAAATGTGCCAAGGATGACAGCCAATCGCCGAGCATGGCTGACAGCCCCGATGCGGTGAAACCTTTGGCCATGGCAATGCCGCCTGCAAACAACAGGAGCAAACCCCACGGAATACTGCGCGCGGTTTCCCAGTCCAATAAGCGTTCTCCGTTCTTCTTCCCGTTAGGAATAAGGAACATCACCACGACTGCAAATAGCGCAATCGTACTATCCCCGACCAAAGGCATGTCTAGCGCCCCGCTCCAACCCCCATAAGGGTCTTTGCGGAATATCCAAGCCAGCGCCGTCAAGCCAAACACAAACAAAGTCCGGCGCTCTTCGGTGCGCCACGGCCCCGGCTTTGGCAGGGTGATTTCTGCCTCCAATTTCACATTGCGCGTCAACCAAAGAGCCATAATCGGCAAGGACACCAAGACCACCGGAACCCCAATGCGCATCCACTGCACGAAACTAAATTCTTTGCCGGTTAGTTCTTCATAGACCCCCATGAAAATCACATTGGGCGGCGTGCCGATGGGCGTGCCGATACCGCCGACGCTGGCCGCATAGGCAATGCCTAAAATCAGCGCCACCCGCAATTTCGGATTATCAATGCCCGCCAAAATGGCCAGGGCTATGGGCATCATAATAAGCGCGGTTGCCGTGTTGGAAATCCACATGGACAGAAACCCTGCCGCCAGCATAAAGCCGAACACCAAACGCCGTCCGCTGGACACGCCGACCAAATTTATCATATAAACCGCCAGTCGTTCGTGCGCGCCGCTTTTCTCTAGCGCCTTGGCTAACATAAATGCCCCCATGAGCAGCAAAATAACATGACTGCCCAGCGCGCTGGCTACCCCCTTATGGTCAACTATTCCGAACACGGGCAGGAGCCCGAACGGCACCAAAGACGCCGCTGCAATAGGAATAGCTTCGCTCACCCACCAGATAACAGTCAGCAAAGTTATCCCGGCCGCAATGGCCGGCTTGTCTTCCAACCCAACCTGCCGCAAGCCGAGCGTAAACAAGATCGCCAATATTGGCCCAAGCCAAATGAATGTGCTACGTGAAAACGTCATATTTCCCCCTTAATTAGGGAAATGTAGAACTAAACAGTCTTTAGCTCAAGAAATATTGGGTTAAGGATAGTGTACAAACTAATTCGGCTCTATATAGACCTCATTACCGTCGATCCATTCACCTTCCAGCCTGCGGCCATTATTCCAAATATAAAGACCTTTGCCGTGCTTGTAATCATTGCGCCATTGGCCAATATAAATATCGCCCGACGCATAGGTATTGGTACCTTGACCTTCTTTTTTATCATAAGCCCATTCGCCGACATATTTAGAGCCGTTGGCCCAATACATTGTACCTTGCCCGCTTTTGACATCATTTTCCCACTGACCCACATAGCGGTCACCATTGGCATAAAAATAAGTGCCTTGGCCATTGGCGTAATCGCGCGCCCACTGGCCTTCATATTTATTACCATTGGCCCAAATAAATGTGCCGCGCCCGCTCATCAATCCACGCTTATAACTGCCGATATATTTATTACCGCTCTTATAAAAATAAGTCCCATACCCATTATCACAATTACCAGAAATACATCTGGCAAATGCGGATTGCGGTGCGAGTGCAAATAAACCAGCCAAAAAAACCATTAAACAACGCATAAATCCCCCAAATATACGGGTATATTACAAGAATGCAGGTTTCATATCAAGGCTTCACTGCTAATGGATGTGTAGAATTCACCAGCTCTTTCAACCGCTCGTCCAGCACATGGGTGTAAATCTGGGTGGTGGATATGTCCGAATGACCGAGGAGTTTTTGCACACTGCGCAGGTCGGCACCCCTAGCCAATAAATGTGTGGCGAACGCGTGGCGCAGGACATGGGGCGATATTTTTGACGCGTCCAGATTTGCTTTTCGGGCCAATGCTTTTAAGGTTTTTGCAAAATGCTCGCGGGTGACATGACCAAGTTTCGAGCTTGACGGGAACAAAAATTTCTCGGCGCGGGCTTTGGCGATTGCGTTTTTGGGCAATGTTTCTTCGCGCAGCTTTTTCCATGCGGCAATTGCTGTGACCGCCTTGCCCGTAAGGGGAACCAAGCGTTCTTTGCCGCCTTTGCCTTTGATAAACAAACATTTGTCGCGCCGCCCTGCAAACGCCAACGGGATAGAGACAAGTTCGCTCACCCTAAGTCCGCCCGCATAGAGAATTTCAAGCTGGCAATAGGTACGAATGTCGCGGGGCGCTTCATAGCCGTCTGCGGCCTCGAACAAAGCATCCACATCGGCTTCGCTCATGATTTTGGGCAGAGGTCGGCCAAGCTTAGGTCCAGTTAAATTCTTGGCCGGGCTGTCCTCGCGCAGGCCTTCAATTTGTAGATATTTGTAAAATTGCTTGAGGCTCGACAAACGCCGCGCCGCCGTGGAGGCCGCTAGCCCGTCTTTGACCCAGGCCGCCAACAAAGCTTCGAGATGCCCTGCCCCTGCAGTGGGCAGTTTTTGGCCAAATTTACCCAAAGCCGTTTCGCACATTTCAAGGTCGCGGCGGTAAGCATTAATCGTATTGTCAGACGCGCCGCGCTCGGCGTACATCATATCCAAGAAAAGCGTGATCATCGCAATATGTCGAGCGCCGCCAATTGCCCCGCTTGCTTGCGCATACCCGCAGAAACCATAGCGCTTAGCACAGCGGCAAAAGCATCGGCGCGTAAAGGTTTGCCTTTAATCATGGGAGCCGCGCGTAATGCGACTTCAGCTTTGGAAGCGCGCCGGGCGGACGCTTGTAAGGCGAGTAGCGAACTAGGGCGAATTGTGCTACCTTTTAGCCGCGCTTTTCGCAATGCGGCCTCGACATTGCTTGATAAATTTGCCCCCAAAGCAACAGCTATATAGGTATCGCGTACTGCACGAGCTTGGGCATTGCGGTCTTTTCTTGCCGTGAGAGCAAGGCGGTTTTCAATATCCGCCCCCAGATCCCCGAGCATAAAACCATTTCCAAGCGCATCCGAAGCGAGGGCGATGCGCGCCCGTAACGGGTCGTCCGCTTCCAAGGCCTGAAACAAGCCGCCGAGTGTATCAGTGTCACCGCGCAAGGCGGCCACACGGGCGAAAAGCTCTGGGTTGTGTTTCGCCTGAAACTCCGCAGATATTAACGCGGTATCTGTTTCTAGGGCGCGGGCAAAATCCGTCAATTGGTCTTGCTTGTCCGCCTGCGCAAAAATGGCTCCAGCCAATGCTGCGGAATTGCTCATACCATTGCTGTTGGCCAGATGATTGCTCTTAGTAAGCGCTAAATATGCGCCGCCCCAAATGGCCGCATCCCATTTTTTTGTTGCCAAGCCCTTCGCCGCTAATTCTTCACCGCTGACAAATGGCCCGTCTGCCAATCCGCCTAGCACTGCGCGGATTTGCTCTGCACTTAATATTGACGACGAAGCGAACAACGCCTCTAATCTGTCGTCCGGAGAGCGCTCAGGATCCAGCGCAATTGCAGCGGAAATCGTTACAGGTAATTTATCAAGGTCAAGCATTTCGGTCTTGAAAATCTCCCTAAGCATGGCGCTTTGCAACGGGGTGTCTATGTTATTGACTTTCTGGCTATCAATTTTTATATCTGAGCGGGTTCCCATCAACTTACCCAGCAAATCGAAAAATATTTTATCCTGATACCCCGAGCGTACCAAAAGATCCGAGGTCAGTTCCGCCGCCGGGATTTCGTCCCGCACCACATGGCAAAATGCCCGCAGCTTCGCCCAATATGGCGATTTGCGTGCGACGGTATTTTCATCGGCTATGGCGCAAGCGCTCTTCGTATCACCACCGAGCAAAGCGCGTTCCGCAATTAATTTTGTGTAACTGCGGTTGGTACTGTTACTGCCCAACATCGACCCCACTAAGCTGTCAAAGACGGACAAATCACCCAGTCTAAGTACAGCGGACAGTCGTGCAGCTATATAAGTTTCGCGCTCAAGCTTATCGCGCGCTTGTGGCGGCACGCCCCCAGACAACAAAGCCACACGAATTAAACCTCTTGCAGGTCCCGTTGTATCTGTATCAATATTGTTAATCAAAACTGCGGCGCGCTCGGCACTAACGCCCTGCCACAACGCACTGTCTAACCCACCGCCTTGGAGCACACCTGCATCATAAGCGCTGGCTGCACTCAGTTGATCCGTATTGATTTGCGCATGAACGACGCTACTGAGCAAAGCCGCGCTCATTAATCCCAAAACTGTTTTTCGCAAGATCATAATGTTATTTCTCGAAAGTATCTGCGACATCAATGATAATTTCCTGGCGCACCAATTGCTCCGGATTTGCGCCGCTGAGCAACCAAAATCCAATGCCAGCAATTACCAACACGCCTATAGCCATTATCCATACGGATTTTTTCATAAGTATTCCTTTTTGGTCTCAAACAATATTTATATTGAGAATACGACAATAACCAGACATAGTAGTATAAATTATATGTAATTTTCTGCTAACATGGTCAGTAGAGATAAAGGATTGGTAAAAATGAGCCGGGAGTTATGCCAGCTGGGGGGGCAGTCTATATCCCTTGTGGGGTTAATGGGGGTTGGGAAAACCACCATTGGTCGCCGCTTGGCCAAACGCCTTGGCATGCCCTTTTATGATTCTGATGAAGAAATCGAAAAAGCCTCCGGGCGCAGCATCAAAGGCTATTTCAAGGAACACGGCGAGGAGGCCTTTCGCACCGGAGAACGCCGCGTGATTGAACGTCTGCTTGGCGGGGGTTCAATTGTGCTGGGTACGGGCGGCGGTGCCTTTATACCAGACGCAACACGCAACCTATTAAAAGCGCAAAGTTTAACCATCTGGCTCAAGGCGGATTTCGCCGTCAATATGGAGCGGGTTAACCGCAAGGTTAACAAGCGACCTTTGCTGGATGTGGACGATCCGGAAGCCGCCATGCGGGCGCTGGCCGATGCGCGCTACCCGCTTTACGCCGAGGCAGACCTGTGCGTCAAAGCCGGAACCTGTTCCCATGCCAGCACCGTGGCGCGTGTGGTTAAGGCGATTGAAAAACATTATGACCATTATGAGCAATAACTCCGAAACTCTACATGTTGATTTGGGCGCGCGGGCTTACCCCATCCGTATTGGCGCTGGCGTGTTGGCGGATGCGAACAGATTATTAGAGCCGCACATTTCTGGTGGCCGTATTGCTATTATCACAGACGAAACTGTGGCCGACCTGCATTTAAAAGCTCTGCTGACAGGCTTGGGCGCAGACGATATTAAGGTCATAATTCTGCCGCCGGGCGAAGGCACCAAGAGCTTTGCTGTCTTGCAAGACGTGTTGGACACTTTGCTCAAAATCAACTTCTCCAGAGACGATACATTGATCGCACTTGGCGGTGGGGTCATCGGTGATTTGACCGGGTTTGTGGCTGCAATACTCAAGCGCGGCTGTCGCTTCGTTCAAATTCCGACCACTTTGTTGGCACAAGTTGACAGCTCTGTCGGCGGCAAGACGGCCATTAATACGCCTGCGGGCAAAAATCTGGTCGGGAGTTTCTATCAGCCCAAATGTGTACTAATCGGTACGGATGTTTTGGCTACATTGGACGCGCGCCAAATGCGCGCCGGTTATGCGGAAGTCCTTAAATATGCCCTCATCAATGACCCGGCGTTTTTCGACTGGCTCGAAGAAAATGCAGGTGATTTATTGGCCGGAGACCAAGCGGCTCTACGCAAAGCCATCTTAACATCCTGCACCGCAAAGGCCGACATTGTAAAGCGCGACGAGCGGGAACGCGGTGAGCGGGCGCTGTTAAATCTCGGTCACAGCTTTGCCCATGCGTTGGAAGCCAAAGCCGGATATGACGGCACACTGTTGCACGGCGAAGCCGTCAGCGCAGGCATGTTGATGGCCTTTGAATATGCACAGGGTTTAGGTCTATGTCCGGGGCAAGATGTGCAACGGCTGCGGGCGCATTTACACAAGCTCGGCATGCCAACCCTAAGCGATCTACCCGCACCCCTAACACATGATCCGGAGCAATTATTTGCTTATATGGGTCAAGATAAAAAGAACACGAAAACCCATATGAAACTAATATTGACACACGGTATTGGCAAAGCCTTTATTGAACCAAAGGCCGATCAGACCAGTCTTTTAAATTACCTACAAAAGGCCTGTAATCCATGAACGACTTTTTCACCACCGAGGTTATTGTAAAACTGTGCGCCATTGCTGCTCTGATCGTGCTGTCCGGGTTTTTCTCTGGCTCGGAAACCGCCCTAACCGCCGCATCCCGTTCGCGCATCCACGCCCGCGCCAAACAGGGCAGTAAGGGTGCCGGGATTGTGGCGAAATTACTGGAAAGTCGCGAGCGCCTCATCGGGGCTTTGTTGCTCGGCAATAATCTGGTCAATATTCTGGCCTCGGCGCTGATGACCGGGCTTATGTTGTCTTTATTTGGTGATATTGGTGTCATTATTGCTACCGCCGTTATGACAGCGCTGATACTGATTTTTGCCGAAGTCCTACCCAAAACTTATGCTATCACCAGACCGGACGCCGCAGCAATTTCTGTGGCGCGTCCGGTCAGTGCGATCGTTTGGATTTTCGCACCCATCGTGCGCGCCATACAGGTTTTGGTCAACAGCGTGTTGCGTTTGTTCGGCGTAAAATCTGATGATTTATCCTGGACAGTTGCCGACGAAATTCGCGGGGCGGTACATCTGCACACCGAAGAGGGTCGGGTTGACAAACATGAACGCGATCAAATTCTCGGTGTCCTTAATATCGGCGACCTCGACGTCGAAGACGTAATGATCCACCGCAAAAACTTAGTGATGGTCGACGCTGACCTACCCGCCAAAGACATTATCAAACAGGTGCTGGATAGCGGTCATTCGCGCTTGCCTGTATGGCGGGACGATATTGATAATGTTGTTGGCGTCCTCCATGTCAAAGACCTGTTGTCCGCCATTAATAAAACTTCTGGCGATATGGATAAACTGAATATCGCCGCCCTCGCCCGCGAGCCGTGGTTCACGCCGGAAACCACATCCGTGCTGGATCAACTCAAAGCCTTCCAGCAAAAACGTGCCCATTTTGCGCTGGTGGTCGATGAATACGGGGCGCTCATGGGCGTGGTCACTATGGAAGACATACTCGAAGAAATCGTCGGGGATATTCAAGACGAATTCGACGAAGAAATTGACGGCGTCAAACCGACCAAAGACGGCTCGGTTATCGTCGCAGGCGATGTGCCCGTGCGCGACCTCAACCGCGCCTGCGACTGGGATCTACCGGGCGAAGACGCCGTCACCATTGCCGGACTAATTATACATGAAAGCCGCACAATCCCCGACGTCGGCCAAGTCTTCTCCTTCCACAATCACCGCTTCGAAATCATGAAAAAGCAAAAAAACCAAATCACATCAGTGAAGGTGAGAAAAACGGGTGAGCGGGTGTAGTTTCCATCCTCACCCCACTTGTGGGGGAGGTGCCCCGCAGGGGCGGAGGGGGAAGCAGGTTTCGGTAAGCTCAGGGTTAAGAGAACACGCGAGACAAAGTTTCGGGGCTACCATAAAAAGTGTTGCAATTGCCTAACCTTGCTTCCCCCTCCGCCTACGCTACGCTCCGGCACCTCCCCCGCAGTGCGGGGTGAGGATGTCACTCCGTAACAACCTCAAGCCTTAGCGCATGTACCCGTTCCACCATTAAATCCGCGAGCACTTCCATTACGGCGCGGTGGCGAGCCAAGCGGGTCATTGGAGTTAGGGTTTCTGAGGCAATTATGACTTGAAAATGGCTTTCACCTGCCTCTCTGCCTGCCATTCCAGCGTGGCCGGCGTGCTTATGGCTCTCGTCTATGACCTGCAACTGTGTTGGATTGAAAGCTTTTTCAAGTTTTTCCTTGATTGATGCCGAGATAAGTCCCATTTTAATTTGCCTTTTTTAACACGCCGTTTTCCGTTTTTGGAGCCAGCGAAAAGTGAGTATAGAGTATGAGCGACGGATTTAAATACCGCATGAAGGGTATGGATATACGAATTAAACCGCCTGGCAAGAAGCTAAAGCCGGAAGATATGCCGTGCGAATGGGCTGGGTGTCTGTCCAAGGGTGGCTGTAAAGCGCCCAAAAGCCCGGACCGCTTGCGCGAATATTATTATTTCTGCGCCCCCCACGCCCGCGAATACAATAAAAACTGGAATTTCTTCTCGGAAATGAGCGACGAAGATATTGCCACATGGCAAAAAGGTGCTCGCCACGGCCACCGCCCCACTTGGGATGTGCGCAAGAACACGGGCGACCGCGCCAAAGCCCGCCGCAAAGCCAAAGCGGGCGCAGCTAATTTCGCCGATGATTATAATATTTTCGGCGACGGCGCAGAAACACCGACCGAAGCCCCGCGTATCCGCCTGTCTAAATTACAGATGAAAGCGCTAAATGATTTGGGCCTCGACGAGTTTTCCGGCCCGAAAATGGTGCGCGAGCGCTACACCCAATTGGTCAAACAATTACACCCCGATGCCAATGGCGGCGACCGCACCACCGAAGTATCTTTCCAGCGCGTGGTCAAAGCCTATAAAGTCCTCAAAACAACAAAGTTAGCATGACGGTTAAATACCACAATCCAGACGGCCTGTTCCCCCAATATCTCAATCATCATCACGGTGTGGAGGTGTCTGGAGATAGCCGTTTGCTGTTTATCAGCGGTACGAACGGGTATGAGCAAGATGGTCTCTCCATGCCCGACAGTTTCGAGGGGCAGGCGGATTTAATCTGGCAATATATTGGCACTATATTGCAATCAGCCCATATGAATTATGAGGATATAGTCAATTTGCGCATCTATCTTGCCGATCCCAAATACGACGAAGCCAATATGCGGTTGCGGAAAAAATATCTTGGTGATCACCGCACCTCATTGACAGTCATTTCTTGTCAGCTATTAGAAACTAAATGGAAGCTTGAAATCGAAGCGATTGCAGCAAAATAAATTTGTGCTGCCCCTAAGTGTGTAAAGGTAATTCATGAACAATAATTTCCCTATTATGGAGCCGGATATAACTGTCTCGGCTAAAGAAGTTTTTGGCGTTGATTTTGGTGCGCCCATACCGGCTTTTAGCAAGCCGTGTGAATACACGCCTGCCTTAGACGAGGCTTACCGGTTCGACCCGGAAACCACACGCGCTATTTTGGCCGGGTTTGTTTATAATCGCCGGGTCATGGTGCAGGGCTATCACGGTACGGGGAAATCCACCCATATCGAGCAAGTGGCCGCAAGGCTCAATTGGCCGTTGGTTCGGATTAATCTGGACGGTCATGTGTCGCGGATCGATCTGGTCGGTAAGGACGCCATTGTCCTGAAAGACGGTAAACAAGTCACAGAATTTCGCGAGGGTCTATTGCCGTGGGCTTTGCAAAACCCAGTTGCGCTTGTGTTTGATGAATATGATGCCGGTCGCCCGGATGTTATGTTTGTGATCCAACGCATATTGGAAGCCGATGGCCGCCTGACCTTGCTCGACCAAAACCGGGTGATTACACCACATTCTGCGTTCCGCCTGTTCTCGACCACCAATACGGTTGGGCTTGGGGATACGACGGGGCTGTATCACGGCACCCAACAGATTAACCAAGGCCAAATGGACAGATGGTCTATTGTCACCACGCTGAACTATTTGGGACACGACGAAGAAACCGCTATCGTGCTGGCCAAATCGCCAAGCTATGACAATGCCGAAGGCCGCGACATTCTCGCCAAAATGGTGCGGGTTGCCGACATGACCAGAAACGCATTCATGAACGGCGATATTTCCACACTTATGAGCCCGCGCACAGTAATGAACTGGGCCGAGAACGCTAAAATCTTCGGCGGCGATATAGGCGTAGGATTTCGCATGACCTTCCTCAATAAATGCGACGAACTAGAACGCCCGCTAATAGCCGAGTTCTACCAACGCGCATTCGGTGAGGATTTACCGGAGAGCAGTGCTACGGTTATGGTGGCTTAGGTTTGTGGTAGGTATACCCACATTTTCCCCGATAAACCTTATCCCCTCACCCGCTGTCGCGCGCCTCTCCCCATGGGAGAGGCTAAGTTCGCCGCCCGCTCACAATATATTTAAACCACAAGTGATTGAGCCAACGTCTCCTCTCCCATGGGGAGAGGAACAAGGTGAGGAGGTAAGGTGTTTGTGTAAAGCACTAAACACTCAATTTTTCGGACACTACAAATGACCAACACCCCAACACCCATTGAGACCTATAAACGTGCGCTGTCTGCCGCGACGCGGGCGCTTTCTGGGGAGCGGGGGGTGGATGTTGGCTTTGGTGGCGAGGTTGCCGGTGTGGTTGCGCGTTCCAATAGTGAGGGTGAGGTGGAGACCCAAATCGTTTTGCCTTTACCGCCGACCCAGCCAACACTCGGGGCCATTGCCAAATCACGGGGGGAGGCTGATGCTTTGGCGCTGCGTATTGCACTACATGATGCAGATGTCTACGCCAAAAACCTGCCCAATCCGGGCCCAGCTTTGGCGATTTATGAAGCGCTGGAGCAGGCACGGGTCGAAGCGCTGGGCGCGCAGGTCATGGACGGAATTGGCGATAATATTTATGCGGCGCAGGACGCGAGGGCGCGGCGGCGCGGGTTTCACAATCCTGATTTGGAGCAAAAAGACGCGCCGCTGGCCGAAGCAGTTGGGGTAATGGCGCGGGAGATATTTACAGGTCGTCCATCCCCCGGCGGCACTAAGGGCCTGATGAAAGCGTGGCGAGATTATATTTCTGAACTGGGCGGCGATGCGCTCACCGCGCTTTCTAAATCTGTAGATAATCAAGCCGCGTTTTCGGAGCTGTCCCAAGACTTACTGCGAGCTTTTGATATGGGCGAGGAATTAGCCGATATTGAGCAGAGCGAAGATGAGGACGAAGAGGCGAGAGAAGACGAACAGAACCCCAATAACGCAACCGATCAACAAGACGAACAAGACCAAGGTGAAGCGCAAATGGCGCAGGCCGATGCGCTGGACGAAGACCAAGACCATACGGATATAGTTGATGCAGATGAGTTCGAGGGCGATGGCACGGAGGGCGACCAAGTCCCCGACCCGTCCCAACGTCCATCCGATTTGTCCAACGCTCCCGCGCCCTATAGTTATTTTACCAATTCCCACGACGAAGTTATTCGCGCCGAAGATTTGTGCGAACTGGACGAGTTGGAGCGCCTGCGCACATATCTTGACGGCCATATGAAATCACTCACCTCCGTTATCGCCCGGCTTGCCAACCGCTTGCAACGCCGCTTGATGGCACAACAGCAAAGGTCGTGGAGTTTTGATTTGGAAGAAGGTGTGCTGGACACGGCCCGGCTAACCCGCATCATCACCGACCCAACTTCGCCCCTGACCTATAAAGAAGAAAAGCAGATGGAGTTCAGAGATACCGTGGTTTCTATCTTGCTGGATAATTCAGGCTCTATGCGTGGCCGCCCGATCATGATGGCCGCCGTGTGTGCTGATATTTTGGCGCGGACGTTGGAACGCTGTGCGGTCAAATGCGAAATTCTCGGCTTTACCACGCGGGCTTGGAAAGGCGGGGCGTCGTTCCAAGACTGGCTGGCCGCCGATAAACCCGCCGCGCCCGGGCGGCTCAATGATTTGCGCCATATCATATACAAAGCCGCCGATATGCCGTGGCGCCGCGCCAAAAACAATCTCGGCCTGATGATGCGCGAGGGGCTGCTCAAGGAAAATATAGACGGCGAAGCGCTGGAGTGGGCGGCAGCGCGCCTGAATGCCCGCCCGGAGCAACGCAAAATCCTGATGGTAATCTCGGACGGTGCCCCCGTAGACGACGCCACCCAGTCTAGAAATAAATCCGGCATATTGGAACAACACCTGCACCAAGTTATCGACAAGCTGGAAACCCGTTCCGAAGTTGAACTCATCGCCATCGGCATAAACCACGACGTGACAAGATGGTACAGCCGCGCCGTCACCATCACCGATGTCGAAGAGCTGGGCGGCGTGATGACAGAGAAACTGGCGGAGCTATTTGCAGAAAAGCCCAAGGATCGGAGGCGGCGGTAACCCTTTAATGGGAAACCATGAAACTCCAGAAAAAATAATCCTTGGAAAGACTTGAGTAGAGTGCCAAAATCTAGCTTTTATCACTAGCTTAACAACCTCTAAACTCCCATAAAGCCGAGTACTAGATACATTATCACTGTTCCGCCGCCTGCTATCAGCGCGTAGGGGATTTGGGTTCTTACATGGTCTATGTGGTCGTTGGCCGTGGCCATGCTAGCTATGATTGTGGTGTCGGATGTGGGGGAGCAATGGTCGCCGAACACGCCGCCGCCCAGCGCCGCCGCGACTGCCATATATAGATTGACGCCTTCAACATTGGCCGCAATTGGTACGGCGACGGCTATCATAATCGAGAATGTGCCCCAACTGGTACCGGTACTAAAGCCAATAAAGCCGGCAATGATGAAGATAAGCGCCGGGATAAAGCCCGCCGGAATGGTGCCGCTGACAATACCGGCTACAAAATTCCCTGTGCCGATTTCCTTGCACATAGCGTTGAGAGCAAAGGCCAGCACGGCGAGAATGGCAACATTGACCATGCCCGCCATAGCTTTCAGGGATAAATCGACCATCTCGGTGATTTTCATAATGCCTTGCGCACGGTACAAAACCATAGCAATGAAAATTGCGAATATCACAGCATAGAGGACGGCGGCAGACCCCGAGCCTTCGGACAAAGCTTTGCCCGCCAACGCCATACCGTGAACAGGGTCTTGTCCACTTACCGCAGCTTCGGTAGCGGCAATTTTTACAGCTTCAGCCCAACCTGTATAAACCAAAAAGGTCGGGACCAGCGCAACCATAGAAGCGATGGGGATTAACATATTGAAAGCCCGGTGCGGCACACCGTTCTTGGCCTCTAACATAGAGACACTATCGTCCATCATCGGCACGGCACCGTCGCGCAAAATTTTGCCCGTTTCAAGGGCACGGGTTTCGGCTTTTTTCATATCGCCCACATCTTTGCCGCTCCAAATCACAACGAAGATTAAAGCCACGGTGAGCATTGGATAGAAATTATAAGCAATGGATTTGACCAAAACTTCAAATTCATTATCGAACACCTTGTCCGGCCCCGTGGTGTAGATAACAAGCAATGTCATAATGAAAGCGCCCCAAGCATTAAACGGCATCAAAATGTTAGACGGTGCGCTCGTGCTATCCGTAATATAGGCCAATTTTTCGCGCGGGATTTTCATTTTATCAAACACCGGGCGGTATAATGTACCGACAGTAAACAGTGAGATATTGCTTTCGATAAAGATCAGCAAGCCAGTTACCGCCGCCAGGCTTTCCACGATTTTTCTATTGCCTTTGGCAGAGTGTTTGGCGCTGGAGCGTTCAAGAAACTTCAAGATATGCCCAACAAAACCCTCCACCCCGCCGGAGCGCTGTACCAAGGCTATCAACGGCCCGATGATCAGGGAAAACATCACCATGCGGGCATTGCTGGTATCAGTGAGCACGGTGACAAAAGAATTGATGGTATCGAGGGTTCCGGTCAGCGGGTGCCAGCCCGCCATAATCATATAACCAAACCAGATACCAACGGCCAACGCCATAAAAACCTGGCGCGTCCACAAAGCCAGAGTTATAGCAATGAGCGGCGGTAATATTGACCAAAGCCCAAAGGTCTGTACGGCAGATTCCATTTAATTCCCCTTTAGTTATACTGTGCAGATAAATTATGTGTGGCGCAACGAAAAATTCTGCTTAGTGATTATCTTTCGGCGTATAAATACGGGTGGCACGTTTTTCTATCTCTGCTTTATCGCGCAAAGCTTTGCGCCATTTGTGCGCTGCGAATATTTCGGCCTGATCGGCGAAATGGGGTGAATGTGGCAGACTTGTAGCACTGCCAAATTGGTGGATGACATCTGCGGTCATTTTTCCCGCCACATCCCCTTCTTTTGGCCATTCCACCAAAGCAATCCATGTGTCACCAGCAGTGGCAACAAGCTTGCCATCATCGCCAAGCTCGGCGGGGTATATAGCGCGCAGAACGTCTGGCGCACCGTCTATGGGCACGTCAATATCGCCGCGCACCAAACGGTTAACCGCGCCCCATGTCGGGTCAATACGGCCATGATGCTGCACGAGATATTTAACGGCCTCGCGAAATGCATCTTCGGGCTTTGGTGCCGGGATATGCGTAAATTCTTCGGTAATATCCATGATGGTCGTGAGAACCCCAAGAGCCGCATGGCGGTTATCAATATTGGTGTGCATGTCCCATGCCCGCAAATGGGCGGCGGCGCTTTGCAAAGCGGGGTCGCCACTCCAATCTACCGCCAAAACATTGGCAATGATTTCTGCGGCTCTTGAATTTTTTGCGTATTTATTGTCAAATTTAAGCGCGAGTAATGCCCGTTTGTCGACAGAGGTTACACCGTCGGTCATTTCCATCATCCGCAAGGAACGGTTTGTCTGGTTGGTTTGCAGCCCCATGGATTTGGGGAAATCGGCAGGGGATAAATTATCCGGCCCGTCCGTGGCACTATAGGGCGCATTGTTGGAATTATAGACAAGGCCAGAACTAGGATTGATCAGTTTCGGCACTTCCGAAAACGAGCGGTACCCCTGCCAAATAAGATCGGAACGATTCCCCGGCAAATATTTACTCCAGTCCCAACCCGCTTTGCGGTTTGGATATTGGGCATTGTGGATCAACGCTACATTACCATCTTTATCAGCGTAAACATAGTTGATGCTCGGCAGAGCATTTAACGACATTGCCCCCAAAAACCCGTCTAGGTCTTGCGCATGGTTCAAGCGGTAATATTGTTCTAGCTGATGGATTTCGTCCATGCCCGCATACCGAAAGGCATAGGTGCCGTGCTTGACCTCGATCACCGGGCCGTGCTGTGTTCGCAGCACTTTGCGCTTTGCCTTAAAGGCGAAGGGGCCGAAAAGTTTAACTCTGATAAGGGCTGTCGATTGCTCAAAGTCCAGCCATTCACCATCGAGACGGTACTGGTTTTTATTTTTCGGATTAACGGTCAAGACATAGACATCCACCAGGTCTTGGGCACTAACCGTATTGGCCCAACCAAGATTATCGTTAAAGCCGCTCAGAATAAACGGTGTCCCGACAAATAACCCGCCCGTCATATCTATGCCTTGTTCCGAAACCAGATGAGCTTCGTACCAGGCCACCGGGCCAGACATAGGCTGGTGGGAATTGATCATCAGACGTGTGGTGTTATCACCAGAACGTGCCGCCGAAACCGCTATACCGTTGGAGCCGCGCTCGGCCATCGTTTTGGGCGCTGCGTGAAAACTCTGCCGTCCGCCCGCCGGGTCGAGCGCAATTTCTTGCATACGCGCATCCCCAAACAATTCCAAAAGCGTACCATCCAGCCCATAGAACAAAGGCGTTTTGAACACGAACCCGGCGATAATATCCTTGCCCGTAAATGGTGCCAGTCCGCGCCATGTCGCGCCCGGATTTTGCGCAGCATACAGGTTAAGCCCGGCAGCATAGGCTTCTGCGGAGCGTTGCACCACTGGCGATACCTCGCCGTAGCGCCGATCAACCGTATCCCAAACACCCATCAGTGCCACAAGATAATCTGTGACCGCCGCCCCCTTGCCTTGGTAACGGGCGAGTGTGCCGCGCGCGGCAGCCACAGCCAATTGCATGGTTTCGAAATCGTCTTCCGAGTGGGCGTAGCCTAGACCGAAAGCGACATCAACATCGGTCTTGCCGTAAATATGCGGCACGCCCCAATCATCACGGATGATATTGACATCATATTTTTCTGCGCCCGCACCAAGACTGGCCGCATCAGGATTTTTCGGCAATGGTGACCAAACCCAAACCCCTGCCCCGATCAAACCAACTAAAACTGCCCCAAAAACTATTCGTATTATTTTTTTCATCACGCTTGCTAACACAGTATTTGCGGCACGCCAAGACAGTGTTTGATGCGGCGGAACATATGTCGAACAAACATTGCACTTGCATAAATTATGATATAAGGTGGCGGTAAATCAATGATGGAAATTCTATGTCTGACCCTAGCCTAACCTGCCCGCAGTGCGGCACCGATATTAAACTCAATGAAAGCTTGGCGGGGCCTTTGCTCGCCGAAGCCCGGAATGAGTTCGCCGAAACCCTGCGCCAGAAAAATGCAGAGATGGCTGCGCAACAGGCCAAACTGGAAGCGGAGCAGGCGGCGCTGGACGAAAAGCTAAAACGCGGTGTCGAAGATGCCCGCGCCGAAATCGCTCGCGAGGAGGCTAAAAAAGCGGCAGAAAAGTCCGCCCATGATATTGCCGCCAAAGCTAAAGAAGCGGACGAATTACGCGAAGCCCTCAAGGATAATGAGAGCAAACTTGCCCGCGCCCAGGAAGAGCAAGCCATGATCATGAAAGAGCGCCGAGCGCTGGAAGACGAAAAACGCGAGTTGGAACTCACGGTCGAGAAACGCCTGCAAGAAGAAGTCGAGACCATCCGCGCCAAAGCCAAGGCCGAGCAAGAAAGCACATTCCTCTTGAAGCAGCGCGAGAGTGAACAACAAATCAACGCTATGCGCACCCAAATCGACAATTTAAAACGCCGCGCCGAGCAAGGTTCGCAACAGCACCAAGGCGAGGTGTTAGAGATGGAGTTGGAAAACATCCTCGCCCGCAAATTCCCCTACGACGAGATTAAACCCGTGGCCAAAGGTGTGGTCGGCGGCGACATTATCCAAAGTGTCATGAGCCCCAACGGCAAATTGTGCGGCTCTATCCTGTGGGAGACCAAACGCACCAAAGCTTGGCACGCAACATGGCTGCCAAAATTGAAAACTGACCAGCGCAATTGCGGTGCCGACATCGCCATCCTCATGAGCACAACTCTGCCCAAGGAGTTCGAAAAAACTACATTCAAACAAATCGACGGTGTCTGGGTCACCAGTTTCGACAGCGCCATATCTCTGGTCGAAGTCCTGCGGCTCAGCCTCATTGAAATGGCCGGACTGGTGGCAGTCCGCGACGGCCAAGCCTCCAAAGCCGAACTGGTTTATGAATATCTAACCGGCACAAAATTCCGCCACCGTATCGAAGCCATCGTTGAAAAATTTGACGATATGCGCAAGGATTTAGAGCGCGAGAAAAAGGTGACCCTCAAAAACTGGGCCAAACGCGAAGGCCAAATAGATGCCGTCATTGCCGCCACCCTAGGCATGCACGGCGACTTACAAGCCATAGCCGGAAACTCCATGCCAGAAATAGCCGGCCTAGAGGACGAAAGCGATGTGCCACTGCTGGATGATTATTAGAGCATTTTGCGCTCATTTGGAATCACTTTGAGCGCGAAACGCTTGTCTTATAGTTTTCTTGCCAAATGTGTTATGTTTGGATACGCAAAGGCCGCCGCGAAGGGGGTGGCAGCAAGCTGAACGGAGCGCCGCAAGCCTTGCGTCGCGCCCCTTGGTCAGAAGCGGGTTCGCTCGCAGATACTGCCGCCCTCATGTGCGGTGCGTGACTTCGATATTGCCAACATATGACAATCGTTAGCCTTGTTCATATCGTCTCCAGCATCGGGATAGTGCAAAACCATGCCGACTTGCCCGCCGGGTGGTTGCTGGTTAGGCTTTTTCGCCGAAACCGAATTTCAGGATTATGGCGAGGAAGATTAGCGTCGATAGTACCGCAAGAACCGAGCCAGCCTTCGCCAGCACTGCTCCGTTTTCGCTAAGCGCCATCACAATCCCCAGCACCAGAATGACCACAGAGACGACGGTCAGGAAATAGTGCACCTTGGCCCACTTGCTGGTGGCCGCAACCGGGGTTAGGGCATAGTATATTCCCATGATGGACATGGTGACAAAGCCGACAAGGTTGAGGTGGCCATGGGCTGGTGACAGGCTATGGTCGCCGGTTGCCGACATCTGGATGCCCCAAACCATACCCAAGAGCGCAAAAAATGCCCCGGTTGCAAAAAACATAGTTGGTACTGATTTCATCTTTCTTCCCCGTGTTATTATGTTGCCCTCGACGCATCAGGCGACGACCCGGCAATGTTGTCGATTTTCGCCTTGTCATTGGGAATGGGATACGCGCCAACGGCTCATTTCTCGTAAAACCCTTTAAGCTCGCCCGCAGACAAGAGAAAATTCATGCATTTACATCTTTGTTTGTCTTTTAACTTTATCGCGATATTGGCAGAAAAAAATTTATATGAAAAATTCATTATTTGTATTACTAAGATTTACATGACAAATTTAAACACTTTCGATTTGAACCTGTTACGGGTGCTGGATGCGCTTTTACGCGAACGCTCGACCGTCAAGGCTGGCAAACGGGTCGGTCTTTCGCAGCCGGCGGTTTCCGCAGCGCTCTCGCGCCTGCGCCTATCACTCGGCGACGAGCTGTTCTTTCGCAGCGGCAAAACCTTTGAGCCGACACAATTCGCGCTGTCACTCGAAACGCCGCTTCGGAACCTGTTGGCACAAACGGAAGAACTCATCTGCGGGTCTGATGCCTTTGACCCGGCGGTTTCCGATGCCAGATTGTGCATTTCGGGGGCTGATTACTTTGCCGAACTTTTAATGCCTGTCCTCACGGAACGATTGCAGGCCATGGCGCCGTCAATGCGAACACACCTTGTCAACCTGGTGCCGGGCGAACCCTTTAAGGCGCTGACGCTCTATGATGTTGATCTGGTTCTGAACCCCGAAATGGACCTGCCCGACTGGGCGGAACATCAACCGGTTCTCAAATCCGACTTCTGCGTTATTGCCCGCGCGGGGCACCCAAGGCTTGCGGATTCCGGTGTCAAACCGGGTAGTGTCATTCCAATCGATCTATTTTGCGAAATCAACCATGTATTGTTTTCAACCGACGGCAAGAGGCAGGCACAAGGGGATATGGCTCTGGCACGCGTCGGGCGCCAGCGCCAGGTGATGATGACATTGCCTGTGTTCTCTGGCGTCTACCGCGTGGTTGCGGGGTCGGATATGATTGCCCTTCTGCCGTCGGCTCTGGCTCGTCATGTGGCTCCGTCTGTCGGCCTCGACATCTTTCTGCCGCCTGTGGATGTGCCCAGCGTGCAGATAGTCATGGCCTGGCATCGGCGGATGAATGCTGACCCTGCCCATAAATGGCTACGGCAGCAGATTGCCGAAATTCTCGACAATCTGTAAAATGATTTTCTGAATCGATTGTAGCGCCCGCCGCACGCTCCTGCGTGCGGTCACGGATATTGTTATAGCCGTACAGCATGGAGGTGAGGAAGGGATTCGAACCCTCGGTACGCTATTAACGCACACACGCTTTCCAAGCGTGCGCCTTAAACCACTCGGCCACCTCACCAGTGTCCATTTTATTTGGCGAGAGTTAGAGGGGTTTAAGGAAGAAGCACGCTTTCAACAATAATGTTGTGCGCCTTAAACCACCCATATCCAATTTGGCACCTCACCAGTTGCCATTCGTGTGGGGCGTTTAGCAAAGCTTATCCTTTAAAACAAGCCCGCAAATGCTGCATTTTACATTCCGCCTGATTATGCTATAATAAGCTAAAACAGAGGGGATGTTATGGACGATATGGCGTTGACATTAGGGGTTGAAGAGGAATATTTGCTGGTTGACCCTGGGACGGGGGATACTGTTAACCCGCCGTCAGAGTTTTTCGCGGCCTGTCAAGCCGCGCTTGGCCCGTCCGTGACCCATGAATTTTTGCAATGCCAAATCGAAATCGCTACGCCCATATGCCAAAATGTCGGTGATGCCCGCACCCATTTAACCCATGCTCGCAAAACCTTGTCAGAGATTGCCAAAACATTTGATTTGCGCTTGATGGCGGCTTCGACCCACCCGTTCACATCTTGGCGCAAACAAAAGCCAACCCAAAAAGAGCGCTACACCAAGATGGAGCAGGATCTGCAAGGGGCTATTCGCCGCATGTTGATTTGCGGCACCCATGTACATGTGGGTATTTTGGATCCGGGTTTGCGGATAGATGTGATGAACCAGGTACGGTATTTTTTGCCCCATATGCTGGCTTTATCCACATCGTCGCCGTTTTGGGAGGGCGATCTTATGGGCATGAAGTCTTACCGCTTGGCCGTATTTGACGGCATGCCGCGCACGGGCATTCCCGAAGCTATGGCTTCCATCGGTGAATATGAACGCATGATCGGCATGTTGACCAATGCTGGTGTCATAGAGGACGCCAGCAAAATCTGGTGGGACATCAGACCGTCAGTCAACTTCCCGACCCTGGAAGCGCGTATTTGCGATATGTGTACGAGTTTGGAAGATACGCTAGCGATTGTGGCTTTGTATCAATGTTTGGTGCGCATGATTATTCACCTAAAAGAACGCAATATTAAAT
Source organism: Robiginitomaculum sp. (assembly GCA_026982415.1). GTDB lineage: Bacteria > Pseudomonadota > Alphaproteobacteria > Caulobacterales > Maricaulaceae > Robiginitomaculum_A. The sequence continues at coordinate 26,291 of JALSHE010000091.1, forward strand.
GGCGCAATTACCCGGCTTTGCTCATTGGCGAGAACCGTTGGCTGGCACAACGGTTTGGCGTGACAGGGTCGCTCATTGATTTCGGCAAGGGCGAGTTGGTTTCGTTCGAGGAACTGAACGAGGAAATGATCGGGTTCCTCATGCAGCATGCAGAGGCTTTGAACTGTGTACCAGAGCTTCTTCACACCCGCACAATTGTTGAGCGCGGCTCCAGCGCCTGTCGGCAAGTGGAAATTTATGAGCGGGAAACAACCGCTGGCACATCTCAGAAAGATGCCCTGAAATCCGTAGTTGACCACCTCATTGAAGAAACCATGTTGGGTATGAAATAGCCGTAAATAAAGGTTTACCTAACCCCGAATACACCATAAAACGCCAAGCTATGCTTGACGATGCCCCCTATATAATTTTACCAGCCAAATCGCAGTCCCCCGTGTTTGTGTTTTGCGACCATGCCACCAATCATATCCCGAACGGGCTTGATAACCTTGGACTGAGCAGTGCAGATTTAGACCGCCATATTGCTTGGGATATTGGCGCGGAAACGTTAACACGGCAATTTTGCAAGACTTACGGGGCGGCAGGTTTGCTGGCCGGATTTTCCAGACTGGTTATCGACCCGAACCGCGCAGTTGGAACAGCCGGAAGCATCCCTGACACGAGTGACGGCACACCAATCCCTGGCAATCAGAGCCTCTCTCCAGAACAAAGAAACGAGCGGGTCGAGCGCTATTATCAGCCCTATCATGATGCGCTTGAGGCACAACTCGACGCTGCCGAAACCCGGTTTGTTGATCCTTTGATTATCTCTATCCACAGCTTCACTCCTGAAATGGCCAGTGGGCAAAAGCGCACACTGGATATTGGGCTTTTATGGAAAGCTGACCCGGAGAAAGCCCATCGTTTGAAAGCTGAAATAGAGCGTGTGCATCCTTATCATGTGGAGTTAAATGAGCCTTACTCTGCCCTCAAATTAAATTATACAATTGATCAACATGTGATTGCGCGTGGCCTGCGGCACACGACTTTAGAGATCCGCCAAGACCTGATAGACACAGACGCCAAAGCCCATAAAATGGCCGGACATTTGACCAAAGCCCTCAACCATTTTATCAAACCGTGACGAAAGGGTAATAAAATGCAAACCAAACATCATGTTTCTGGCCGCAATATGTACGGGGATTATCCAGATGGGCTGGAGACGGCACTGTTTGGCATGGGATGTTTTTGGGGTGCCGAGCGGTTGTTTTGGCAGGCGGGCGGCGTCTATGTAACGTCTGTTGGTTACGGCGGTGGCAATCGCGAGAAGCCAAATTATGATCAGGTTTGTTCTGGCGCTACCGGGCATGTTGAATTGGTGCAAGTGGTATTTGCGCCGGATATTTTGCCCTATACGGAGCTTTTGAAAATCTTTTTCGAAAACCATGATCCAACCCAAGGCGACCGCCAAGGCAATGATATGGGCAGTCAATATCGCAGCGTGATTTATACGAAGTCAGACGCGCACAATATTGCCGCGCTTGCAGCAAAAAGCCGTTATAATAATGCTTATACCAAAGCCGGAAAAAACCTGGTGACGACCACTGTAGAATTAGCGCCCACATATTATCCCGCAGAAGATCATCACCAGCAATATCTAGCGAAGAACCCGGGCGGCTATTGCAACATTGGCGGTACGGGCGTGACTTGTCCGGCACCCAAAATTGGCTAATGCTCGGCAGTTGGTATATCCGCCGTTTTAGCACCTTCGACCTTTGCATCTATCATTTTTGCGCTTCTGCGTATTTCCGCTTCTCTTTGCGCCCAGAGGCGTTTTTGGTATTTAGTGGAAATTACATCTGTGACCACCAACACACCAATAACCAGATAGAAGCTCGATTTAGACATAGCCTCTATGGGGAAGCCGAACAGCTTCAGATGCGACAAGTGCGCGCCTTCGGTGACCAATAACACGCCGACCAGAAACAATATAAACAAGCCCATGACCTGATACATCCGGTTTTTCTTGAGAAAGTCTGTCACAAAATCCGCCATCAATATCATAGCTATGCCGGACAAAATAATGGCAATGGCCATGAGCGGCACTTGATAGGTTGTCGTGCCGTCCGCCGCTTTTTCGCTAGCAATGGCCATGGCCGACAAAATGCTATCAAAGGAAAACACCAAATTCATCAAGACAATAACCGCAATGGCGCTTAAAACGGATTTCCGCCCCGCCCCGTCTGAATGCCCAATATCATCGACACTGAGCATATGGCTAATCTCTTTTATGGCCGTGTAGATAATGAACGCGCCACCAAACAAAGTCACAAGCGATTGTAAGGTAAAAGCGCCTTGAATTAATTTACCCAAGGATATGGAAAACAACTCACCCGCCATCACGTCAAACAATTTGACAATAACGACCAATAAAATAATCCGCAAGGCAACCGCTATAGCAATACCCCAGCGCCGCACCTTGGGCGCATCTTTCTCACCAACCTTATTGCTCTCGATTGCAATGTATAAAAGATTGTCAAACCCAAGCACGGCCTGCAACAAGATCAGCATCAGTAATGTAAACAAGCTCTCAAGCGTCAATAAATCCGCCATAAATTCCTCCCAAATGATTCGTCAACACTATAGCCTTGGGCGTAAATTGGAAAGACAATTGCAACGTCTCTACTCTTACATTTCTACTGCTTGGGATTACCTCTTTTGATGCATCTCTCTAGCTATGGCAATCGGTTGTCTACATCACGGTATTTTGCCCCTTTGCTCGCAATAATTAGGCTAATCTGGTAGGCTTGGCTGGTTTTCATATTGGCCAAAATCAGACCGGCCTGGCCACCTTTCATTTTGCGCAAAAAGCCTGCTGCAAAATTGGGGTCCATCTCGTTAAATATTCTGGCCGCTTGCTTTGGCTTCATGGTTTCGTACATTGTAGTCAGATGTGAGATGTCTTCTTTGGCGATTGAAGTACGGTAACGCAGGCTTTCGTCCAAAGACGCCTTTGCCGCCTCCACTGCCGCTAATTGCTTTTCCAACCTAGCTTCGATCGCTTTGAAGGCACTTTCTTTTGCCGCCATTTCTTGTTGGCGTGTATCAAATTCCGCCATTTTCTCGTTCACGGCTTGTAGGGCAGTGCCTGTAACACATTGTTGTTCACTTGCTTGCTCTGCTCTGGTAGCGGCGGTATCGCGAGGTTTTTCTGGTGCCGCACTCTGTACTGGTTTCGCGTATTCTTCGCTAATTTCACTGGATAGCGCCAATGTCCGAACGACCAATGTACACATCAATAAAATACCAAGAATGGGGAGAATACGGGTTTTCATGCGGCTCTCTTTTGCTTGGTTAGCGTTCCAGAACTTTTACGTTCCTCAAAGGTTTTCACGGCACGGACAATTTGCAAGAGCGAACGGGACGTTTGCTGCGCACTTTGCAAGGCAGGTTCAATTTCCGTTGTGATTACTTTTTGCAGCATGGCGGATTTGGTTTCTGCGGCCTTTTTTGCGCCGTAAAGGCTTTCGAGCCGAGCTTCAATTTGAGGAATGGCGTTCTCTACATCTAACAACAAGCCTTGCAACATTTTGACACTGACCTCGGTTGATTTTCGGGCTTCGAGAGCGGCGCTATTGGTCTTGGCCACGGCCTGGGTGAGCGACAAGATAGAGGCCCCCAGACCGCTATCGAGGCTTTGCAGTTTTTTTAGCCGACGACTGAGGATAATACAGTAAAGACACGTAAAACCGGAAACAACAATCAGCAAAATATCGGGGAGAAAAGCATACATACTAGCGCACCATGAAATCTGTTATAAGGACATTTTGAATGTTATTGGCACCGAGCACAAATTTTGCCCTGCGGGTAAGTTGCGCTCTCAGTCCGACCAAAAACGCTGCATCTTCTACATGTGCCATATCCAATACGCTCAAATAGCCCATAAAGGCATCGCGCAGTTTCGGATTATGGGCATCTACGGCTTCAGCATTTATTTCAGGGACTTCCAGGGTTATCCCTAGCCTGAGTATTCGGGAACGACCTTTGATGGATACGGTGAACGGTTCAAGAGTGACGAAAGAGGTTGCAAGAATTTCAGGCACGGCATCGGCATCGCTGCTCTTGGATACATGTTCGGTGCTTTCACTTGTCTGAATTGGCATATCGCGGGGCAAAAAATACACAGTGCAAAATGACGTGACCCCAAGCACGACAGGTAAAATCAACTTTGCCATCATGCCTGGTTTCTTGCCTTTAGTTGATTCGGCGTCGCTTCCTGATGCTTTCAGGCTTTCTTTTGACTGTTTTTTAGATTTTGAGGCTCTTGCCATAGTACTACTCCTAAGTGTTAATTAGTGAAAACATCTTTTGGTAAACGTTCTGTTAAGAAACTTAATCTATTTCACCGTGTAGTTAGGAAAACTACTTTTACTTGTGTTAGTTGGGTGTGAAGGATTCGCGCATGGATGCGTTCAAGGTATTTTTATCGCTAAATATACAAAAACAAATCATGGCTATTGTGGCTGTTTTGGCCACCATTGCAACTTTGACTTTGCTGACCAAACAAACATTGAAGCCAAATTTGGAGCTACTCTATTCCGGGCTTGAGACCCAAATAGCGGGTGAAGTCATCGCGGAACTCGCTGCGAAAAATGTCGCCTATGAGGTACGCGGATCGGCGATTTATGCACAAGCAGATAAACGCGATGCGCTACGCCTCGAATTGGCCAAGGAAGGTCTGCCGCGCCAAAGCATGTCGGGCTATGAACTGTTCGATAATATCAACAGTTTTGCCATGACATCGGATATGTTCGACACGGCCTATTGGCGCGCCAAGGAGGGTGAATTAGCCCGAACTATACTGGCATTACCGTCCGTAGACTTAGCGCGCGTGCATTTGGGTACTAGCAAAAGTGCAACATTTTCAAGCGCACCCGCAGCCCAATCTGCCTCTGTCACCATACGCGCCTCGGGCGGTATTAACCGACAAACAGCAAAGGCCGTGCAATATTTAACGGCTTTGGCGGTGGCCGGGCTTCAGCCATCTGATGTTGTTGTCATAGATGCGCGGCTCGGCATTGTAGCAGGGCCAGGCAGCGATGGGGCTATGATCGCCGGGCGCACGGCAGACGGCTTGGGCGGATTGGAACGCGCAGCCAATATTAAGAAAGATTTGTTGTCACTTATTGAAGCGCGCGTCGGTAGCGGCAATGCCCGTGTCAGCGTCATGCTCGATATAGAGCGCAAGTCCGAGACAATGACTGAGCACACATTTGACCCCGATGCCCGTGTCATAAAATCCCAAACCACTACGGAAATCACTGACACCAGTACGGGTAGATCAACCGCCGTGAGCGTGGCCAGCAACCTGCCAGATGGTACGGCGGGCGGCGGTAGTTCAAATGCGGAACGGGGCGAAACTACAGAAACTGTTCAATACGAAGTCTCCGAACTGATCAAGAACTCCACCATATTGCCAGGCGCAATTAAGCGCTTGAGTGTAGCTATTCTCGTTAATGACATTAGGACGTTAAACGCTGACGGCGAGCCTATTATGACACAACGTCCCGAGGCCGAATTGACAGCTTTACGCGAATTGGCGGTGGCGTCTGCCGGCATCGACACTCTGCGCGGAGATGTACTCACCTTAAAAAACTTTACCTTCGAAATGCCGGACTTAACGGGCGCAATTGAAAAACCAGGTGTCATGTCCCAATTTCTGGAGCGCTATCTATGGAGCATGGTTCAGGCAGGTTTTCTTGGATTAATCGTACTCGCTCTGGGAATTTTCGTTGTGCGCCCATTACTCGGAAATGCACAAACTTTGACAGCCGAGCAAAACCTGCTTGGCCAGATGGATGTTCAGGTATTAGCTGCGGGTCAACACGTGCCGGGATTGCCTGCGCCGATAAATAACACGCCGCAAGCCGAAGACCCCGTTGATATGTTGAAATCTATTACCCAAGAAAACCCGGAAGATGCTATCGCCCTATTGTCTTCGTGGCTTGACACAGATGCTCCGGTTAAGAGCGCAGGTGCAACATGAACGGCACCGCAAATATCATAACCAAAATTTCTCGCTTTGACGAATGCCAACAAGCCGGCCTTGAGCGGTTGGGCGCGTTCCGTGACCTGGATGCCTATTCGGTACCCGGCAATGTTCAAGATGCGGAACCACCAAAAACTTATGAACAAGGGCTGGAAGATGGTCGCTTGCAAGCAGAGCAGTCAGCATGTGATTTATCCGTTTTTGCAACGGCGCTGGAACAAAGTATATTAAATATTAAAGACGAGATAGAGACCAGCCACCGCCGCGTAGTTTTAGCGCTACTACAAGCCGGCCTCCCTGCCCTTGCCGATAAAAATCTGGCGGGCGAAATTAGTGAATTCATAGTGTCACTTTCGGCCTTTTCCCTGGACGGACAAATCGAACTTAGGGTGCATCCAGGCTATGAAGTCACTTTGAGCGACATTGTGCAAAGCACCAAGAAACCATCAATATTTACTATCCAGCCCGATAAAAACATCCCCGTCCAAGCGGTTCATGCCGTTTGGGATAACGGGGGTGCAAAAATCGACATCAAGGGCGTGCTGCAAAAACTATTGAACCGTATTGAGCAAAAATATTCCGAAACCAATTCACAGGAAAATTAAATGGAACAGCCCCAACAAAAACCAACAAACAAATCGCAAAAACCAGATGAGCACGAGCAAAACATCCCCGTGCATGAACGCCGGGACCAAGACGAGGGTGCGCACTATAAACGCTCTATCTATGCACTGGATGTCAATGTGCAAGTTGTAATCGGCACGGCACGGCCAACCATAGGCGAATTACTTTTGATGAAAAAGGATTCGCTCATCCCGCTGGATTGCAAGCTGGAAGACCCGGTGGATTTAGTCATTGACGGACGTATTATTGCCCGGGGCGACCTGATTGAAACCGACCCCAAAACCGGGGCAATCGGGGTAAAGCTTACCGAGATAGTTGATGTGTCCGAGGACATGTTACAGTGAAGCTAAACCGCAAGCATTTATACCTATTTACAGCCGTTTGGCTCTGCTCAGTGGCCTTACTTGGTTTCACCGCATTTGGCCAAGTGCCAGACAATGCTGGTAGCCTTCTGGATCAGGCCATAGACGGTGCCAGTATTGAAGGTGCCAGTTTGGACGGGCGTATCATTCAGCTTTTCCTGATCGTGACAGTGCTCAGCCTAGCGCCCGGTATTGCCATGATGATCACCTGTTTGCCATTTATTGTTATTGTGTTTTCGTTTTTGCGCCAAGCCATTGGCTTGCAACAATCACCCCCCAATATGATGATTATGGGGCTGGCGATGTTTTTAACATTTTTTATCATGGAGCCAGTGTTTACCCAGTCTTGGGAAGACGGGCTGTCCCCTTATATGGACGGCGAAATTACCGAACAACAAGCGATTGATCGCACCTTGACACCGTTTCGTGTCTTTATGGAAAAACGGGTCGGGGATGATGCCGTCGCCCGGCTCGCTGCAACTATGCCGGACCGGGAATACGACGTAGAAAACCCGCAGTTTAGCCTTTTAGTTACTGCATTTATGTTGTCGGAAATTAAGCGCGGGTTTCAAATAGGTTTTGTCATTTTCTTACCGTTCTTAATCATAGACCTTATCGTTGCCTCGGTTCTCATGGCCATGGGCATGATGATGGTACCGCCGTCCGTGGTCTCCTTGCCGTTTAAGTTGGCGTTTTTTGTTGTTGCAGATGGGTGGATGAAAATCACCGAAGCTTTAATCATGGGATATGGATAATGCAGACCCAACAAACCATAGATATGATCCCTGCCAATGCTCAGGACATATTACAAGCGACGCGCCAATATTCCAGCGCCCAGAAAGGTGCAATCATAGTTGCGGTTCTTGGTGCGGACTTTGCCAGACCCATCGTCGAAGCCATAGAAGACAAATACCTCCACAATTTTGTCACAGCAATGGGTACGATAGATTTGGTGCCACGGGAGGTTCTACTTGCAACTATTGCCGACTTTATCACGGATATGAAAAAGCGCGCGGGATCCCTGCACGGCGGTGAAAAACAGGCCCGAGAATTAGCACAAGACCTTCTGTCTTCGGAACGTGCCGAACGTATTTTTGGCGCGCCGCCTCAAACTCCACAAGCCTCCGGCAATGAAAACCAAGGTATTTGGCAACGCCTGCAAGGCCTGCCTGTTCAACGCTTGGCAGATTATTTAAATGAACAACGCCCGGAATTGGTCAGCATAGTTTTGGCGCAATTGGGGTCGTTAAAGGCTGGTGAAATTCTGGTTGAACTTTCAGATGCCTTAGCAGGCGGTGCTGCGCGCCACATGTCATCCGGAGCAGAGGTCAACGCAGAAGTCATCAGTGCAGTATCCGAGCTGGTCAAGATAGAGCTTTTAGAAACAACGGATGTCGATACCAGCGCGCAAGCTGTTGGCTTCATGACCGATGTCATGGGGGTTCTTCCCAAAAAACGCCGCGAAACTTTAATGGACATTATTGCCAAGGACAGCCCCGAAACCGCAGATAACATCCGTAGAGGCTTGCTCACATTCGAAGACCTGCCTGCGCGCTTGCCAAAATCCGCCGCGCCTATTATTTTTCGTGATATGGACACCAAAGATTTATTGGCTGCCCTAAAAGCCGGGGTCGAGGCCGCCCCCGAAACAACCGATTTCCTCTATGCCAATATCTCCCAGCGCATGGCCGAACAATACAAAGAACAGGTAGACGACCTCCCTGCCCTCTCGGAAAAACAAGCCGACACAGCTATCATTACGCTCATGAGTTTCATTACAACAAAAGAACGCGCCGGCACCATCGCCTATATTAATGTCGTGGAAAATGACTAAGACCTATATTGGTAAGCGCAACTGTATAAGTTGTTCTCGACATCAGAGTTAAAACCACTAAACAGGTTTTATGAAAATACCGCAGCAAAAACTTGAGCAGGTTTTAGATAAATTCGACGCTATTGAAGCGCGAATGAGTGTCGAGACCGTGCCGGACGAGATCGTCAAATTAGCCAAAGAGCACGCCGAACTTCGCCCTGTGGCCGAAGGTGTACGGACATTAAAAGAGCGGTTGGACGAAATTGCAGAACTGGAAGAATTAATTGCCGATCCAGAAATGGGTGCCATGGCCAAGGAAGAATTGCACGCGCTTAAATCAGGCCTAGGCGCTATTGAACGCCAGGTCAGCATTTTACTGCTGCCCAAAGACAAAGACGACAATGCTTCAGTTGTACTGGAAGTCCGCGCGGGGACAGGCGGCGACGAAGCGGCGATATTTGCGGGCGATCTATTTCGTATGTATGCACGCTATGCATCGCTTCAAGGTTGGAAATTGGAGATCGAAACCGAATCCGAGGCCGAAATGGGTGGCTATAAAGAAATCGTTGCCTCCATCACTGGCAATGGTGTTTTTGGCAAAATGAAATTTGAAAGCGGGGTTCACCGCGTGCAACGGGTTCCGGTAACAGAAACCCAAGGCCGCGTACACACCTCCGCCGCTACCGTTGCCGTTTTACCTGCACCAGAGGATATTGAGGTTAACTTCTCGATGACCGATGTGCGGGTCGATACCATGCGAGCGTCTGGCGCGGGTGGCCAGCATGTCAATAAAACCGATTCGGCTGTACGTATGACCCATGAGCCAACTGGTATTGTTGTCGTGTGTGATGCCAAGTCCCAACACCAGAACCGCGCCAACGCCGAAAAGATTTTGAAGATGAAACTCTATGATATGGAGCGCGCGCGTATCGACGCCGAGCGGGCAGGCGACCGTAAATCCCAAGTTGGCTCCGGGGACCGCTCCGAGCGCATCCGTACCTATAATTATTCCCAGGGGCGGGTTAGCGATCACCGGATTAATTTGACCTTGTATAATCTCGATAAAATCATTGCAGGTGACGCTTTGGACGAAGTTGTCAACTCCTTAGTGGCCGCAGACCAAGCCGAAAAGCTGGCAGCGCTTGAGACCGATGGCTAAGGCAAAGATTACCTACGGTGATTTGAAGCGCAGTGCCGCCCAAATGCTGGCCAATGCGGGCGCCGAAAACCCGGCGCTTGATCTGCGTATGTTACTCGAAAAGGCGAGCCATAAAACCGCTGCCGAATTAATTGTTTGCGACAACGACATTGTCCCTGAAACCGTCCAAACCGAGTTCCATGAATTGCTAGGGCTTCGCCTAGCCTATGAACCTATCGCCTATATTTTGGGTGAAAAAGCCTTCTGGACTTTGGACTTCAAGGTGAATGAAAACGTCTTGATTCCGCGCCCCGAGACAGAAGGATTGGTAGAACATGCGCTTACACTCATGAGGGATATGACCGCACCGCGTATTTTGGACATCGGTACAGGGAGCGGGGCTATTCTCATTAGCCTTCTTCATGAACGCGAACAGGCCACAGGAGTCGGAGTTGATATATCATACGCAGCACTGAGTATTGCCCAGACCAATGCCGACCAGCACAGTGTCTCCGAGCGTAGTATATTTATCCGTTCAAACTATCTGGAGAGCGTCAGCGGAAAATTTGATGTCGTCGTCTCCAACCCGCCCTATATTGACGACAGAGCTATGACCAAACTCCCTCCGGACGTAGAACTATACGAACCAGAGCTAGCCCTGCACGGAGGGTCGGACGGACTTGTGGCCTACCGAACGATTATCGCAGGCCTAAGAGATGCATTGCATCCGGGCGGGCATGTGATTTTTGAAATCGGGCACGACCAGAAACGTAAGGTTTTTGACCTGCTCAAACAAGCTGGAGCTACCAACATAGACTGCCAACAAGATTTAGCCGGGCATGACCGAATAATAAGTGCGACATTTTAGCAAATAAATGCAAAAAAGGCTTGGACAAAGCCAAACTAGCGGCTAGCTTACATATCAAGGTTCGCAGGCGGACATGAAAATCTGCCGCACCACAAATATTATAAGAGTTATTTTATTGAAAGAACCTCCGCTGAGCCGGGGACGATATTACAAAATTTTATGCGCTCCGTCTGCGCGGGAGGGACGGGATAGCGATTGGATGTACCCCGCATATATAGGAAAGTCTTATGAGTAGACGCCCAAGAGGTCGAGGCCGTAAGCCGCAACATAACAACAATAAGAACAACAACCCTAACCGGGCGTTGGACAGTAATGGGCCGGACGTGCGGGTGCGGGGTTCAGCAAAAACGATCTATGACAAATATATGTCTCTTGCCCACGATGCGTCTGTTTCAGGTCGCCGGGTCAAGGCGGAAAGCTATCTACAGCACGCCGAGCATTATTTGCGTATTGTACAAGAATTAGCCGTAGTTGCCGAAAAGAAAGCTGAGCAGCACAGATTGCAGACCGAACAACGCGAGGCAGAACAAGCTGCGCGCCGAGCAAAACACGCCGCCCAAGTCGAAAAAAATGCAGAAAAAAGTGCCGGGAAAAATGCAGAAAAACCCTTAAAAACTAAATCCAACGACGGCGATGAAGCTAAGGAAGAAAAATCCGAAATCGGCAATAGTGACAAGCCTAAAAGCCGCTCACGCAGTTATTTAAACCGCCGCACTGCAACTGCAGCCTCTAGTGAAGCCTCAGCCGACAGTAACGGTACTGAGAAACCCGTAAAGGTCAAGAAAACGCGGAAACCTCAAAAAGTACAAGCGGAAGAAGAAACTTCAGCCGCAGAATAAAAATAAAATACATATTCTACGGCTGTAGTGAAGAATTAAACGCGCTTCGCGACCATACTTTACTCCGTCATTAATTTCCCGGCTAAATAAGAATATATCAGCGCTTGCGAATGCGCCGTTTCTTCAAGGTTGGCCGCGCCCGCGTGTCCGCCGTCTATGTTTTCGTAATACTGGAACGGCAGTCCCATATCCTCTAGGCGTTGCGCGAATTTACGGGCGTGGGCCGGATGAACGCGGTCGTCTTTGGTGGATGTATAGATATAGGGCTCGGGGTATTTCACGTCGCTGCGTATATTGTGATAAGGTGATAATGTGCGGATATATGCACCCTCCGCACCCTCGTCGTCCGGGTCACCGTATTCACCGACCCAGCTTGCGCCCGCCAGTAATTTATCATAACGGCGCATATCGAGCAGCGGCACGCCGATAGCTACGGCATTGAACAAATCAGGCCGTTGGGTGAACATCACGCCCATCAAAAGCCCGCCGTTAGAACGACCATGAATACCAAGATGTTCTGGGCTTGTGACTTTCTTTTCTATCAAGTCTTCGGCCACCGCGATAAAATCATCATAGATAATTTGGCGTTTTGTTTTAAGGCCAGCCTGATGCCAGTCCGGGCCAAATTCGCCGCCGCCTCGAATATTGGCAACCACATAAACACCGCCGCGCGCCAACCAAGCCCGACCAATGGTCGCGGAATAGCTTGGGTTGATAGAAACTTCAAACCCGCCATAGCCGTAGAGGAGCGTCGGATTTTGGCCGTTCATCTGCATATCTTTTGCAGAAACAACAAAATACGGAATTTTTGTGCCGTCATTCGAAGCCACTTCGAACTGCTTGGCTTCCATAGTCGAGGCATCAAACCAGTTCGGCAATGATTTAACACTTTGCGTTTTCAGTGTGGACGTATCTACTGTCCAAAATGTGTCCGAAGTTAAGAAACTTTCGGTGTTAATAAAGGCAATACTTTCCTTTGCGTTGGTCGAGCCGATAGCCACCTTACCGTTTGCCGGAAAATCAAGCTTGGTCTTTGTCCAAGCCGTACCGTCAAAATCGAAAGCATAGGCTGCACCCGAAACATTTTCGTACAAGCTTAATAAAAGCGCACCTTTTGTAGCGCCAAAACCAGCAATAGACTGGCGAGCCGTAGGTGCAATCACTTCATTGACCGTATCAATTTTCCCGGTTTTCATAAAGTCTGCGATCGAAAACGAAACAAGCGTTCCCGACGCAAACACTTTACCATTTTCCTGGGGCCAATCTTCTTGCAATGTCAGTAATTGTTGACCTTTGAACTGATCACCCAAATTGGACTTGAGCGGCACAGGTAACTTGATTGGCTTCCATTTGTTTTTGCCATATCGCGGTATCCAGTAATATTCGGTGGTATAGAAAGTAATGGCGCGCACGATGAGGATTTCGTCCTTGCCTTTTGCGTTTTCAAATGTGCCAGGCCAAACGCCAACATCGGTCTTTTCGCCGCGCATTAATTCGCGTGCCTCGGATAATGGTGTGCCGCGTGTCCATAATTTATTGACGAATGGATAACCACTATCCGTCATTGTTGTGGATCCGCTTTTATCTGTGCCAAAGTCTATACTAACCAGAAGATTGTTCTTATCAAGCCAAGCCGTCCCGCCCTTACTTTCTTGCAAGGCAAACCCATCTGGAACAAATTGTTTCTTGCCAACATTATATTCGCGGCGTTCTGTGGCGTCTTTACCGCCATCGGATAATGAAATTATGCAGCTATTATATGCCGGTGCCAAACAACTAGAGCCTTTATAAACCCAGTTCTTGCCTTCCGACTTTGCCAGCGCGTCTATATCCAAGACGGTTTGCCATTTTGGTTTATCGCTCCGGTAGCTATCTAGTGTTGTACGGCGCCAAATACCTTTAACATGTTTATCGTCCTGCCAAAAGTTATAGGCCTTGCCCGCACGGTAACTCACATAGGGGATTTTTTCAGGCGAATTATAAACTTCCAGAAGTTCCGCTTTCATGGCTTTATAAACATCGCCCTGCATAATAGGTTCGGAACGTTGGTTCCAAGATTTGACTTTGGCCAGCGCTTTGTCGCCCAAAACCTCTTCTAGGTATAAATGGTCAGCATCGGTTTTGCCGGCAGCGTTATATTCCATCGGGTGATCCTTATTTAAATGATAAGCAGTCGTCGTATCATGGTTGTCTTTGGCTTGCTTATCCGCAGGTTGGCAAGCCGTTAACGCCAAAACGCCAACACCCAAAAGCAGTAATTTTTTCATGTCTATTTCCTATAAAGCCGTTCGAGACATAAAAGCCGAAATAGGCGCGAAGGGCAAGAGTAGATTATCGATATTCAGTAAGACAGACGGCGCTTGGCAAAGCTTGTTCTTGTGGTTAGGTTTATCTTTCTAAATGTAGGGTATAATCTACAGTTAATTATAAAAGGGGAAATTACAGTTAATTATAAAAGGGGAAATGATGTCAAAACCACCACGACAGGTAAAAGCGCCGTCCGCATTCTTGTTAATGATGGAAGGACGTTCTATTTTTGAAATGGGCACCTATTTGGCCAGCACCCCTTTTTTCAAACATATGGCAAAGGGCGACGGGCATCCAGTGCTAGTACTTCCCGGGTTGGCAGCATCTGATTTGTCAACTGTGCCGCTACGCCGGTTTTTGAAAAAGCGTGGCTACCGCCCCTATGCTTGGGAGCAAGGCCGCAATCTCGGCTTGCGCGATCAGGTTTTGGAAAAAATGCTGGCCAAGGTCGATGAGATTTACGCAAAACATAAATGTAAGCTTAGTATAGTGGGCTGGAGCCTTGGCGGGATTTTTGCGCGTGAATTAGCGAAGCTCAGACCCGAAAAAGTCAGGCTTGTTATCTCCATGGGCAGCCCCCATTCCGGTAATCCGAAAGCATCCCACGCGACTAAGTTTTATGAATATGTCTCGGGGCATTCCGTGGAAGAACCGCCCCTAGACACCATTTTATCACAAGCTCCCGACGTGCCGACAACTTCGATATATTCAAAAACCGACGGCGTGGTAGCTTGGCAAAACTGTCACCAGAGAAAACCTGATAACCCCGAAAAAGCCAAGCACGTAGAAAATATCCGTGTTGAAGGTTCCCATTGCGGCATGGGTGTTAATCCAAGCGTCCTTTATATTATCGCCGACCGATTGGCGCAAAACGAAGACAATTGGAAGCCGTTCATCAATACGGGTGCGCGGAAAATGTTTTTCCGAACCCCTAGTTTTGATAGTGTAGCCACAGCATAAGGAACAAACCCATGCGCAAATTATCTGGCATCGATGCGACATTTCTCTATATGGAAACCAACGAGACCCCCATGCATATCTCAAGCTTGTTGATGTGCGAGCCTGCTAAAAAGGGTGATAGCCCATACGAATCTTTAAAGGCGCAAATCGTTGAGCGGCTGCACGAAATCCCGTCCTTCCACCGCAAGCTGAAACACACACCGTTTTATATTGACCATCCGGTCTGGGTCGAAGCCGAAATTGTTGATCTGGATTATCATATTAAACACGCCAGACTACCTGACCCTGGAAACCTAGATCAATTACGGGCAATCGTTCAAGGCCTGCACTCTCTACCCCTCGACCGCGATCGTCCCTTGTGGCAATTTTATATTATCGAAGGCGTGGAAGATCCGGCCTTTGGCCTCCCGAAAGGCAGCTTCGCGCTTTATACCAAAGCCCACCACGCCAGCATTGACGGCGGCGCGGGTGTGTCGGCTATGGATATTCTTTCAGATAGCGAACCCACCCCGCGCCCGCCACTCCCCAGCAATCAGGTGCGTTTATCCAAAGAAGACCCCGGGTTTTTCGAAATGATCGGCGGCTCTTACGGCAAATTCGCCCAGCAACAATTTGATATGCTCAAAATGACACCCGCCTATATGAAGGCTCTGCGCAAAGTCGTGCAGAACTCCATAGAGGATAGCGGCAGTTTATTGGACAATCTACGCCCCGCCCCCAAAACTCGCTTTAATGTCCGCATCCAAAAACAACGGGCTTTTGGCGCACGAACCTTGCCAATCACAGAAGTCATTGCTATCGCCAAAGGAACGGGAACAACACTAAATGATGTGGTGTTGTCCATTTGCGGCGGCGCTCTGCGTAAATATTTACAGCGCCATAACGAACTCCCCAAGCGCAATCTTGTGGCGGCGGTTCCGGTCTCCTTGCGTGAGGTTGGTGATAAATCCGGTGCCAATCAGGTGGCCAGCATGAACTGCGAAATCGGCACAGCTATTGACGCTCCCTTAGAGCGCCTCAAGGTCGTCAACAAAAACGCCAAGCGTGCCAAGAAAGGCCTCGCCGCTATCAAGGATATTTTCCCCAAAGATTATTCATTTTTTGGTGCGCCCGTCATGGTCTCGGCCATGGCACAAATCACCAGCCGCACCAAATTGATCGACTACATGCCCGCCGCCATGAATGTCGCGATTTCCAATGTGCCGGGTTCGCGTAAACCCATGTATTTCGCCGGCAGCAAAGTGATCTCGAACTTCCCAGTTTCCATCGCCACCCACGGCTGCGCCCTCAACATCACCCTGACAAGCTATATGGACCGCCTAGATTTCGGCCTAATCGCCTGCAAGGTCGCAGTCCCAGACGTGCAAGACATCGCAGACGATATCCTGGCGGAATTCAAGTTATTAAAAAAAGCGGTTGCGACAGAGACCTCAAAAAAACCTGCGCCAAAGAAAAAAACAGCCCCAAAGAAAACAGCAAAAGCTCCATAAGGACGACCACCTAGTCAAACAAATGCTTGTTTTAACAATTCGCCTACGCCCCTACTGTGCTTGAAAGAGGTTTTCGTGATTTTATGCAGCCGGCCCACCAAGCCTAAGATCGTGCAAGCGAGCAAAGGCTGGTACGGGTGGCCGGAATCGAACCGGCACTTCCTAGGGAAACGGGATTTTGAATCCCGCGCGTCTACCAATTCCGCCACACCCGCACTTTAATCCACAACATATCCATCGCATTCCGTCTCTGGACTTTGGTAAGGCGCGCACCATAACGCCCGCACTTCTGTGGTCAACATGGTTTTTCATAATTCTCCTGTATTTTACTCTGGTTTTATTTGATTTTTTTGCCTATGGGGAACCATGATATTGAATTTTTCCTTTATTGAGCGTTGGTATGAGCGGGTAAAACAGGCGGCACGGCATAAAAATGCCGAGCGCACCTTATATACCATTTCCTTTTTCGAGAGCTTTATCTTTCCAATCCCGACTTCGGTCATGTTGGTGCCTATGGTACAATCAGATCGTAGCAAAGCTTGGCGCTATGCGTTTTGGTGTACGGTGGCGTCAGTGCTTGGCGGCATTGTTGGCTATATTATCGGCTGGTTTGCTTATGAAGCTATCGCCCTCCCTATATTGGAAAAACTGGGCAAAGTTGATAAAATTGCGGGCTTTACCGAAATGGTTGACAATTGGGGCGCAATGGCCGTGTTTGGTGCAGGACTCACCCCCTTTCCCTATAAAGTCGTGACTATTTTAGGGGGCTTGCTGAAACTAAATTTTGCGGTATTTTTAATTGCCAGTATTTTTTCGCGCGCACTTCAGTTTTATTTTGTCGCAGGCCTGGTGTGGAAGTTCGGCGAGAGCGCAGAAGCCATCATTAAAAAGCATTTTGCCAAATTTACTTTCGGGTTTTTAGCGCTAGTGATTGCTGGTTGGGTAATTTGGAGGTCGGTTTTTCACTCATAAAATGACGGTTTTTACAAATCCGAACTTTGCAAACATTCTAGCCCGCGTAACATTTTTCTGGCCGCCAATAAGTAATGCCGTCTGCGGATAATCTGGCACCTTATTCAAGGTCAGCTTATTCAAAACGGACGCAGTGCGCCGCGCAATTGCGGCACCGGAATCTATCCATCTTACCTGCTGCGGCGCGGCCTCTTTCAACTGTTTCATCATCAAAGGAAAATGCGTGCAAGCCAACACGACAATATCAATATTTTCCCCGTGATTATTTTCCTCGTGAGTATCTTCCCTGTATTTGGCAAAAAACATAGGTTTTATTTCCGCATGAATATCATCAATATTTATATCTTGTCCGGATAGCTTCCTCTCTGCCAGATCTACCAGCCCGGTAGAACCATGCAGAACGACCTGACAGCCATTGCCAAAATCAGCGATTAGCTTATCCACATATTTACGCTTGACCGTGCCGGGTGTACCAAGAACTGCGATGGTTTTTGTCTTGCTCATTTGCGCCGCTGGCTTGACCGCAGGCACAACGCCAATAACCGGAATATCAAGAACAGCACGAATTTCCGCCAGTGCCGTGGTCGATGCCGTATTACAAGCGATCACCACCACATCAGGGTTTACCGCTAATGCCATGGTTTTTAATAAGCCAGGCAGGCGTTCTTTCAATTGGGTTTCGGTTTTTTCGCCGTAAGGTCGAAACGCATCATCGGCCACATAGGTAATATATAGATCCGGCATAAGCGCCCGTAACTCAGCCACAACGCTAAGCCCGCCTACACCAGAATCAAATACCAAAACATGTGTCATAACTTTCAGATAAAACCGAATTTAGTTTATTTTTTGCTATTAAAGTGGCATAAATATGAAAATTTCAACTGTGTGTGCCAATGTCCTTAAAAACTGTGTCTCTAAAAGACCGGGTAAAATCAGAACTTCCCCGGCTAATAGGCTTTTGCCTTGTCGGAGGCGGCGGGTTTATTGTGCATTCCAGCTTGGTTTTCCTGCTAACGGGGCCCTTGGCTATGGGGCCAATTCTATCCTGGTTTCCGGCTTTTATTATGGCCGTAACCTTCACCTGGCTCCTCAACCGATTTTTAACTTTCCGAGGGCTTGGCGGGCACAGCACTTCGGGTGAAGCGGCGCGGTATTTTATTGTTGAAAGCTTTGGCGCGGGCATTAATTTTACCGTCTATGCTGGTATTATTTTTGCTAAAGTCCCGGTGCTTTCTTATCCGATATTAGCTCTGGCCTGCGGCGCTGGCGTCGCGTTTTTGTTTAACTATATTGTTTTGCGTCTCGTCGTCTATAACAAGCCCGGCGAAGCCGCGCTGCAAAAGCCGCTCGGCGCTGATATAGACGAAATTTATTATCAACACGCCATGTCGGTGCCCTTTGCCCGACGGGTGACGATTTATGCACGCCAGCGCATGTACAGACATTTTATTGCGGTTATGACGCCTGATGAAAACACGCGAATTTTAGATTTCGGAATTTCAGAAACCGAAAACGAAGAATCAAATATATTGGAGAAATCTTACCCCCACCCTCAAAATATCTGTTGCGTTGGCATTGGCGACGGCGAGGAAGTTATAAAAGCTTTCCCAAACATTTCCTATGTGCCCATAACGCCCGGCGAACCCTTGCCTTTTGCGGATAAAAGCTTTGATGTCGCTTATTCAAATGCAGTGTTTGAACATATGGGTTCGCGTACTGCCCGGTTGAAAATCTTACAAGAATTATCACGCGTCGCCAAACATGTCTATATCACCATTCCCAATCGCTGGTTCCCACTTGAGCACCACACGGCTATTCCGCTATTGCATTTTATACCAAAACTGTTTCGGGTGTTTACTCGAAAAGGCAAATATGAATACTGGTCTGTACCGCAAAACCTTCAATTTTTAAGCCTAAGCGATTTAGAGCAGGTCTTTACGCGCGCAGGCTTAAAGGGCGTTGGCGCACGCACGGGCTTGCCGCTTGGTCCGTTCAGTTCAAATTTGGCTTATTGGACAAAAAGCGAAGCCGGAAAACAAAATGACAGGTGACGCGCTTAAAAAATGGATTTATGCTAGCGCAGTTCCGCTTGCAATTATGTTAATTGCTATGTATTTCCGCCCTGTCTGGCGCGATGAGGTATGGGCTGAATACTATTCAGATATTTCCCTGAACCTGCCCCAAATCACTGATCGGCTCAAAAACAATATACACCCCCCAAGTTATTTTTATGCTTTGCATTATTGGCGTATATTTTCAGACACTGTAATGTGGGAAAAAACCCTGAATTTGCTGGTCATTATTTGCGGTTTTTTTGCGGTCAGGGCTATTGGCCGACCATATCCAAGACAAACCGCCCTGTTTTTGCTTTTGTGCGTAGGGTCCTATTGGTTGATTTATTATGCCGGGGTTATCCGCCCT